>CAZPEL010000009.1:11468-26932 GCA_964585585.1 uncultured Gammaproteobacteria bacterium | reverse complement strand
TACATTAGTCATCTCTCCACCGGTATTGTTCCGGAAAGGTTCGAAAAACCTTAGTTGGCCCAGCTGCAGTCTCCGGCCTCGGGACTGCAGCTCCTTAAAACAACAAATAAATGCTAAAATAAAACCAATAACATTAAACCTTAAAAGCGTTGCAGTCCCTACCGGAGACTGCAACGGCACCAAAAAGGCTGATCTTCTCCCTTTAGTCGAACCACACTGCGGTCTTCTCTTTTTGGTCGTCGGGGGTGTATAACACGGCGCCAATTGATTGAAAATTATTTCTAATTTTGATTTTTGAGATTTGAATTTTGCATTTTAATAATTATGTTCCACCGCATCTTCATAGCCATAAATCTCCCGCAAGACCTGAAAGACCAATTGCGGGATTACCAACAGCGCCAAGCGGACAAGTTCGCCTCTGCCATGGAAGATACTTCTCGGGGCATTCCTATAAAATGGACCGAGCCGGAAAATCTACATTTAACCTTGGCTTTTTTGGGCAATATCAAGGACAAAAATGTAGAGGCCGTCTTCGAGCCGGTCCGGCAAGTGGCGGAGAACCATTCCCGGTTTGAATTCAATTTGGAAAAAAGTATTTACGGCCCGCCCCAAGTTACTCCGCCCAAAATGATCTGGGGGATGGTTAAAAAGACCCTGGAGTTGGAGGCGGTAAAAAAGGATCTGGACGAGCGGCTGGAACAGGCCCCGGAGTTCTTTTTCCAAAGAGAAAAACGGGATTTTTCGCCTCATATCACCTTGGCTCGATTTAAGACCGTCCTGTGGAGGTTAATAGAGCCGGAGAATCAACCGGAAGTGGCCGAGGATCTTAATTTGAGTTTTCCGGTGGAGTCGATCGAGGTAATGGAAAGTGTTTTAAAGAAAGAGGGCCCGGAATATAAGATTTTAAAAAGCTTTTCTCTGGATTGACAATTCCCGTTTTTTATTCTAAAGTATATTTCCCAAAAACAAAAACTCAAAGAAAGGAGGTGAGAGATGAGATTAAAAGCGGAATTCCAAGCTCTTTTAAAAAGATCTTACTATTCCCGGTCGGACAAGGAACTTATTGATAAAGCTTTTAGTTTTGCTCGTTCCGCCCATGTATTTCAGCGTCGCAAAAGCGGAGAACCTTATTGGCATCATTTGGTGGGAGGAGCAACAAAGCTGATCCGACTCGGTTTCCCGGCGGTTTTTATTATAGCTTTTCTGTTGCACGACAGTTGCGAGGACGCGGGTGTAAACATTAAGGAGATAAGCCGCAAGTTCGGGTCTTACGCGGCCTTTTTGGTGGATTTTATGTCCCGAAACGAACTCTGTGGTTACGAGTCTTACAAAGAAAAAGTATTTGTTATATTAAGAGAGGACCCCTGGGCTATTTTTATTCGCTTGGCCGATATTTCCCACAATATGGAAACCCCGCAATATTACAAAAATGTTCTGGACAAGATCGAGGAAGCGGAAATGTTTATTGAGATCGCGGAAATAATCGCCATAGAAGAAGGGGAAGAGATCTTGAAACAACTATACCCCCATGCCTTTCCCAACGGCTTGTTCGGATTTATAAAAAGATTGGAAGACAAGATCAAGATGGCCGAATATTGGGAGGCAACCAGGGTATATAAATACAAGGGATAAAAATATTTTATCCCTTGTTTTAATTATAAAGATTGATTTTTATTTATTTTTTTGTTACATTGATTTTATCACTAAATGATTTTAGCTAATTTTAATTCAATAATTCCACCAAGGAGGAAAAGCTATGGACTTCAAAAAAATTACCAATTTTATTTTTGAGTTAAGCCAATTAAAGCGTCAACGTCACATTGGTTTTCAATTGGCCGGAGTTAAGAATCCGGATACAGTGGCCGAGCACGCTCTTCGGGCCGCCCAGATCGGTTATATTTTGGCCTCTATGGAGGGTGACGCTAACCCGGATAAAGTGGCCACCATGTTGGTCATACATGACAACGCGGAAACCAGGTTAGGGGACCAAAACAAGGTGGCGGCCAGATATTTTTCCAAAAAAGAGGCCGAACAGAATGTTAACCGGGAGCAATTGGATAACCTGGGAGAGAAGATTCAGAAAAAATGGAGCGCCTACCTTCGGGAGTACGAGGAAAGAAACACCAAGGAGGGGATAATAGCCAAGGACGCTGATTGGCTGGAAGTGGCTTTTCAGGCCAAGGAGTATTTGGACCTGGGGTATTACGGAGCCCAGGAATGGGTGGACAATGTAGAAAAAGCGCTGGAAACGGATTCCGCCAAAAAGATAATGGCTGAAATGAAAAAGACTAAATTCACTGATTGGTATCAAGGTCTAAAAAAAATGACCTACACCAAATTGGACCAAGAAAGTTGACGCCAAGAAATTTTTTAGCTAAAATTATATAAAAGGGAGGTTTTTAATTAATGCACCCCAAAACAAAGGAGGTAACTTTGAAAAACCGCATCTCCCCGCAGCAAATCCCGCCGAAACAGTTTTTGTATTTACTTTTCAATTTCAGGCTTTTGCCTGCCAACCGTATTAGTTTGCCGCAGGAAGCGGAGGAGGAATTCGACGAATTCGATGTATAAGTTTTTCTAAGTTTTGGGCGACCCCTGTGGGTCGCCTTTTTATTTTGACAAACCACCCGGACTGAAATATGATTAAAATATCAAGCAGCTGATTTATTTTTAATATATCCATTCTTGAAATCCGAGTTTTCAAGGATCGGAGTTTATGGTTATGCCCTCTTATGACAATCTTTCCCAGGCCGATTCCGAGATCTTTGACGCTTTAAGCCGGGAGGCGGAGCGGCAAAACAATGAATTGGAACTAATAGCTTCGGAGAATTATGTTTCTTCGGCCGTGTTAGAGGTCATGGGCAGTGTTTTTACCAATAAATATAGCGAGGGCTATCCCGGCAGTAGATATTACGGCGGTAATCAGGTGATAGATAAAGTGGAGGAGATAGCTAAAGACAGGGCCCAGAAGCTTTTCAACGCCGAACACGTCAATGTCCAGCCTCTTTCCGGCTCACCGGCCAATGCCGCTGTCTATTTCGCTTTTTTGGAGCCGGGAGACAAGGTTTTGGGTTTGAGATTGGATCACGGCGGACACCTATCCCACGGCCATCCGGTCAATTTTTCCGGAATGCTTTATAATTTTGTCCAATACGAAGTGGACCCGGAAACCGGTAAGCTGGACCTGGAGCAATTGGAAAAAGTAGCGCTAAAGGAAAAGCCCAAGATGATCGTAGCCGGCTACAGCGCCTATTCCCGAGAAATAGAATGGCAAAAGATCCAGGATATAGCCGATCAGGTCGGCGCTTACACTTTCGCCGATATCGCCCATACCGCCGGCCTAATAGCCGGAGGCCAAATGGCTAACCCGGTCCCCATTTTTGATGTCGTGGCCACTACCACCCACAAAACCTTGCGAGGACCGCGAGGAGCTATTGTTATGTGCAAACAAGACTATGCCAAACAAGTTGATAAGGCAGTATTTCCAGGCATGCAAGGAGGTCCTCACAATCATATCACCGCCGCCAAAGCTGTTGCTTTCAAGGAGGCCTTGGAACCGGAATTTAAGGATTATGCCCAACAAGTGATCACCAACGCCAAGGCCATGGCCCGGGAATTCATCAACAAGGGCTACGGAGTGGTCTCCGGCGGGACTGATAATCATTTATTGGTCGTGGATATGACCGGCCAAGGGGTGGGCGGCAAGGAGGCCGAGGCCATCCTGGAGCAAGTGGGTATTTCGGTCAGCCGGTCCACCATACCCAACGACCCTAACCCTCCTAAAAATCCCTCCGGAGTTAGACTGGGCACCCCCGCTCTTACTACTCGAGGACTAAAAGAGGAAGGGGTTAAAGAAGTGGTGGATATCATCGACCAAGCTCTAAAAGGAAGAAACAAAGAAAAGAAATTGGAAGAATTAAAACAGCAGGTAGAAAAACTCTGCTCTAAATTTCCCTTATTTAAATAAAACCCGAAACTCGAAATAAATTCTAAATTCTAAATTCAAACTTCTAGCAACTATGCCAGCTACTATAATTAACGGCCACAAAATAGCCGACCGAATAAAAGACGAGATAGTCAAAGAGATAATTAGAGAAAACGGCGGAAAAGGAGATCTGTCCCAGGACAAGGCCAAGGCGGACAAACGACCCAACTTAGCCATTATTTTGGTGGGAGAACGGGAGGATTCCAATACTTATGTCAACTTAAAAGAAAAAGAGGCCAAAAAAGTCGGGGTGGACACCCATCTTTATAAGCTACCGGAAGATACCGGCGAAGAAGAAATTAAAAAAGTTATTAGGCATTTAAACAAGGATGATCTAATAGACGCAATTTTGATCCAACTTCCTTTGCCCGGACAAATAAACACCGACGAGATAATAAAAACTCTGGATCCGAACAAGGACCTGGATCGTTTTCATCCGGAGAACATCAAGATCATACAAGAAACTTGTGATCATGATCATGTTCTACCCCCGGTTTTTCAAGTGGTATTCGAGGTCTTAAAAGAAGCGGAATTTGAATTAGTTGGTAAACAAGTTTGTATTGTGGCCAATTCCGATATTTTTGGTTCCAGCTTAGCCCGAGCCCTGGAATGTTATAGCGCCACAGCCGAAGTGGTTTCCCCGGAGGCAAAAGACCTATCAAACAAAACTTCCCAAGCGGATCTACTTATAACCGCGGCCGGCCAGCCACACCTGATCAAAAAGGACATGATCAAAAAGAACGCCGGGATCATAGATATCGGTATCACCAAAAAAGGAAAAAAAATTTGGGGCGATGTGGATCAGGAGGATGTGTCTGATAAAGCTTCTTTTCTCACTCCGGTCCCCGGGGGAGTGGGACCGATCACTATTGCCACCGCCCTTAAAAACACCCTTGAATTGTTTAAAAGGAAAAATTAACAATTGAACAATGTAACAATTTATCAATGCAATAAATATGCCCCAAAATTATAACAATTGCCTTGACCAGCTTAATAAAACCAGAGACATAATTAAGGACCAAGATAAGAATGAACAAGAGAGAGAGGTGGCTTATGAAGAAATGCGGGTTTTGGAAGAACCGCAAAAGATCATTCAGGTTTCCTTGCCGGTTCGGATGGATGATGGTTCTCTGCGGGTTTTTCAAGGCATTCGGGTGCAGCATTCCAATGTCAGGGGTCCCTATAAGGGAGGAGTCAGGTTTCACCCCGAAGTTGACTTGGACGAGGTAAAATCTTTGGCTTTTTGGATGACCATCAAGTGCGCGGTAGTGGATATACCCTATGGCGGGGGCAAGGGCGGAATTATAGTTAACCCTAAGGAATTAAGCGAAAGAGAGTTGGAAAGATTAAGTCGGGAATATATCAGGAAGACCTCGGAGCATATTGGTCCGGACCAAGATATTCCGGCTCCGGATGTTTATACCAACGCTCAGATTATGGCTTGGTTTATGGATGAATACAGCAACCTCCGGGGCAAAAATATTCCCGGAGTGGTAACCGGCAAGCCGATTGAGATCGGCGGTTCGGTGGGCAGGGATAAAGCCACCGCCCAAGGAGGTTATTTTGTTTTTAAAAATATTAAAGAAAAGATAGATTTGGGCAAGCAAGTCAGTGTTGCTGTTCATGGTTTTGGTAATGCCGGTTCTAATTTTGCTCGGATCGCGACCCAAGACGGGCATAAGGTGGTTGCGGTTGCGGACTCCAGAGCCACGGTCTATAATCGTGAAGGTTTGGATATTGAAAAATTAGAAGAGTATAAAGTTCAAAACGGTTCCATTCAAGGTTTTGAAGGGGGCGAGGAGATCACCTGGCAGGAGCTTTTAGCCCTGGAGGTGGATCTTTTGGTCCCGGCCGCCCTGGAGGGAACCATAACAAAGGAAATCGCCCCCACAGTAAAAGCCAAAACGGTTTTAGAGCTTGCCAATGGACCGGTTACGCCCGAGGCCGATGAGATTTTGGGCCAAAACGGCATTTTAGTGATCCCGGATGTGTTGGCCAACGCCGGAGGAGTGGTGGTTTCTTATTTTGAATGGGTGCAGAATTTGGATAATTATTATTGGAATCGGGAAAAAGTGGAAAAAAGACTTCATCATAAACTAAACCGGGCCACGGAAGCGGTTTGGCAGGCCAAAAGCGATTATAACGAGAATTTGCGGACCGCCGCCTATATTGTGGCCTTCCTAAGACTAAGCAAAAGTCTAAAGTTGCGCGGGGTATAATGAAAACTCAAAGATCAAAATGCAAAAATCAAAATTTCGGGTGAATAGATAAAGTCATTTTTTTGTTTTTATTTTTCATTTTGATTTTAATTATATGGATAATAAACTTCAACAAGCCCGAGAACTCCTTAAGCTTCATTATGGTTTCAGTGAATTTCGTTCCGGGCAAAAAGAAGCAATTGAAAATATTTTGGGCCAAAAAGATACCGTGGTTATAATGCCCACCGGCGGGGGTAAGTCCTTGATCTATCAACTCCCGGCCTTGGTCTTGGACGGAGCCACTATTGTGGTTTCGCCCCTTATTGCCTTAATGAAGGACCAGGTGGACTTTTTGAACTCCATAGGTGTCCCGGCCACTTTTATTAATTCCTCTATTTCCCCGGAAGAGGCCGAGGATAGGATCGACAAAGTTAAGACCGGTTTTTATAAGCTTTTATATATAGCCCCGGAGCGTTTTAATAATTTTAATTTCGTACAGCATTTAAAGGAATTATCGGTCAATCTCTTCGCCATAGACGAGGCCCATTGTATCAGTGAATGGGGTCATGATTTCCGGCCCAGCTATACCAGGTTGAACCGGGCCATCGAGTTGGTAGGCAAGCCGCCGGTAGTGGCCTTGACCGCCACCGCCACCCCGGAAGTAAAAGAGGATATTATCAAACAATTGGATCTGAAAGAGCCGGAGATCATAGTTACCGGATTTGCCCGGCCCAATCTGCAATTCGGAGTTATCCGAACCCAGGAAAACCAAAAAGGAAGCATAATAGCCGATTCCATTAAATATTTGGACGATATCAGGGGCATAGTTTATACCGGCACCAGGGCCAAGGCGGACGAGATCACCAGGATCCTTCTGGAAGAGGATATCAAGGCGGTTTCTTATCATGCCGGCATGGATCCGGAGGACAGAAAATGGGTTCAGGAGAAGTTTATGAACAATAATGTGGAAGTGGTGGTGGCCACCAATGCTTTCGGTTTGGGTATAGACAAAAAAGATATTCGGTTTGTGATCCATCATGATATGCCGGGCAATATCGAGGCCTACTACCAGGAGGCCGGTCGGGCCGGCCGGGACGGTCAACCCAGTTTTTGTCTTTTGTTGTATTCCACCAAGGATAGGAATTTGCGGGAGTTCTTTATTCGGGGCGACAACCCCAGTCCGGATATGATAATCGAGGTATATAATACTTTATTGGGCTATGAACAGGACAAGGTTCTTTTTACCTATAGTGAGATCAGCCAAACTTTGTCGGAAAACACTCCGGAAATGGCGATCGGGACCAGCTTGAAATTATTGGAAAAAGAGGGGCTGATCTCCAGGGCCAGAGAAAAGACCAGTAATGCCTATTTAAAGATCCTGACCCCTTGGTCCCAGGCCTATGACAAGATCAGCAACCGGGCCAAATCCCAAAAAGAGGTTTTAACCAAAATGCAGGATAAGTATTCCCGGGAATTGGAACAGGGTTGGAATGCTAATTTGGAAGAGGTGGCCGAGATATTGGGGCTAAAGAAGGAATCCTTGAAGCGGGCGGTTCGCAATTTGGCGGACAAGGGAATTTGGGAATATTATCCTCCCTTTCAGGGGTCCGAGATCAATATTTTAAAAAGAGTGGATACGGCGGATCTGGATATAGATTTCAGTAAATTAAAGGCCAAAGCCAGGCAGGCCTATTCCAAATTGGACAAAATGGAGGATTATGTTTATTCTTATGACTGCCGGCAAAAAGTTATCTTGGATTATTTCGGGGATGAGAATTCTTCCCGGTGCGGCCGCTGCGACAATTGTTTGAATACCCCCGGCCCCTCTTCAGCTGAAGAAAAGAGTTCGGACGGCGGCAAGACCAAGATCAACACCAAATTGACCCAGTTAGAGACCTGGGAGCTGTATCAGCAGGGTTTGAGCTTGCCGGAGATAGCCGAAACCAGAGGTTTAACCTCTCGGACAGTGGTGGATCACATCTGTTTTTTGCTCAAAAAGGGGTTATTGGGCCCCAAGGAGGTGGACAAGATGGTGGCCGCGGTTAAGCAAAAAAAGATCGACCAGGCGGTCAAGGATCTGGGTTCGGGCAAGCTTAAACCCCTGAAACAGGAATTACCGGAAGATATTAGCTATGAGGATATTAAATTGGTTTTAGCTAAAAACAAACTCTATGGATAGATATACCAAGAAAAAATTATTGAATTTGGTCCGGTCCAATTATGATGATATTGCCGACAGTTTTGACCAGACCAGAAAGAAGCCCCTATGGCCGGAGTTGAACAAATTGTTACAGGAAGTCGAGGAGGGGGAAAGTGTTATGGATGTGGGCTGTGGTAACGGCCGGCTTTTGTATGGCCTGCAAGATAAACAGATAGGATATCTGGGCGTAGATTTTAGCGCGGAATTGATCCAAAAGGCCCAAAACAATTTTCCCGATCATAAATTCCGGGAGGGGGACATTCTGGATTTGGGCAGGATCGGAGAAATGGGCTTTGATCATGTTTTTTGCGTGGCTGTTTTGCACCACATTCCCGGCACCGATCTGCGGATCCAGGCCTTGAAGCAGCTTAAGAACAAGGCCAAGAAGGACGGCCGGATCGTGGTCACAGTTTGGAACCTATGGAGCCGATCCTGGTCCCGAAAACTTCTTTTCCGATATTTTCTTTTGAAATTCTTTAAAAAGAACAATATGGATATCGGAGATATAATATTTGAATGGAAGGGAGATAGTCAGGGGCAAACGGCCAAAAAAAGGTATTATCACGCCTTTACCAAACGGCAATTAAAAAGATTGGCCCGAAAAAGCGGCTTGCGCCTTAAGAGCATAAAAAAGGACAAATACAATTATTATTTGATCTTGGGGCTTAAATAGGGTGGCTTTGGTTGACATATTCAAAGGTTATGTTATTGTAAAAAATAGAAATAAGATTTTAATGATTTTTTAAGTCAGAGCTAGTTGTGGCAAGCAATTAGCTTTTTTATTAATCAAGGGTCAATTCGGAGAATTATAAGGTCCGAGTTGCCCTGTTTGCAAAATTATGTCTGAATTATCAAGCGCTATTAAGTCGGTTTGCGATGAAAAAGGTCTGGATTATGAAGCCGTGCTTAACACCATAGAGCTGTCTTTGGCCGCAGCTTACAGAAAGGATTACGGCCACAAAAATCAAAACATCAAGGTTAATTTTGATCCGGAGACCGGAAACACCGAGGTAATGGATGTCAAAACGGTAGTGGAAGACCTGCCGGAGGAGGAACAAGAAGAGGATAAGGAGTCCGGTGAACCCGAAACTTCCGAGTCCTCAGAGGGGCAGGAAGGGTCGGAATCAAAGGAGGAACAAGGATCTTCGACAAGCCCAGAGGAAACAAGTTCAGAACAAGAGGAGGAGCAGGAAAAAAAATTCAACCCCAAAACCGAGATCCAGTTGAGTGATGCCAGAATGATCAAGGAAGACGCTGAAGTGGGAGAAGATATCAAAATAGACTTGGAGGTTCCGGATTCCTACGGCCGAATGGCCGCCCAGACCGCCAAGCAGGTTATTATTCAAAAATTAAGAGAGTCAGAGCGAGAGATGATCTTTAATGAGTTTAAGGAAAAAGAGCAAGAAGTGGTCAACGGCATAGTACAGCGCCGGGAAGGCAGGAATCTATTAGTGGACTTGGGCAAGGCCATAGGTTACTTGCCGGCCGAGGAGCAGATCCCGAGAGAAAGGCATAAACCCGGAGAAAGGATCAAGGTTTATATAAAGGAAGTGGAATTCCAGCCCAAGGGTCCGCGAATAACCTTGTCCCGAACTTCCCAGGAAATTGTTAGAACTTTATTCCACTTAGAGATACCGGAATTGGCCAGCGGGATGATCGAGATCAAATCCGTGGCCAGAGAGGCCGGTTCCAGATCCAAGGTGGCTGTCTGGACCGAATCGGAAAATATCGACCCCATCGGTTCCTGCGTGGGTCAGAAGGGTTCCCGAATACAGACTATAATCAACGAGTTGGGCGGAGAGAAAGTGGATATAATCGAATACGACGAAGACCCGGCCAAATTTGTGGCCAATTCCCTGTCCCCGGCCAAGGTTTTGAGCGCCGAAGTGGATGAAGATAGCGGAATGGCCTATATAAAAGTAGCTTCGGACCAATTCTCTTTGGCTATCGGCAAGAGAGGGGAAAATATCAGATTGGCCTCCGCTTTGACCGGTTGGAAGATCAATGTTCAAGAGGACGAGGAAGGCATGAGCGAGGAATCTTCGCCGGAAGAGTATGAGGAAGGTGCCTCTCAACAGGAAGAATCCACTCCCGAGAGTGGGGAAGAGAATTCTTCCGCGGACAAGAACGAAGATGAAGAGAAACAAGAAAACAAGGATGAGGCCGAATCAGCCGATATCCCGGAAGAGGAAACAGAGAACAAGGCCGAAACCGCGGAAGAGGACCCTGTTGGGGCGGACGCAGAAGAGCAAAAAGAAGAATCCGAAGATGACACCGAAACCCCTCCAGAGGAAGAGGAAAAATAATTATGGCTTAATAAAAAAATAAAATTTTAGACCTAAACCCTTCCGGTTTAGAGCCTAAGATCCAGGAATATGTCCCAAGAAACCATCTACATCCTTGGCCACCGGTCTCCGGATCTGGACAGCGTGGCCGCGGCCATCGCTTATTCCGAACTGAAGAATCGTTTGGAAAACACGGATATTTATCAACCGGCCGTACCCGGTTCGATCAACCAGGAAACCGCTCATTCTTTGAAAAAATTCGGTTGGGACGAACCGCCGGTATTGGAAGATGCTTCCGGTAAAAAAATAATCCTCGTGGATCATAATGAATTCTCCCAAGCGGTTAACGGCGTGGAAGAGGCCGAGATCCGGGAGGTCCTGGATCACCACAAGGTTAATTTTAAATATGACAGCCCTATCCCTTTTTGTTCCCTGCCTTGGGGCGCCACTTGTTCTATAATTGCCAGAAGATTCAAAAACAGCGGACTGGAGATAGACAAAAATTTGGCCGGATTGATGCTTTCGGCCATCTTGGTGGATACTGTTATCACCAAATCCCCTACTTGCACGGACAAGGATGTGGAGATCATCAAGGAATTGGCGGAAAAGGCCGAGGTGGCGGACTGGAAGCAGTATGGTATTGAATTGTTCAAGATCCGGTCCAGTGTAAAGGAGTTGGGTGCCGAGGAAATAATTAAGGGCGATTTTAAGGATTTTGACCTAAGCCAGGGCAAGGTGGGCGTCGGTCAAGTGGAAACAGTGGATCTGGGCGAGTTCGGCCCCCGGGAGCAAGAACTTTTGGAAACCCTGCAAAAAATGAAGCAAGAACAGAGTTATCATACGGTTATTTTGTTCATAACCGACATCATGAAAGAGGGGTCTCAATTCTTAGTGGCCAGTGATGACACCGATACTCTGGGTCGGGCTTTCGGCGCCGATTTTTCCGAAGGCAAGGCCTTTGTTGAGGGGGTTATGTCCAGAAAGAAGCAAGTGGCTCCCAAACTGGAAGAATATTTTAACTAAGTAAAAAATGTAAAATATATTGAACTTAACGCTTGTTGCTTGAATTGTTTTATTAGCAAACAATAAAACAAGGAAACAATAAATTATTTTATGAATGTAAACAAACAAGACTTAGAAAAATCTCAAGTAGAATTAAATGTGGAGTTAAGCCCGGAAGAGTTCCAACCCTTTATAGATAAAGCGGTCCAGGAGATCTCCCAGGAAACCACAATCGAAGGTTTTCGCCCCGGCAAGGCCTCTTATGAAGTAGTTAAGCAAAAAGTGGGCGAAATGAGCATTTTGGACAAGGCCGCCCGGATCGCGGTCAACGAAACTTTGGATAAGGCCATCCAGGAGAATGTGGAAGGCCAGCCCATAGGCCAACCTCAGGTGGATGTGACCAAACTTTCTTCCGGCAACCCCATGGCCTATAAAGCGGTTATTTCCTTGTTGCCGGAAGTAAAATTGGGTGATTATAAAAATGTTCCGGTAGAAGCGGAACAAGTAGAACCCAATGAAGAAGAGGTGGACAAAACAGTTAAGACCCTGCAAGAACAATATGCAGAGGAAAAAGAAGTGGATCGGGGAGCCCAAAAAGGAGACAAGGTAACAGTGGATATCAATATGTCCCAAGATAATGTGCCGGTAGAGGGCGGTCAAAGCCAGGATACCGATGTAACTCTGGGACAAAATTATTTAGTTCCGGGTTTTGATGATAATTTGATCGGATCCAAAAAGGAAGATGACCTTAATTTTCAAATTCAATATCCGGAAAACCATCACCAAAAGAATTTGGCCGGTCAAAATGTTGATTTTAATGTTAAGGTCAAGGGAGTTAAAGAAAGGAATATACCGGAAGTGGATGATGAATTTGCCAAAAAATTCGGGATCAACAGCTTAGATGAATTAAAAAATATTCTTCGAGACAATATTTCCCAAGAACAAAAGCAAAAAGCGGATCAAAGAACCGAGATCAAAATGATCGACCAGATCCTGGAGAAAAGCGAATTCGGCGATATCCCAACCAGCCTGATCGACCAGGAAGCCAACAAAATGCTTTCCGAGATCCAACAGAATGTTACCAGCCAGGGCGGAAAATTCGAGGATTATTTGCAAAGCATCGGCAAAAGCCAGGAACAATTACTGGAAGAAATGAAACCGGAAGCGGAAAAAAGAGTTAAAACCGCTTTGCTGATCCGGGAAATAGCCAATCAAGAGAATATTGCCGCCTCCGAGGAGGAAATAGAACAAAAACAGAATGAACTTTTGGAGCAATACAAGGGATATGAAAAAGTTGAAGAAAGGGTAAAAAGTCCGGATTACAAAAATTACTTACAAAATATAATAGTTAATAATAAGGTCTTGGAGCAGTTAAAGAAGTGGAATATCAAGGAATCCTCTTCTGGTTCCGCTGACTCAAATAAAGACGAAGAGGAGAAAAAGGAGTCCGAGTCAAAGGAGGACCCCCCGGAAAAGGATCAAGACAAGGAAAAAGACCAAAAGGACCAATAATTCTTATTGGATATCAATACAAAAACCGACCGATATTATTGGTCGGTTTTTGTATGGCGAAATTTTTATTTGGACGCCAACCGAGGTCGGTATTTGTCTTATTTTTTTATGAATTGTATAATTACAAAAAGTTTTTACTATTATAAATAATCTTGATCAGGTATAACTTCCCCAGCAGTTATACCCTGGTCACCAACAATTAATATGGGAGTGGAGAACATTAGCGAATTTACTGCCAACCAGGAATGGGGAGAGGCAGTAGAGGGTCAAAATTTGGAAGAACTGGAAAGCGAGATCGGGTCCAAGTTCTTTGATTCCAGTATCTTGGAAAGAGAGTTGCAGTATTTTGAGAACAATGACGAATTTCAAGACCGACGCCAGGAGATATTGGAACAGGTTAATGAAAAATTACAAAACAAGAAACTTCCGGAAGAAGATGACCCTTACACCGAACAAGAGAAGTGGGACGAGGCCTTGGCGGAAACAGTCAAGGGAATAATAGAAAAAAATCTCCACCAAAAAGCCGCTTAAACAAGAAGTTGAGAATTTAAAAAGGAGGGGTTCGTCCCCTCTTTTTTGTTTGACATTTTTTATAAAATATTTTATAATTATAAAATTATGAAATATGTGATAGACGCCAACAATTTGGCCGGAAAGCTGGATCTATTGAAAGAAAAGGATTTTGATGCTTTGCTGATAAAAAGAATTAAAAGATTTTTTGGCAATAATACCTGCCCCGTGTTTTTGGTTTTTGACAGCGCCGACCCCATGGGGGATAAATATAAAGATGATAATATCGAGGTTATTTATACCCCCAAAGATGATTATTACAATTCCGCGGATGACCGGATCCTGGAGTTGATACGGTCCCGCGAGGATCGGGAGGAATTGGTGGCGGTTACTGATGATAGGGGTCTGGCCGATAAAATAGAAGAGCAAGATAATCAGGTTATTATTAAAAAAGCATCTGATATTAGCAGAAAAATAAAAGAACAGGAAAAAACCCCGGGGAAAGCGGACAAAGATAAATTGACCGAGCAAGAGATAAAAGATATCAACCAAGAATTATTGAATAAATTCAAGGGTAATTAAAAAGTTTTTAAGAAATTTATGACCGTATTAGCCAGAAACAAACGAGCCTATTTTGATTACGAGGTCTTGGAGAAACACGAGGCCGGCTTAAAGCTGCTCGGCCATGAAGTTAAGGCGGTCAAAAACAGTCAAGTCAGCCTAAAAGGAAGCCATGTTACTTTAAAGAACAGGGGCAAGAATATGTTGCCGGAAGTTTATTTGGTTAATGCCCATATTTCTTTATATAAAAGCGCCGGAGATATCAAGGACCACGATCCCACCCGGCCCCGGAAGCTTTTATTGAACAAAAAAGAAGTCCAATATTTGATAGGAAAAAGGCAGGAAAAAGGCTTGACATTGGTGCCTTTGAAACTATATACTAAACATAGTTTAATAAAATTGGAGTTTGCTGTGGCCAAAGGAAAAAGAAAAGTGGACAAGCGTGAAGACATTAAAAGAAAGGACCTGGACAGACAGAAGCGGGAGCTAATGAAGCAAAAATTAAGAAGATAAACTAAAACACAAAGTTCTTGTGTTTTCATTTTTTAAGAGAACATTGACAATTGAAATTCAAATTGATCGATATCAGCTGATATTAGAAATTAGATATTTGTCAAAATCCCAATTACCGGTTATTAATATATATACGGGGATGCCAGGCATCGCTAATAAATACTCTTGTAAACACGGCAGGACGCGCTTGGGGAGTCGGCGCGTAAAATACTACTCCTGTAAAATAAGTGCAGACAAAGTAGCACAAAAAGCTAAGAGTGCCTTCTCCATGAAGGTGCCCAGCTTTGCTCCTGTCGCGGCTTAAAAAGCCCGCGACCATCCGAACGAGTGACCCCTTATAGCTCGTCTCGGGTGTCAATCTTATAAGGGTAGGTAATTTAATTCAGCTTTCGATTAAACTACCGAAATCTCAGAAAGCTAGCTGTTACTGTTTTGGTCCGGTTTTATAGGTAACAGCGAATTCCCTAAAATCGGACTAATCCTGTAGAAGTGTTTATAAGAATTTATTACACGCGGGTTCGAGTCCCGCCATCTCCACATCCTCTTTTTGTGATTTAGGATTTTAGATTTATGATTTGATTTTGATAAAGCATGTTTTTAGTTAAATCATAAGTCATAAATCTTTAAATCCTCAAATGAGAACGCTGCGGTGGCGGAATTGGTAGACGCGAGGGACTTAAAATCCCTTGGTATGAATA
>CAZPEL010000009.1:0-11368 GCA_964585585.1 uncultured Gammaproteobacteria bacterium | reverse complement strand
GCTGCGGTGGCGGAATTGGTAGACGCGAGGGACTTAAAATCCCTTGGTATGAATAATACCGTGGGAGTTCGATTCTCCCCCGCAGCACATCCTCATTTTGTGATTTCAGATTTAAGATTTATGATTTTGATGTTGGTTGATAAAATGTATAAAAGAATGTAAACTGTTAATTAAATCATAAATCATAAGTCAAAAAATCATAAATGAGAATGCGGGTATGGTATAGTGGTTATTACACTGCCTTGCCATGGCAGAGACACGGGTTCGATTCCCGTTACCCGCTCATAAAAAAGACGAGCCCTTGTGGCTCGTCTTTTTCTTCCAAGATAGGCTAAAACTTGCATTTTTTTTAATTTTCTAATATAATAAATCCCACATTACAAATTTTTCAGTTTGTAATGTTGTTATTAACCAAGCAATTAACAGTTTTTCAGTTAAAATCATTTATGCGTAGAAAATTTCGTAAACCCAAGCCGAAAAAAACCCAAGAGAAAAGATTTAGAGCCAATCAGCAGATACACGCTTCCAGCGTGCTTTTAATTGATGAAAACGGGGAAAAATTGGGTGAAATTTCCATCCAAGAAGCCCTGCAAAAAGCCAAGGAAGCGGATATGGATCTTATAGAAGTTAACCCCAAAGGGGAGCCGCCGGTGGCCAAGATAGGGGACTTGGGTAAAATGAAGTATGATCAAGAAAAAAAGGCCCACAAACAAAGACAGCAACAGAAAAAAGTGGAAGTAAAAGGGATCCGTCTTTCGGTCCGTATCAGCAAACACGACTTTGATCTTAGAGTTAGACAGGGGCAGAAATTTTTAGAAAAAGGTAATAAATTAAAGGTGGAGCTTACTTTAAAAGGAAGAGAAAAACAGCACCCGGAGAAGGCCAGGGAGATGGTCCAAAGTTTTATAGCAGCCCTTAGGGAGGACGAAGAATTGAATATAATAGAGGAACAGCCCTTGACAAGACAGGGCGGAAAGTATATTATTATCTTAGTTAACAAAAAGTAAATCTAATTTTCCATATCAAATCAGGTGGTTACCTGTTTTTTGTTTATTTTTAATCTTTACTGATATGTCTAAAATGAAAACCCATAAGGCCATAGCCAAGAGATTCAAGATCACCGGAAGCGGCAACAAGATGATCAAGCGAAGAGCCGGACAGGACCATTTCAATTCCAAGGACTCCGGAGATATTACCAGGAGAAAACGACGGGATGTGACCGTGGATCAAACCCAAGATAAGAATATAAAAACCTTTATTCCTTATAGCAAATAAGGAGTTTTTAGATAATTTTGGAAATTATGCCCAGAGTAAAAAGAGGAACAATTCACACCAAAAGAAGGAAGAATCTTCTCCAGGATGTAAAGGGTTATAAATGGGGAAGAAAGAATTTGGTCAAATTGGCCAAAACCGCCTCCATTAAGGCCGGAGCCCACACTTATGTGGATCTGAAGAAAAAGAAAAGGAATGCCCGTCAGCTGTGGCAAATCAAGATCAATGCCTTTGTTCGCGAGCATGGCCTGTCCTATTCCGCCTTTATCAAAAAGCTAAAAGATAGTAAAATTGAATTAGACAGAAAAGTTTTAGCTGATCTGGCGGAGAACAACAAGGGAGTGATGGCTCAGCTAATGGAAAAGTTAAAGAGTTCCAAGTAATATTTTTTCAATGTTTTGGATAAAAGTAGCACAAATAATTTTAGCTCTTCTATTAATGCTTTCCATTCTGTTCCAGAACCGGGAAAGCGGCTTATCCGGAGCTTTTGGCGGCAGCGGAGCCGGTAGTGTAAAGATGACCAAAAGAGGGGCTGACAAGGTCCTTTTTATAGCTACTATAGTTTTAGCTATTCTTTTCTTTGGACTCTCGGTAATAGCTTTATTCCTATAATTCATATAGAACTCTGTTAAATAAAATTAACCGTGTCTTTGCTAAAAAGGAAAATTTTACCTGTTTTCAAAAAGATCAAGCTGGGAACGGCTTTGTTTTTTGGCAAAATTTTTAAAAAAAATAAGAAAAGAAGTCTCTGTTCCACCAACCAAGTGGACCTGGACCGTAAATTGGTCCACTCTTTGTCCCGGTCCAAGATCCCCAATCTGAGACAACTTAAATATATCAAAAGATTCTTAAGCACCAAAGAATTGTGGATGATCCGGATCTTGATCCTGGTGATCATTGTCAATGCGGGTGTTCTGGGATTTAATTTTTATAAACAAAATTTCCAAGTGGTTCCCGCCCAAGGAGGGGAATATGTGGAAGGGGTGATCGGATCACCCCAATACATAAATCCTCTTTATACCTCTGTGAGCGACGTGGATAAAGACATTGCCGACCTGGTCTTTTCCGGTTTATTTGAATTCAATGACGACCAAGGCCTGGTCAAGGACCTGGTCAGCGAATATTCCGTCTCTTCGGACAAAAAAACTTATACTTTAAAGATCAGGGATGATGTGCAATGGCACCACGGGAAAAAGCTGACCGCTCATGATGTGGTTTTTACTTTCAATACTATTAAGGATCCGGAGTACGATTCTCCTCTAAGATCCAAATTCACCGGAGTTCGAGCGGAACAATTGGGTGAATATTCTTTAAAATTTATTTTGGAAACAAAAAACCCCCGTTTTTTAAGCATGCTTACTTTCGGGGTTATGCCGGCCGATCTATGGAGTCAGGCCACTCCCCAGTCCATAAGATTGAACGAGCTGAACCTGGAACCCATAGGATCCGGGCCGTATGAATTTCAATCTTTGGTCAAGAATAAACGGGGAAACATCATTTCCTGCACCCTGAAGGCCAATAATAATTATTATGATCAGGCGCCTTATATCCGGGAATTGGTTTTTCGATTCTTTGTCAGCCCGGAGGAGGCCATAAACGCCCTGAACAAGAACCAGGTGGACGGCTTGGGTTACCTGCCTCCGGACGGAGAAGAACAGCTGATAGCCAAGGGTTCCCTGAATATCCATAAACCGAAATTACCCCAGGTCAATTCCCTGTTTTTTAACAAAAATATCAATGAGATCTTAAAATCCGGGGAAGTAAGGAAGGCCTTAACCCTGGCTATAGACAAGAACAAAATAGTTTCCGAGGTTATTGGAAATGACGGTCAAAGGGTTCACTCCCTACTGCCCTCTTATTTGGATTCTTATAATGATCAAGTGAATAAATATGAATATGATGCGGCCCGAGCCGAGAAACTATTACAGGAAAGCGATTGGGGCCGGATCAAGATCACGCCGGAAGAGATAGAAGCACTGGAAACATTAAAGCAGAGAATAGAGTCCCAACAAGAGGGCACCAGCACCGAAGAAAGTAAGAACAACGAAGAGGAATTGGAGCTTTCGGAAGAACAGCGGGTAAAACTGGAATTGGGAGAGGGCGAATGGATGGTCCGAGCCACTACTTCCCGGGAAAGCGAGGAGTTGGGTTTCCGGGATTGTTTGATCATAGAGCTTACGGTCCCGGACGATAACAGGAATACGCAAATAGCCGAGAGAGTAAAAAAATACTGGGAAGAATTGGGTATAAGGACCGAATTGAGGAAAGTTCCGTCTTCGAATATGTATTCCGAGGTTATCAAGACCAGGGATTTTGAGGCCTTATTGTATGCCCAGGTTTTCAGTGTCCGGCCGGATCTATATCCCTTCTGGCACTCCTCTGAGGTACAAGAAGGCCTGAATATTGTCGGTTATTCCAATGAAGAAGTGGATAAACTCTTACAGGAGGCCCGAGGATTGGAATGGGGTTCTCCGGATAGGGTGGCCCGCTACAAAAGTATCCAAGAAAAAATAATCCAAGAAATTCCTCTAATACCCCTTTATAATCCGAATTACACTTATGTCCAGAACAACAGCATCAAAGGGGTAAAGCTTGATCATATTATTTCTCCCCATAATAGATTCTCTCAAGTGGAGAATTGGTACACTAAGACCGGTAAAAAATTGGTTTGGTAATAATATAAGATCTCTTTGTAAAAATTAAAATTAATTCATCCACTTAAAGTTTTTTTAACTTTGAGTGATCTTAACTAACGAATATGCTAAGTAACAGAAATGACTCGTCCTCTTTTTCTTCGAAAGAAAAGGAGTTCGTTAAGACGCCGGATGGAATGGTTTTGGGTTCCAATAGTACTCAAACCCAGAAACAAAACCCCGGCAAAATTAAAACCAAAAATTCTTCTACAACCAAGAAGAAAACCGGCTCTGGTTATTCCAGGGCTGCTTCCCGTAAAACTTACTCCGCCAAAAAGGATAACAAACTAAAAGTTATAGTCCTGGGCGGCTTGGAGGAAGTGGGAAGAAATATGACCTTGTTAGAATATAACAAGGAAATAATCATCATAGACATGGGTTTGCAGTTTCCGGAAGAAGATATGCCCGGTATTGACTACATCATCCCCAATATCAGTTATCTTAAAGGAAAAGAGGACTGGGTTAAAGGGGTGATCATAACCCATGGTCATTATGATCATATCGGAGCCATTCCTCATTTAATGGGAAAGTTGGGCAACCCCCCGATGTTTACCGGAAATTTGACCGCCGGCTTGATCCGAGCCAAGTGGAGCGAGTTCAAAAGTAAAAGCCAATTGGATCTTAAGGTTATAGACGAAAATTCCCGGATCAAACTGGGGCAGAATTTTCAAATGAATTTTCTGCGAGTAAATCACTCCATTCCGGATTGTTTTGCTGTTATAGCCGATACTCCGATCGGTCGAGTGGTCCACACCGGAGATTTTAAGATCGATTATTCCCCGGTCAATGATAAGCCGGCCGACCTGAATCGGATAGCCCAATTGGGCGGCGAAGGGGTGGATCTTTTGATGTCCGATTCCACTGATGCCACCCACGAGGGGTACCAGGTCTCCGAGTCCACTATCGGTTACGAGGTGGGCAAGATATTCGAAAAGGCCGAAGGTAGAGTTATTATCGGTACTTTTGCCTCCCAGCTCAGTCGGATGCAGAAGCTTTTTGACTTGGCCAAAGCGCATGGACGAAAAGTGAACCTTCAGGGTAGAAGTATCAGCAATAATATTGAAGTGGCTCACCAGATAGGTTATCTTAAATTTGACCCTAAAATATTGATCGAAGATAAGGATTTAAATAAATTCCCGGACAACAAGATCTTAATAGTGGGAACCGGAGCCCAGGGGGAAAGTAATGCTTTCTTGAACCGGGTGGTAAACGGAGAACATAGGTCGGTGAGCTTGAAGGACGGAGACACTGTTGTCTTTTCCTCTTCCGTTATTCCGGGAAATGAACGGACCGTGCAGAATCTTAAGGATGCCATGACCAGACAGGGGGCGGACATTATTCATTACGAAATGATGGATGTCCATGCCGGTGGTCACGCCAAGGCCGAGGATCTAAAGCTTTTGATGAGATTGCTAAAACCGTCTTATTTGATGCCCATAGAAGGCAACCATTATTTGTTAAAAGCCCATGCCGATCTGGCGGAGCAAGTGGGAATTCCCAAGGATAATATTTTTGTGGCCGATAATGGCCAAGTGGCGGAATTCAAAAAAATACCTTCCAGCGGCAAGCTAAAAGGTAATTTAACCGAAACCAGGGTCCCGACCGAGTATGTTATGGTGGATGGTCTGGGAGTGGGAGATGTTTCTCATATTGTATTGCGGGACAGGCGAGTAATGTCCGCCGACGGCATGGTGGTGGTTATTGCCACCATTGATTCCAAGACCGGAGATATTATCGGTAATCCGGATATTATTTCCCGAGGATTTGTTTACATGAAAGAAAGCCGAGACCTTATCGAGGGAACCAGGTTGAAAGCCAAAAAGATAGTTCAGGACAACAAATCCAACTCTGCCGTAGAAGTGGATCACATAAAAAACAGGATCAGGGACGAGATCGGCCAGTTTTTGTTTACTAAAACCAACCGCAGGCCCATGATCCTGCCGGTAGTGATCAAGGTTTAAGATTCTTCCTTTCCGGTTTTGGAATAACCTTCGGTGGCCAGGGATTCCTGGACCTCATTCCACATGTCCATCAATCTGTCCTCGATGAATTCCACATTTTCATCCTCGGTTATCTTTCCCCTTTCCTGAAAGAACTCTATAGTTTCCTCAATGAATTGTTTATAGGCGTCTCGGTCGTAGGCGCCTTGTTCTTTCATTTTGGTTTTGACCAAATTTAAGATCTCTTGAACTGTATTTTCCATAAAATTGATTATTTTTTATCTGGTATCATTATAATATAGTCAGTAAGTGTGTCAATTTAAAAAAATTGCCACAAATGTTATACTAAAATAGCAATTATTATCCGGATAATTTAATTTCCGTTTTTTATGTATAACAGGAAGGTTTCCATCTGGGAGATTATTCTCGGTGTGGTGATCACGGTTTTGGTGGCCGGCGCCACGGTTACTTTTTTGGAGTACCAAACTTCTCCCCGGGGGCGATCTCTTGATTTTGGCCTGGGAGAGGCGATTGAATCGAATAAAGTGGACTCCTTCTTTGATTCCCTAAAAGAGGATGATGGATCCTTGGCTCTAAAAAGGGGCTTGGCCGATTATGACCAAGACGGTCTTTTGAATTGGGAGGAGTTGCAATATTCCACCTACATCAATGACCGGGACTCCGACAATGATGGTTATTCCGATGGTCGAGAGATCCAAAACGGTTTTAACCCCAAGGGAGAAGGCGAATTAAGCCCTTCCCTGCAGAAAATAAAGCAAGAGATAGCCGCGGCCAAAAAGAAATACGGTTCCGATGTTATTCCGGAAAAATACTCGAAAAAAGTTCGCAAAGAAATGTCTCCGGAAAAAACAGGTGCGAAAACAACTCCGCCGGAAACAGAGGAGGGAGTTATGCCGGAAAGGGGCTTTTCGGAGAATTTAAAAACCTATCTTTTTTCAATCAGTCTTATCGGCCCCTTGTTCAATAATATGCCACTGCCCTTTAAAGGTCTTTTTTTGGTTTTGATACTTTTTTCTCTGGCATTTTTAGTTCTGAAAGTGGGCTTTTCCATTTTTGTTTTGAATAAAATGAATAACTGGTGGGGCGACACTCCTTCTAATACGGAAACCTCTTTAAAGATAGTCGCCCTTTTGTTGGTCTTTGATTTTGTTTATGGAGGAGTGGAGTTTCTGGTCAAGCTGAACTTTTTGAACAATATCCCTCTTAGTTTTTTCTTGTTTTTACTGGGATTGATTTTAAATTTGGCCCTTTTTGTCTTTTTGATGGCGAAGTTTTATAAAACCGGATATAAGAACGGGATCAAAATAGCGATCACCAGCAAATTGCTTGTCGCTATAATCCTGGCGGCGGTTGGTATGGTTTTTAGCGCCGTCGGTATGTTCTTGTATTATGTCGCCATGCTCCTTACCGATGCCTATTCTCCCAGTTTGTATCGTTGACAGTTGCTTGGAAAACAGTTAATTTTGAAATAATTACGCCGTAGCTGTTGCTGCGGCTTTTAATAATAGATTTTTATGGCTTTATCAATCGGCATAGTGGGCTTACCCAATGTGGGCAAGTCCACCTTATTCAACACTTTAACCCAAAAACAGATCGAGGCCTCCAATTATCCCTTTTGCACCATTGACCCCAATGTGGGCGTGGTCAAGGTGCCGGACGAGCGTTTGGACAAGATAGCCGAGATCTCCCGACCGGCCCAGGTCCTGCCCACCACTATTGAGTTCTGGGATATTGCCGGTCTGGTTAAGGGCGCTAACCAAGGCGAGGGCCTGGGTAATCAGTTCTTGGCCAATATCCGGGAGTGCGACGCTATCTGCGAAGTGGTTCGAGACTTCAAGGACGGCAATATAATCCATGTGGACGGCCAAGTGAATCCCAACAATGACCGGGAAACTATAAGTACGGAATTAATTTTGGCTGACCTGGCCACGGTGGAAAAGAGGTTGGAAAAAGCCAAGAAGCAAACCAAAGGGGGAGGCAAGGAAGCGGCTTGGCAGCAAGAAGTTTTGGAAAAATTAAAGGATAAACTCGGAGAGGGTGCTGCAATTCGGGATATTGAATTAAGCCAAGAGGAGAAGGAGTTTATAAAAGAACTTCATCTTTTGACCGCCAAACCTATTTTATATGTTTTGAATGTGGACGAAGGCCATAAGGACGAGGATGTATCTGATTGGCCGGACAATGCCCTGAAGTTGAATATAAAACTAGAGCAAGAAATAGCCAGTTTACCGGAAGAGGAGCAGGCTGATTATATCCGGGAAATGGGGCTACAAGAAAGCGGTCTGAACAGACTGATCAAGTCCTGCTACAATTTATTGGATCTGATCACTTTCTTTACCACCGGCCAGGACGAATCCAAGGCCTGGACTACGGAAAAGGGCTCCACCGCCCCGGAGGCGGCCGGCCGGATCCACTCTGATATTCAAGAGGGGTTTATCAGGGCAGAGGTTATCAATTGGCGAGATTTTATCGAGGCCGGCGGCGAACAGGCGGCCAAGGAAAAGGGTTTGATGGGATTGGAAGGCAAGGATTATGTG
This sequence comes from uncultured Gammaproteobacteria bacterium, assembly GCA_964585585.1. GTDB lineage: Bacteria > Patescibacteriota > Patescibacteriia > Patescibacteriales > JAGXOH01 > CAZNAQ01. The sequence continues at coordinate 2,905 of CAZPEL010000009.1, read as the reverse complement.
GTTCAAGACGGGGATGTATGCCATTTCCTTCACAATAAATAGGCCTTTCTTTATCGTTTTTGGGCTTAGTGTTATAATAAAAACAGGACTAAGCTAAAAATAAAATCTATGAATGACAAAAAGGGCCTGTTTTTAAAATTACTAATAGTATTTTTGGCGGTAATTCTTTTAATAGGAGTAGTGGCGGGGGTTAAGAGATTCTTTTTAAAACCTTCACCCCAAACAGATAGATCATCCCCCGAGGGTCCGGTGGAGATAAGTATTGATTTCCCCAAGAAGAATTATCAAGTGGGAGAGGGTGTTTTGGGCGACAAGGCCGGAAGTTATTATATTAAACCCCTACAAGAAGAGGTCCGGGGAGTGTATATGGTTAAATTCTCCCGAAAGGACCTGGATAGAGTAAAATATCCGGTAAAAGAGGAATACGAACTTCCCATAACCGGAGAAAAGAGAAGATATTTAAAAGAAGAGATAAGAGAAAGTGTTTCCGAGAAAGAGTTTCAAAAGAGATTGCAAGGCGAGGTCCCCGGTGTTTTAAGGGCCTTTTTGCTCAATGATTCCCAATATCGAGCTTACAAGGCCAGTTTTCCGGATCCGGGAGAATATATTTACACAGTGGCCTTTTATTCTTGCGCTGACATAAATAAAGAGTTTTCCGGAGAATCTTGTTTTCAGGTCTCCGCCCCTGATATAGACAAAAAAATAGAACCGGCCGCTCAAGCTTCACAGTCCCTTATAGTATCAGATTGATCGATATATCTAAAAAACCGGCTTTCCGGAAAGCCGGTTTTTTATTTTTGCAAGATCACTATTTCCCGCCAGACTTTTTGCCCCTCTCGGGAATAAACAATAGTGTTTCTGCTGGTTGTGATGAGTTTTTTATTCTTTCCGAGTTTTTCCGGTAGCGGTTTTAAGATCCTCAGTTCTCCTATGTCCGGATCTATCGGCTTGGTTCCGTTCTCAAACACCGGCCAGACCATAGCTACCTGGCCACCCTTTTTCAAGACTCGGGCGATCTCCTTAAGCGATCTGCTATAGAGCTCTTCCAATTCCCGGACAACTTGTCCGGTTTTTATTTTTCCTCTCTGCGGGCCCAGGTAAGGTTCGGTTGCCACCAGATCCACACTTTCTTTGTTTAAAAATTGATCCAGCTCTTCCGTTTTAATATTTTCCAGCCGGTATTCCATATTTTCCAGTCCGTATTTTTCTTTTGACCATTCCAGGTTCTTTTGAGTATCCTGAACGGCCTTATCCGACTCATCAGATCCGATCATGTTTTTGTAGCCCATCAAAGCGGCCTCGGTCAGGATGGTGCCGGAGCCGCAAAAGGGATCCAATACGGTCTTTTTTTCGGTTTTTCCGCCTCCGGCCAGGTTGATAAGGATCTGGGCCAGTTTGGGCGGCAGCATACCGGAATGGCTGTCCCGGGCCGGCCGGCCGTAATCCCGGAAAGAAAGGTCCTTAAAGGGTTGGACCGCCAGGGTGTGTCCGACCATTACTTGGCCGTTTGCCTCAAAAAGCACCACCTCCATCCCTTTGTCGGTCAATTTATTGGTCTCCACCACTACGCTGGACAGGTTTTTTTCCTTGCTGGTAACCAGACGGGAGCTAAACCCCTTGTCTTTAAGGTGAGTTTTTACTTCCATGCCCAGATCTTTGGTGTTTAAGTTGGTGCTTCCGTGTTGGGATATCCCGAATTTGAATTTGCCGGAAGCGGCCTCTCTTTTTCGGCAAACAAGGTCGCAGACGAATTGTTTGATCTCGTCCGTGGAGCCGATGCCGAATTTGTCCTCAACTCGCCCGATCTTTACGGTCCCGCCGAGCTGTCTTATCAATTTTTCGGCATCAATCTCTTTTTCACTATCAAAAAGGGCAATGCCGTTGCCCGTGTAGTCCAAAGCGGAACCCCTTAAAACCGAGGAAAGTTCAGCCAGAGACAGCGCTTGATTTTTTCCCAAAACAAAAAAATACTTCATAAAGGGCTTTGGATATTTTTTAAACCCGGATTCATTACCTTGATATAAGCTTGGGTGGTTCTAATGTTGTTATGGCCCAGTAATTCTTGGACATACCTGACATCGGTTCCGTTTTCCAATAAATGGGTGGCAAAACTGTGCCGAAGCGAATGAAAACTGCCCCGTTTTTTTACACCGGATTTTTTGAGCGCGTCTTCAAATATTTTTTGTATGGTTCTTTCTTTCATCTTGCCTCCCCGGGAGCTTTCAAACAAATAATCGTCTGTATTTTTTGCCTCCCTTAACTTTTGAATCTCCTCTTTAATTTTTCCAGAGAAAACAGTAACTCTGTCTTTTTTTCCTTTGCCGTTTTTGATGTGCAAGGATAAATTTTCAATGTCTATATCCTCTACCTTTAAGTTTATTATTTCATTTAACCTCAATCCGGCTGAATAAGCTAAACTTAAAATAAGTCGATGTTTCGAGTTCTCCGGAGCCGCGATTATTTTTTTGATTTCTTCCCGGTTAAACACCACCGGCAGTTTTTGGCTTCTTTTGCCGTATTTTAAATCAATTTTATTTCCGTCTTTTAAAACTTCCCGGTATAAAAATTTAATTGAATTTAAAGCCAGGTTTATGGTTTGAGAAGAGGATCCACCCTCTTCCTTTACAGACAAAAAGGCGCGTATAGCTTCGTTTTTATCTTCGAATTTGTTTTTATCAACATATTCCAAATACTCTTTTATAAACCTTAAATAACTTTTAACTGTCTTCGGACTGTAGTTTCTAATACGCAACTCCCTTTCGGCTTTGTTTAGTATCGGTTGCATAATAGGATTATTTTATATATAATATAAGCACCAAATAGACTTTTTACAGTTTATCATTTATACAGATAACTATCAAATTTTTGCAGTTTACCCGCAAAAAGTGCAGATAATAACGAGTTA
>CAZPEL010000008.1:7227-27252 GCA_964585585.1 uncultured Gammaproteobacteria bacterium | reverse complement strand
AGATTTTCATTTCACAGGAAAGGAGGTGAAGACAATGGCTTACGAAGGAGAAGCAGGCACAAAAGAGGCAAAACCTGAAACAGAAAAAAACTCTTCCCTGAATTCAAAAACTTTTGATAGTTCTTTGCAGAGCTATCTGGCAGAGGTTAAAAAATACCCTCTTTTGTCCCGAAAAGAAGAATTGGAGGCCATTAGGAAATACCAAGAGCAGGGAGACCAAGAAACGAAAGATCTAATCATTGTTTCCAATTTGCGTTTGGTCATAAAAATAGCTTTCCGGTATCATTATTCGGCCATCTACTTTTCCCAGATAGACCTTATTCAAGAGGGTAATAAGGGGCTGATCCGAGCAACGGAAAAATATGACCTCGGAAAAAATGTAAAATTTTCCTATTACGCCGCCTTTTGGATCAAGGCCTATATCCTGAAATACATAACAAACAACTGGAGTATAGTAAAATTTGTTACCAGCGAGCCCAAAAGAAAACTTTTTTCCCAACTAAAAAAAGAAAAGAACAGGTTAAAACAATTAGGGGTGGATCCGGATACCGGAACTATCGCTAAAAACCTAAAAGTCAAACAGAAAGATATCGAAGAAATAGAAAGCTTGATCGAAAACGGTGATCTTTCCCTTGATTCTCCCCTTAAAGATGGCAGCCAAAATAACCACATCGACCTTTTGTCTTCGGAAACGGATCTGGAAGAAATGGTCTTTAAGAATGAAATAAAGGAAAAAGGCGGAAAAATGATCGCCGACTTCCGAAAAATTCTTTCGGAAAAAGAACTGGCCGTATTTGACCAGCGCATCTATTGTCAAGATCCGCTGACCCTGGATGATCTTGGCAAGCAATTCGACTTATCCAGAGAAAGAATCAGGCAAATAGAAAAAGGGGTATACGAAAAACTTGATAAATTCAAAAGCGAAGGGGTTTTTATGCAAGGAAAAAAGGAGGAATTAAGCGATGTTACTCTTGATGAGGTGAGGGCGGTAACCAAGGAAAACACTAAAAGTCGGGAAATCTCCCTGCTCTATTTCGGGGCCAAAAACAGAGAGGAGGAATTAACGCACCAGGATATTGCCGAGAAGGTGAATTGTTCTCTCAACTATGTTAATGTGGCCGTCGGACAGACTCGGGAAAAGATCAAAATAATCAGAAAGACAAAAGAAAAAAACAAACCGAGCCAGAAAGCGGCAGACCAAAACACCGACACCAACCACGACCGGACCAAAGGGAAAAAGAATCCTGGCTCAGAAACCAATAACCATGACGGCCGAGACGAGGCCAGTGAGCCCATCCATCTCCTGGCCCAGAGAGGGGGCAAAAAATTTGAAATGACTATCTCAGGAGGCCTTGTTTATGACTTTTTGGTCAAAAATTTAGGCCTATAAAAATTTAAAGGGGCCGGATATATCCGAGCCCCTTTTTTTATGTTTCAATCTTTAATTTAAAAACTTTAAAAATCCAAATTGGCTATCACTTGATCCGCCAATTCTTGCTGTTCAAAATTTTTGTACTCTTTTTGGCAGCCCGCTCTCTCCGCTTCTCCGTAATTTCCGCATTGGGGCTTGGCGAGAATAAAGCTTATTGTTATCATCCGGTGGTCTTTAATAGTGGTGTAGGCATAGTCCTTATAAATAGTTCCGGCCGCCCCCTCGCTACTTTGTTTTACACAATAAGTCCAATTATCAGACTCTTCTTTGGAATATTCTTCGGCACACTCTATCTCGCCTTTCGGGCTTAGGCGGATCGGATGTGGCGGCTTTTCTCCTACTGAATCCACAATATGGACATCCCAGTCCTGAATCGAGATGTATTCGGTATCCAATTCCGGTTTTTCCAAACCGGCTCCATCTCCTTCTACTTTTATCCGGAAAGTTCTAACTTTTTTTGGCTGGCTGGACTCACCGGACTCCCACGGCCTGGCATATTGAAATCTAATATCAGCAACTCCGGCTTGAACACCTTTGATCTTTAAAACCCTGGTCCCTCCGGCGCCCAACTTTCCTCCTTCGTTGTCATCTTCTTGATATTCATCGGAAACCACTTCTATAACTTCCCGGTTATCAATGGTGTAGCTCCACTTGTAACCGGTAGTACGATTGGCTTCCAATTCGATCACATCGGTCCCGCCTACTGGCAATATTAGGTCCGGTTGTTCCGGCGGCGACATTTGTTTCTCCGCCCTGTTTCTGGTTGATTCTTTTAAATCTTGCAAAGTGTCCCGGTGGCGGGTCTGAAATTCCAAAACTTCATTTTGATATTGCTCCGGAAATCTCTTTTTAATGTCCCGAGCATAATTTTCCCCATCCCGGGGTTGCCAGTGTCCTTTTATACTTCCGTTGTCAGAGAAAGTGAGCACCATAGGTCCGGAACGGCCGGAACCCATTTGCAGTTGGCCATTCTTTTGATAATACTCGACCACATAGGCCCACAGAAACAATTCCCCATCTTCACGGCCGAACTCATAATAATCAGCGAAAACTTGGCCTCCGAAATTGGTGTCTAAAGCGTTTTTCTCCAAGTAATCAATAACCTGAATCCGGACCTTGTGCCAAGGACTTTGCTTGTCTTTTTCGGAGCCCGGGTCTTCCGAGGGGTTATCTGATCCCTGCGGCATGGAAAGAGCCAGGATCATTCCGCCCACAATAACCAACAAAAGGACCAGGGCGGCTGTTATAGTCTTTTTCATAATTTAAAAGTTAAGTTTAAACTTATTTTTATAATATCACTGCTAAATTTAGCTTTCAAATAAAAAAGGAGTTGGCGCGCAACTCCTTTTGGCTTTTTACCTCCCTTTTTTTATATTTCTTTTTATTTTTCGAAAATGTTTATCAATGGCTACTTGGACCCGGTCGTTTTTAACCGGCCCAAAGGACGGAACTTTTCTCATAGCTTCTTCCGGGTCTTCTCGAATATGTTTAACCAAGGTAAATCCCCTGTCTCTCATGGTTTCTAAAATAGTCTCGGAGACAGCTTGGGATAAAACATATTCTATGGGGGTTCTCATTAATTCTCGCCGAGCTTGTTCCGCAACCGGCAAATCTTCTTCTTGTTCCCAGTGTCTTTGCACCCTAAGTCTGAACTTGATGTTTGCCAATCCGGAGCCATTGGTTCTTCTAGTCTGCTGTGCTTGCAAAAGATCCTCCTTTTTTGTTTCTGGTTATATAAAGAACTATTAATAAAAACCTTTAAATTAAAGCACTTGATCTTTTAAAAGTCAATAATAAAGGCCTCTCAAGAAGAGAGGCCTGAAGAAAATTTAAAATTTTACTAATTAAGTGATGTCAGTGTCGATGTTGCCGTTCGGGCCGATACGATGGATGATGTGCAGATCTTGCGGATCCTGTCCTTTGTCAAAATGATCGACCACATCAACGCGGTCGCCCTTGTGCTGAACCTGTGTTAAATGGCCATCTTGAAAAATGTTCTGAGTTTGACCGGGGTTAAGCGTTTTGATCGGGTCCGACATTTTTATTCCCTCCTTTCTTTGTGATTTTAGAAAGAGCTTTGAGGCCTTTCCGATTGTTAATATTAGACAATTTTTTCTTATTTGTCAAATCCTCAGGGCTTAAAAATGAAGAAAGCAGGACTTTGGCGTCCTGCTTTTTTGGGTTTTTTAGGAAATATCATTCAAGCTATAGAGGCCGGAATGATAATCTTGAAGCAAATAAGCGGCATCAACGGCTCCGTGGGCGAAGATATTGGGGTCTCTTACTCTGTGGACCAGTTCAATACTGTCCACCAAGGAATCAAAGATAACCTGGTGAGTGCCGGGAATGCGTCCGGCCCTGGCCGAACCGATGGTTATTTCCTCGGGGCGCCTTTGTCTTTCGGTTTCACCGACATTGATGCTTTTCTTGTCAAAGGATCTGTCTATAATGATCTGGGCCAATTTTTTGGCCGTCCCGGAAACATCCTGCTTTTTAATATGGTGCCATTCCATAATGGCCGGATCGTAAAGACCGTCCAGGTATCCTGTCACCAACTCGATTATTTTCTGGAATTTTATCATTCCGATAGCAAAGTTAGGGGCATATACCATCCGGCAGTCATTTTGAAAAGCCAATTCTTCCAATTCTTTGAGCATAGGATCATTCAAAGTATTGTCTTCCAGTAAATAGAACTTGGTAGTGGCCACCACGGCGTCAACACCTCTTTCCAAAACAGAGCGGGTGACCTCGTAGCCGGATTCCGGGGTAGTAAAGCAGATCGCCGCGTCAGCTCCGTCCAGGTGGTCGGGAACAAAAGGATAACCCTGATCGGGATCTATAATACTCCATACAACCTCCTCTCTTTGCCTGAGGACTAATTCCACTTTCTTGCCCATTCTGCCATAACCAACAACCGCAAATTTCATACATTCCTCCTTTTTTTGTTTTTATTTTTATGGGGTTGCTATTCAAAGAACTGGCTCTAAGAATAATAGAAAAGGAAAAAAATGTCAATCAAGGCCGAACAAGAAAAAAGCCCTTTCGTTTGATAACAAAAGGGCTTGAAAAATTTAGGCGGGATTAAACCAAGTGTATCTATTCCGCCTATTTCTTTGGGCGAGCCATTTTATACCTTTCTTGTCATAGAAGTGGTATAAAATACAAAATATCTCTTTCAAAAAAGTTCCTGGAGTTACCGGGATCAGGGTTTTTTCCCTTTTGACTCTTTGGCATTTATATCCCCGGGTAAGGGTTAAATAAAGCCTAAAAGCATGCTGCTTGCTGGATATGATCCTGATCTCGGTGTTCTTCGGTGATAAATTGTTATCCTCCAGCTTTTTTAAGCCGAAAAACGCGTTTTCAAAGCTATCTCGAGATAGATCATCGATCAATATATCCTTGGAAGTCACTCCTTCCCGTCTAAACCATTCGGCCATAAGATCCGCGGCCGGTCGGGTCTGGAGGTGTGGAGGCAAAAAAATACCCCCGCAGAGCAAGAGCTTGGTATATCTTCCGGTTTGCCATTTGATCAAAGCGCTTACGCACCTTGATTCCGTTTCTGTGTTACTGATCTTATCCTTTTCGGATATCTCGCAAGCCGGCACCATTAATATCTTGTTCATCCTATCCTCCTTTGCTTGATTTGCTTGAATTTTATATTTTTAAAAAATTTTAAAGAACTAACTGAAACTAAAACTGAATTAAATCATAAAAATTTAAAAATGTCAATCTTAGGTTTACTTCAAGACCTTGATCACCCAAGCAAAACAAAAAGCCCGCTTGGTTGGTAAGCGGGCCGGAGAAAGACTTAGGAAGAAGAAACAGTAGAAAAAAAACAAGACACGAGAAGAGTCTCGTAATCCTCGATGGTCCGGGGGAGACCGCCGTTCTGTTCCGGCTTCAGTTCAATACCGAGAGTATCCTCGGTCTCCGCGATTAATTCTTGGATGTCCACCAGTTCGTTCAGGTTCTCTTCCCCGATAACAGGAATGTTCGTTTCCCTGTTAAGCATCATCTGGATAATGTCTCTGCCCGCGTCTTTCAATTCTTCTTCATTGCTAAAGTTCATTGTTGCCATGATTCCCTCCTTTTTTGTTTGGCCGTTGGTTTCGGTTTGAAAAATTAAGAAAACAACTTTTTCCTTTTTACCATATTTTTTAAGGAAAATCAACCCCTAATCCTTCTTTAATTCCTGTTTTTTGCCTTCAAATTCCTCTTTGCTTATTTCTCCCTTGGCGTATCTTTCTTTAAGGATCTCCAAAGGTTTTTCTTTTTGTTCCTGTTTTTTCTGATCATTGTATTTAAGCAAATATACCACTACAAAAACCACCACCCCCACAACAATCAACCAAAAAAGGATTATTAACCCGACTACAATACCCATAAAACCGCTTATAGAAAACATAAATTTTATCCTTGACCTTGATCGCTCTTTTGGCCATTCAGGTCAAAGTTTTTATAAACTTTTTGTAATTCCTGATAAAATTCTTGATAATCATTTAAATTCCTGATCCTTAATTCCGGCTTGCTGCTCCCGACGGTGTTGACCGTAATGTCCCCGTTGCCGCAGATCTTGTTTATGAGTCCCTGATGATTGTTCAGAAAGTCTATCTTTTCGAAAACTATCGAGGTTTGCTTCCTAAAAAACACTCCCCAGCGGGCCAAAACCCTGGTATCTTCTATAATATATCTTTTAACCCGGGTATATAGAACCACCGCCCCCAAGAGGAGAATGTCCAGCAACACCAGAAGAATGGCCAAAAGGATAATGATATTGCTTACCTGCGTGGCTGAAGCTATCAAAAAAAGAACTAAAGCATTGGGCGCGACCAGGATCAGGATGGTTACCAACAAAGGATTTTTTAAGGAGGGTCTTTTTATTGTTAAACTTTGGCCGGCATACTCTTTCGGGCTTTTTAAATAACCTTTAATTTGATCCGGATGAGGCCGACGAAGGAGGATAAAATCTATCAACTCGTCCTGAACCGGTATATCCGGAACATATTTGATAGTAAAATGATGGGATTGAATGGATTTACCCTGCTGGGTCTTGACCACTTTTTCTCCGGCTATATTAAAACGCAGGTCCCCTTCCCGACTAAAGGGATATTTGGTGGTGGTTATGTCCTTAATGTTGTCGTAGCGGGCATAATAGAAGCTCTTAAAGAATATCCCTTTTTGAAAATAGACCACATCTTCGTAAAACACCACTTCGGAAAAGCGATAATAGAATACTTGATAAATATATATCACTCCCCAGATCACAGCCACCAAAACTAAAGGTATAATAGCTTGAGTGAGACCGAAAATGGATCCAACAAAAACCAACCACACCACAACAATCAGGACTATCGCTATCATCCAGAAAAAACCGGCTTTTAAGGATTCAAAAAAACTAAAATGGGAATTAATAGTAAAGACCTCTTGTTCCGGTTTTAGGGCTACTTTTCCCACAATCCTGTCCATAAACTCCGGATCATAGTCCATATGGGTGAACTCCAGATTGTTTCCGGCTCCGATAGAATAGAACCTGACAGTGGCTGTGTTAAACCAATAATCCACAAAATTCCTCTTGATAACCGCGCCGGTGATCTTGGTGTTGGTAAACTCTATATCCTTTACGGTTATAAACTTGTAATGACGAAGCATGCCTTTTTTCTTGACATAAAAACGGGTAAATTTGGCCTGCAAAAGCAAGGGGATGAAGTTGGCCAACAATATTATTACCGCCGGCAACAGAAGCACAGGAAAAGCAATACCCGCCACCAACAAGGGAAGATAAACAAGCAAAGGAAAAAAGTGCCGGGTCATATTCATCTGAAAATCAGCGGTAAATTCTGTTTCATATCGACTAAAATCGGCTCGCCTTTCTTCCTTCGGGGCCGCTCCGGCCTCTTCCGGCCGGGACGAGACACCGGGCCGGGGCTCGGCCGGAGCTTCGTCCGGTTCCCGATAATTATCAATCAAGTCATCCAAGGTTTCACTTATCTCTTTTCCTCTTTTTAAATTCTTAAATAAAACTTCATGACCACTTCCTTGAGCGCTCAACTTAACATCATAAAGATCAAAGATTCTATCTACTATGGTTTGAGTGGTAGCGGAATCACTTAAATTCTTAAAAGGAATAAAGGCGTAATGCTTATTCAGGAAACCTTCGGTATAGGTTATGATATTGGAATATATCTTATATTCCCTTTTTAAAAGGTCTAAAAATCTAAAAACAGACCAAGTAAGTAAAGCAAGCAATAAAAGGGCCGCCAAGATAACAAGTAGGCCCAGGCCGCCACTTTCTAGAAAGGTCTGGAAACCTTGGCTGTCAGATAGTTCGAAAATAACATCAAAGAAAATATAACCTATAATAAGGGCGGTGATCAAAAAACTTTTAAAAACTTCAAAAAAAGCTCCCAGAGGGTGGGGTTTCTCGGTATATTTCAGGTCTTCCCGACCCAGATCAAAGCCGTTCCGAGACATAGAGTCCTCTATTAAATTCATTAATTCTTCCACATTATCCACTGAAGCCACCTTAACCTCTGACTCTTGAGAACCGGCCGTCTCCACCCGGATATGGCCGGTTCTAAACAATCCATATTCAATAAAGGGATAAACTCTTTTAATATGAGTAATGTTTTTTATCAACAATTCGGTCTGGCTATCGGAAAAGATCCCCCCGGAATACTGGATGATGCGGTCATCTTGGAACAGATACCGCCTTTTTTTGTAAACTACACAGGCCTGGAGATAAGCAAAGCCAATGACCAATAACAACAAAACCGGAATTCCCCAAAATACAATAGGCGGCAGAGTGACGATCAGGGCAAGACTGACATACACAGCCAAAAGAATAAGGGACACAAAGGCAATCCAAAAAATGTGGATAAAAATAAAGGGCAATTTTTGAGGTTTGAATTCTCGGTTCATAAAATTTTAATTGAATAATTATCTTCTTTTAGTTTCTCATAGCCCCTGATAAAAATCAATGATTTAAAATGTTAATGGTTGACTCCCAGGGAAACGCCTTCCCTATGAAAAAATGGAGTAAAACCAAAAAGGATAGACCGCGATCTATCCTTTTTTATTGGATGTAGAAATTTTTTAATCTTGTAAGCGGGGGAACAGGGGTTTGCCTTTTTCTATTGTTTGTCCGGCGGACAAGCCGCCCCATTCCATGGCTTCGGCAAATTTTTTACCCATCTCCCGGCCCGAGTCCAGGCCCAGCTTGGCCAGAATGTTCTCGGTGGTTTCCGGCATAAAGGGCCAAACCAGCCAAGCTACTCTGCGGATGGTTTCCAGCAGGGCATAAATATGGGAAGCGGCCGCCTCCGGGTCGCTTTTCACCAACTCCCAGAGCTTAATGGCTGAAATATGCTTATCACAAGACCCGATCAAGGCATTGATATCCTCGATAGCTCCGTCCATACTCTTAGTTTGTAATCTTTCTTGATAGTCCTTTAATAATTTTTGGAAATTATCTTGGAAATTGCCGGTCTTTTCCTCGCTTTCATTCAACATCTCGATCTCGCCGGCTTTTTGGATGTCCGCTTCCGGAACCAGGCCGGAAAAATTCTTCTCGGTTAAACTCAAAACCCGGGCCACTAAATTCCCCAAGCCATTGGCTAAATAAGCATTAAACCTTTCGTCGAATTTATTCCAGCTAATATCCCCGTCGTAGCCGAAAACAGTGGCCTGCATTAATAGATACCGGGCGCCGTCCACTCCGTAACGACGACCCAGGTCTTGGGGGGTTATAACATTACCCAGGGTTTTACTCATTTTCTTTCCGTCCACCATAAAAAAACCGTGGACAAATATCTCTTCCGGCAAATCCAGACCCAAAGAAAGAAGCATGGCCGGCCAAATGGTGGCGTGAACCCGCAGGATATCCTTACTCATAAGCTGGGTTTGCGGCGGCCAAAAATCCGGAGCTTTTTCGGCTTGGCCCGGCCAGCCCAAAACCGTAAGATAATTCAAAAAAGCATCGGCCCAAACATAAGCGGTATGGCTTTCGTCCCAGGGTAGGGGTATGCCCCAGCTGACCTTTTTCCGGGAAAAGGAAATATCATGCAGGCCTTCATTTTTATAAAAGGCCAAAATTTCGTTTTTTTTCTCTTCCGGCCGGATCTTAATCTCGTCGTCTTCTATTTTCTTCCGCAAAGTTTCGGTATATTTAGACATTCGGAAAAGATAGGTTTCTTCACTCACCTTTTCCGGCTCGATATCGTGGTCCGGACACTTGCCGTCTACCAGGTCGCTCTCGCTTTTATATTGCTCGCAACCTTGGCAATAAAGCCCTTCGTACTCACCCAAATAAATATCACCCTGGTCATACATATGTTGCAAGGCCTTTTGAACCGCTTTTTTGTGCTCTTCTTCGGTGGTGCGGATGAATCTGTTATGGGAAATAGCCATCTCATCCCAGGTCACCTGGAATCGGGCCGCCACTTTGTCCGCAAACTGCTTCGGCTCCTCCCCCGCCTCCTTGGCTTTTTCCTGGATCTTGGCCCCGTGTTCATCGGTTCCGGTAGCAAAAAAAACCTCCTCTCCGACCATGCGGTGATAGCGGGCCAAGACATCGGCGGCTATAGTAGTATAGGTATGGCCGATATGGGGATCGGCGTTAACATAATAAATGGGGGTAGTTACATAGAATTTCTTGTTAGGCATATTTGTTGGAATCTCTTGCCTGTCGGCAGGCAGGAGAGTTTAGAATTTAGAAGTTAGAATTGAATTTGGGGTACTTATTTAGGAAATAATGACCACGAATTCTCCTTTTTGGTCGTCCCGGCTACCGGTTCTTTCCGGATCCATTTGCGCCCGCACCTCCTCTACTCCGCCTCGATAGACGGTTTCATACATTTTGGAAAGCTCTCGGCAGACCACTACGGTAGTCTCCTTTTTCTGTTTTCCGCCTTTAATTCCTTGATTCCCTTCCAGGCCGGCTTCTAATTCTTTTAAAAATTTCATTATCCGGTACTTGGACTCATAGATCACCACCGGATATTCCCCGCTTATAACTTTTTTTAAAAATTTTTGCCGCGCTTTTTTATGGGGCGGAAAGCCCAAAAACAAAAATTTGTCCGCCGGCAAGCCGGAAATGGACAAAGCCGCGGTTACGGCCGAGGGGCCGGGTACTGATTCTATTTCTACCTTATCACCCAACTCTTGATAGACCTGTTCCACTAATTTGCCGCCCGGGTCGGAAACACCCGGGGTTCCGGAATCGCTGACCAAGGCCAAATCTTTACCATCTTTTAAAAACTCTAAGATCCGGTTAACTTTGGACAAACGGGAATGCTGATGGTAGGAAATGGTCCCGGTATCTATGCCGTGATGCTCCAACAACTTCCCGGTCACCCGGGTGTCCTCGCACAAAATAAAATCCACCTCCTTGAGCACTCGAAGCGCCCTCAAAGTAATGTCTTCCAAATTTCCTATCGGCGTGGCAACTATATATAAATTACTCATAGTTAATTACAAACTCACGAATATTATTTTAATATCTTTAAAAACCAAACTTTTTGAATTTTGAGTTTCCTGCCTGCCGGCAGGCAGGTGAATTTTGAGTTTTAAACGATGTCATCCTTCCTTTCCTTGACATACTTGGTCCATTGCTCGGCTATCTCGACAAAGACCTTAAAGGGAGCCTCGATAATAAAATCCAAAATAAAGACAAACACATTAAGCCGGGAAAATCTTTGGGACAGCCACTTCCCGACCGCTATTATGGGTATGGAAAAAAAGTCCAATAAAAAAGTAAAGATATTCTCCTTGGGTTCCACGATGATGAATTCCCGAGTGGTCTTGCGGATCCGAATGGCAAAGAAACTGACAAAGGCCAAAAAGAACAAAAAAATGATGATACTGACCCAATTAAAACCTATTTGGTCCAAGATCCAGACCACGGCCCCGAAGGATATTAGAAAAGTCAGGGAATAAAAGGTTCCGAAAACAAAATTGGAAACCCTGCCCCTTTTGGAGGGAGAGCGCAAATACACCGGCTCTGACCTTTGGTCCTCTTGGAAGGTTATTTCCTTTACCCCTTCGATAACCCGGCTGGTATTCTCTTCATTGGACAACCTGGTAAAGAAAACCGCCAAAAATAATAAAAAGGGAGGGAAAAGAATGTTTATAGCCAAGGATAAAGGGTCTATGGTCTCGCCCAACCATTTAGTGGCCGGGACTTCCAGGATTATGACAAAAATGGACTTGGTCAAAAAGATATAGATAATACTCCTGGTCGCCGCCCGCCATAGTTTGGACTTACTCTGCTTAAATCTCTTGTTAAAAATCTTTTTGGCCAGATCCGAAAAAACCTCCGGCTTGCTGCTGACCACATTATAGAAATAAACCGGATCCTCCCGCATCATATCGGTCAAAATGGAATAAAAAATACTATATCTGCCCACCACTTTGTCAATCTGTCTGGCCAGAGGGTGCTCCAGTTGCTTGTTGATGGCCTGGCGATGGGCATCGATATTCTCTCCGATGCTTTTTATCTCCTCATCTCCGGCGGCCTTCCACTCGCCGTTAAAATACTTAAACAAAATAAAACTCAGCATATCATCATCGAATTTCAGGAATTTTCTATGGATGCTGATATATATTTGGATCTTTAGATCCTTGCGATAAGAAGAATTCTCCGGTAATTGAATATTGCTGTTCAAGTATTCAAAAAGATTTTTAACCACGGTTTCCTTAACTTCGTCCCGGCCCAAATTCTCCTCTATTTCACTGGCGGCCAAAGCCAGGATCCAATTATTTAAATCCCGCCTTTCCTCTATATTCTTTTTCTCTGCCTTGGTTCTTTTTTCCGAAGGGGATAAATTCAGAGAGCTGGCCAAACTGGGCAGGGAATAATTCCGTAACTTGATATATTTCTCAATGATCCGGCCCACCTCCCTGATCTTGTCCTCGGGTACCTTGTTGTTAGGCAAATAACCGGCCCGAATAAGTTCCACTAATAAATGCTTGGCTATTTCCTCGCTCTTGGAGGCCTTAATTATACTCTCGATCACGATCTGCCTTTTTAAGATCCTTTCTATGGCATCCTTGCGCAACAGGTACTCTTCATTATAATCCACGGAATTGCGGATCTTTTCATAATAAAAAGCCATCTTGGAGATAAGCTCGGAAACCCTTATTTTCGGGGCCTCGGTCTCCCCTTCTTCCCGATTCTGTTGATTGTAGACGGTCTTAAGAAGCTTTTGGGCTCCGGGAGAAACATGGGGTAATTCTTGGGTTTTTCTTTTTAAATGAGGGCTGACCATAGAATCACTTCAACTTTAAAGATTGCTTGATTTTATTTTGGACCTCTTCGCTCCATTGGTTCTGCCAGTCCCGGGGGATCCGCTCCCAGAAATCCACGGTATAATAATTACCGTCCTTTTGGGCGAATTCCCGGAAATCGCCGTAATTCTCTTTTTTCTGTTTGTAAACCCGAACTGTCAAGGGCTTGCCGTAGCCGCTAACCACTTGAAAAGCGGAGGTGTCACTGGTGGGCACCAAAAAAACGATCTCGGTATAATCGTTCTTTTCCCGACGCTGGGTTTGATAATGCTCAAAACTGGGCGGCAATGTCACCTCAAAACCCAAACTCTGATTCCGGTAATGAAAATTACCATCCTCGGCCGGTTGGTCCATAACCGGTTCGGGTCCACAGGCAGATAAAACCAAAACCAAAACCGCCAGCAGTAATCCTGCGCCTCCTTTTTTTATAAATCTTGTAACTGTTACCATAATAGGTCAATTCTATTTCATTTTCAGATATTTTTCAAGATGCTGCCGCAACTCCCAGATCCGATAAGCCAAATAGAAAAATAGATAGGCCACTACCAAAATAGTTAAACCGATCAAAAGACGGGTCACCAAGGGAGACCAGACCGCCAACACGGCCAGGATCAAAAGCAATACTCCATTAATGATCAAGGTGATAATGATCCGGTTTATTTTCTGGGCCAGGTTTTTGGAACCTCGAAAAGCTAATTTCATAAGTTTGTAAATACAAGAAAAAAGGCGGAGTCCTTTTTCCCTGCTTGGGATTAAGATTTTATTCTATTTTCATTTATAGCATATTTCCACTTGACACGCAATTATTGTTCAGGTATTATTATAAGCAAATTTAATTAATTTCCAACTGCCCAACGCGAGGCGGTTTTTAATTACTTGAAAATATGTTTGAAAAGATCACCAATTACATTAAACAATCAGTGGAAGAATTGAAAAAAGTTACTTGGCCCACTAAAAAAGAGACCTACAACTATACCTTGGTAGTGATCTTTGTGAGTGCGGGCGTAGCCGTGTTTTTGGGAGGCCTGGACTATCTTTTCAGTAATATAATTAAAGTAATTTTGTAATATATGCCTAAACAAACATTAGACCAGGGCCGACGCTGGTATGTACTTCACACTTATTCCGGATACGAGGAGAATGTGGCCCAAAATTTAAGGCAAAGGATCGAATCCATGGACATGGAAGACAAGATCTTTAATGTCATGGTTCCCAAGGAAAAAAAGGTCAAGATCAAAAACGGCAAAAGAAAGATCATAGAGGAAAAGATCTTTCCCGGTTATGTCATGGTGGAAATGATCGTAACCGACGATTCTTGGTATGTAGTCCGAAACACCCCGAATGTGACCGGATTCATCGGAACCGGCACCACCCCCACTCCGGTAAGCGAAAAGGAGATCAAGGGGCTGCAAAAGAGAATGGGTGTGGAAGAACCCAAATACAAGATCGACTTTACTGAAGATACCCCGGTTCGCATTGTGGACGGCCCCTTTAAGAATCTGGAAGGAAAGATCACCTATATCGACCACGAAAAAGGCAGGGTCAAGGTAACAGTTTCCATGTTCGGCCGGGAAACCCCGGTAGAGCTGGACTTCCTGCAGATCAAGAAGATATAAGAGAATTTTGAATTTTAGAATATAGAATTTAGAACATTGATTTATCCAAAATTTAAGGCTTTTTCAAGCACGCTTCTCTTAAAATTTGTGTGATTAAAAATAAAAATAATTTGAATTTCGAATTTCGAGTTTCCTGCCTGCCGGCAGGCTGACGAATTTCGAATTTGAAAAGATATGGCTAAAAAAGTATCCACAGTTATAAAACTGCAAATTCCGGGAGGGCAAGCCAATCCGGCACCTCCAGTGGGCCCGGCTTTGGGTCAGCACGGCCTGGCCATCCAGGACTTCTGCACCCAATTCAACGAAGCCACTCAAGATAGACAGGGTGATGTCATCCCGGTAGAGATCACTGTCTACGAAGACAGGAGTTTTGACTTTATCACTAAAACTCCGCCGGCCGCTCACTTGATCAAAAAATATGCCGGTATAGACAAGGGAGCCAGCAAAACTCTGCTGGACAAACCGGGATCTATTACCGAAGATCAGTTGAAAGAAATAGCGGAGATCAAAATGCCGGACCTGAACACCAAGGATATAGAAAGCGCCAAAAAGATAGTGGCCGGAACCGCCAAGCAGATGGGTGTTAAGATCGAATAATCACTAATAAATAATGTGGGAGGTTTTAAATTTTAAAACCGCTTACCACTGAAAAATTATGAGCAAAAAGAAAGAACAAGAATCACAAAAAGCCGCTCCGCAAAAGGAGGAGACTTCGGGATCCCCGGCTCAGGAATTGACCTGGGAAAAGGAAAAGAAATACTCCCCGCAGGAAGCGGTGCAATTGACCAAAAAATTATCCAAAACCAAGTTTGATGCTTCGGTCGAGGTTCATCTCCGTTTGGGTATCGACCCTAAAAAAGGAGATCAACAAGTAAGAAGCACTGTCACTCTGCCGCACGGCACCGGTAAACAAACCAAGGTGGCCGCCTTTGTTAGTCCGGAAAACCAAAAAGCGGTCAAAGAAGCCGGGGCCGATATTGTCGGCGGCGAAGATCTGATCGAAGAGATCAAAAAGACTGAAAAAACCGATTTTGATGTGGCCTTGGCCGAACCGGCTATGATGAAAAGTCTGTCCCAGATCGCCAAAACCTTGGGCACCAGGGGGCTGATGCCTTCTCCCAAGAATGAGACTGTTACTTCCAATCCGGCCCAAATGGCCGAGGAACTAAAAAAAGGTAAGGTCAGCTTTAAAAACGACAACACCGGCAATCTTCATATCATGATCGGCAAAGTTTCTTTTGGCGACCAAGCTCTGGTTGATAACTTTCAAGCTCTGATCGATGCGATCAAAAAAGCCAAACCCAGCAGCGCCAAAGGCACTTATCTGCAAAATGTCAGCATGAGCTCCACTATGGGCCCGGGAATTAAAATAAACATTGAATAAACCCAAACTCAGATCATATATAAAACCGCTCCGAATAAGGGGCGGTTTTATTTTGGGTTATAACTTATATTGAAAATGAATCAAAAATTCCTTATTACCCTTGGCCCCCAAAATAGGAGATTCTATGATGCCCCGATCCTCTAAGCCGATACTCCCTCCTGCTTCTTTGACTTTTTTCCGGGCTTTTAAGTGATCTTCTTCCCGGGTTACCAATCCTTTTTTCACCTTTCCACGGCCGACCTCGAATTGGGGCTTGATCAAGGCCACCACCTCACCGCCGGCTGCTAAAAATTTTACCGCTTCCGGAAGGACCAAAGTTAAAGAGATATAAGAAACATCCAAACAGATAAAATCCAATTTTTCCGGAATGAAATGATCCGGGATATCCCGGGCGTTGACCTTTTCCAGGTTTATGACCCGATCATCGCTCTTCAGTTTGGTTGCCAATTGCCCTTGACCCCCATCCAGAGCGTAAACCTTCTTCGCTCCCCGTTCCAAAAGCACTTGGCTGAAACCTCCGGTACAAGCACCCACATCCAAACATTTCTTATCTTGTATCCTTAAAGACCAATGATCCAAGGCCTTTTCCAGCTTCCGGGCGCCCCGAGAAACCCACTTGGACTCCCCGCTCCGGAGGTCCACTTTATCTTCCCGGCTGACGGCCAGGGAATTTTTGGTCACCCGGCTGCCATTGACCCAAACCTGGTTCTCCCGGATAAGCTCCTGGGCCCGTTCCCGGGAGGAAACTAACCCCTCGTCCACCAGGAATTTATCCAATCTCTTTTTAGATCTTTCTGCTGTCATAAGCCCAATGCAATAATGCTTGTCTTTGCTTGCGACGGCAATCATAATCCCCGTCCAAGCAGTTCTTTTTTACTGCGCCCCAATGGCGTTTAAAGGCCTGCCATCGCTTGATCTGACGCTCATCATCCTCGTGGCGACGCCCTAAATAATACCGGCAATACCATTGAAACCAGCCCCGAGGGTCGTCCGGATGGATCCATCCCTTGGCTTGCCAAACCCGCAAAGGTTGGCTGGCGTTTATTTTGAAATAATTAAGTTTCGGATCATGTTTTTCCGAACATAGCTTGGCCTTTTTAAACCAGGAATCCGGAAATTCCCCGCGAGTATCGGTCATATATTTGCCACCAAAAACACCTAATTCCAACATTTGCTTCGGACTTAAGTGAGGGCGGAATTCCGGGGCAAAATTCTTCCCTTTGGGTTCGATTAATTCATATTCATAATCTCGTTGCATTTTATCCCGAACCTTGATGATGTTTTTTCTACCGGCCATAACTCTATAATAACAAAAAAGCTCCTTCCGGAGAAGGAGCTTTTTGAATATACTGAAAATTAAATTTACTCTTGAGGATTAGCCGGAGTTCCGGTCGCATTTTGCTGTTGGGACATTTGATTCAATAGAGGTTGGGCCGCTTGTTGGACTTCTTGCATCTTTTGTTGCAGATCTGAAGAGTTGGGATTTTCACTATTATTCAATTCTTCCAACTCTTGAATTTTTTGCTCTAAATTTTGCTTATCCGCCTCCTCGGCGCTATCACCGGCTTGATCCAACAACATATTACCTTGTCTTATCATGGCATTGGCCCGGTCCGCATCAGTCATCTGTTCCTGAGGCTGTTGTGCTTGAGGTGATTGCTGACCTTGTTGGTTGTTGGAGTTAGATCCGTTATTGGAAGCCTGCTGCGGATTGTCCATGTTAACTGCCTGAGGGAAGAACTTCTTTCCATCCTTGGTCATATAAGAATCAATGCTTTGACCTTCCACTTGCACTTTTATTTTAAAGAGACCTTTTTCTTCAGTTATGCTGGTTATTTGAGATTTACTTTGCCCGGCTGCCAATAAATTATCATCAATAAATTTTTTGGCTTTAGCCTTAGCTTCTTTAGTTGTCAGAGTGTTGGAGTTTTCCGGTTGGCTCTCCTGGTTTTGCAAAGAAAGTCCACAACCAGATAAAATAAAAACCAAACCCAACCCCAAAATTAATTGTTTCTTCATAGAATTTAAAGTTTTATTTATTATTTTTTCTAAAGTAATATCATAATAACAAATAAAAATAAAGGGGTCAAAGGAATCCATCCACATCCCTAACTTGATTCCTTGACCCGATAATCGAACTTGCCTAAACTAAAAATAATATGCCGGACAAAAATACCAACCCCTTGGCCAATCGCCTCCGACCGCAGGATCTGTCGGAATTCTTCGGCCAGGAAAAGATCAGCGGCCCTGATAGTTTTTTGTATCAAGCCATCCAAAAGGACCAAGTGCCTTCTATTATCTTCTGGGGGCCGCCGGGCAGCGGCAAGACCACTCTGGCCTCTATTATAGCCCGGCAAACCAATTCTTATTTTACCCAGCTGAGCGCTGTTACCAGCGGAGTTAAAGACCTGCGCCAAGTAATAGAAACCGCCAAACAAAAACGGGGTCAAAACCTAAAAACCATCCTTTTTGTAGATGAGATCCATCGCTGGAACAAGGCCCAGCAGGACGCCCTGCTTCCCCATATCGAAGACGGAACTATTATCTTGATCGGGGCTACCACGGAAAACCCCAGTTTTAGCATTAATTCCCCCTTGCTTTCCCGGACCAAGATGATAACCCTGGAAGCCCTGACCAAAAAAGATCTGGTCCAAATAATAAATCAAGCTCTGACCAAGGAAGGGATAAAAGCGGAGCGGGAAACCGTGGAACTTATAGCCAAACTGGCCAACGGCGATGCCCGGATAGCCCTAAATATTATAGAGGCCTGCCTGCAGCAAGGCAAAGACATAAGCGCTGAGGCGGTGAAAAAGGTCATGGACAAGCCGGAACTGATCTATGACCGGGCGGGCGAGGAACACTACAATTTGGCTTCTGCCCTGATAAAATCCATGCGGGGAAGCGATCCGGATGCCGCTTTATATTGGCTGGCTCGAATGCTAACGGCCGGCGAAGATCCGCTTTTCATAGCCAGAAGACTGATCATCTTTGCCAGCGAGGATATAGGTATAGCCAACAACAGCGCCCTGCTTCTGGCCAACGCCGCTTTTGAGGCCTGCCATAAGATCGGAATGCCGGAGTGCCGGATCAATCTCTCCCACGCCGTGGCCTATCTGGCCCGGTCCCCGAAAAGTAACGCCACCTATGAGGCCTATAACAAAGCCGAGAAAGACGCTCGGGAACAAGGCAATCTGGCGGTCCCCTTTTCCTTGCGAAACGCTCCCACCGACCTGATGAAAGGCCTGGGTTATGGCCAAAATTATAAATACCCCCACCATGAGAACGATGAGGACCAAGAATATCTGCCGCCGGAACTAAAAGGTAAAAAATACCTCTAATAAAAAACCCTTCTTGGAAAAGAAGGGTTTTTAGGGGTTCCCAAATATTTTAATTTAGGGTTGGAAAATGCTCACCGGTCTGATCTTAACCTCCTCGACCTCCGGAAACTGTAAAGCTGTCTTTTCTACTTGGGCTCTTAACAGAGTTACGCGGCAAGAACCGCCGCTGGTAAAACCGGGAACTTCGCTAAAAGTAAGGGTCAGAACGCCGTCCTGTAATTGCATGTCCTTGATCCTGAATTCCGGATTCGGGAATTCAGTGCTAAAGCCCTGATCCTCCTCAGTCGGCCGAAGCTCACCTTGAAGCAATAATTCCATAGTCTCTCTGATAGGTTCTTGGCCCGAAATAACCCTATCTAAGGGTAAAACGGCATTGGAGCTGCATTCGATATTGCCTTGGCTGTCCTTGTCCGCCTCTTGGTTGTAATAAAACAATTTTACTTCCCGGGGCTGGAGCCGGTCCACTCCTTGGCCGCCCTGCCTGACCTCGCCGGTCATTTCGTTAAATTCATTATCGGTCAAGGCCATGGTCACCTCGCCGTGTTCCACTCTCACTGTCATTAAATGCGGGGTGATCGCTTGAGTTACCATTTTTCCCTCCCGGTCGCCGAAACCGCCGTGGCGGGATTTAAAGGAAAAATCGAATTCATAGCAATCCTCGCAATCGACCATATCCAGGCCTCGGGTCTCTTTTACGGCCAGGTCAAAGCCGTCGTAAGTATAAGTGGGTGATTCTTCCTGGATCCACTGCTCGGCAATGGTCAAGGATTCTTGCTCGGTGTAGAAGCCCTGGCCCTTGTCCCCGGGTTCGGGTTTATTGTTTTCCGAGCCGGATCCGGCCCAAACAAAGTAAGAACCAAGCCCGACAAGCACCAAGACAACCAAGCCGATCATTAATTTTTTGTTCATAGGAACCTCCTTTAAGAATTAGTTGTGTTATAAAGAACGAAACTAAATTAAAAAAGTAACATT
>CAZPEL010000008.1:0-7127 GCA_964585585.1 uncultured Gammaproteobacteria bacterium | reverse complement strand
CCGACCGAGGCCTCGTGAGTCACCCGGGCCTGATCATGAGACACTTCCACAATCGGAACCGCCCGGGCACTGGAATTTTTGCCGACCACGATCTCCTGGCAATCCACATGACCGAAAGCATCTCGGGCCGAAGCATAAGTCTCTCCTTGCATCAAAACCCTGCCTCCGTTCCGGGCAGCGGCCCTCATTTTTATAAGTCCTTTGCTGCCGGCTCCTTTTAAATTTATTTTATCCACTATTTCTACATTGTCTCGACTATTCTTGCCCAAAACTTTAGACTCGATATTGGCTTTAGCTCGTTTTTTCAGGTTGCCTTCCAGTTCGATCTTGGTCTCGCCCACTGTCCCTTGGGTTAACACAAAATTACTGTTAAATTCGCTCCCCTCTTCCATATTCAATTTTAATTTGGGGTAAACTTGGGCTCCGGAATTCTTGCCGTGATAATGATGCTCCTGGTAGCTGAACTTGGAATTTTTACCCAAATTAAATTCCGCTTCCATATCGTGAACAGTCTCTTGGGCATGCGGAAAACTGCAATGAGCCACTATTTCCACTTCCGCTCCTTCTTCCACTGTAATGTGGGGGATAATGAACTGCTCTTGTTTCTTTTTTAATATACCAAAACAAAAAAATAGAGGTTCCTTGATCTTAACGCCCTTTTGAATGATCACTTCCGCCTTTACTCCTTCCTTGGTTTCCCGGGACCTTAATTTTACTCCTTTTAATTCCTGCTTGGACACCACCTTATCTCCGGACACATAAAAATGGCCTTTGTTATCCAAAGCGTGTTTTAGGCCGCACATTTTGGCGGTTTTTATAAAATCTTGGGGTAAACTCATAAATATTTTATTCCGAATCTTTATTACCACAATTCTGCTGACAACATCTTTTGTTTTTATGACATTCTGTTTGCCGCCCCATCCGGGAACAATAAAGCCGCATTACTTGCCGAAAATCGCCGGTATCCACTGTCTTCCCCTCCTCTAACAGAGTGGCTCTATCCGCGGCTATTCCGGCCTCCTCCCGATGGGTTATAAGTAAAATAGAGCAATTTAATTCTTCTTTTATGTTTATAAGCAGATCATAAAATTCATTATAAACAATAATATCCAAGGAAGCGTCGGGTTCGTCCATTATTATCAGCTTGGGTTTCATTATTATCACTGAAGCTATTTCCAGTCTCTTTCTCTCCCCGCCGCTCAGATTCTCGTCGATCCTGCGATCGGCAAAATCGGCGGACAGGCCCACCAGATCCAAGTTCTTTTTGATCTCCTTTTCACCCGCCTTTTTATTTCCGGCCTGAAAGAAATCCCGAACGGTCAATCCCTCAAAGCGGCAAGGTTCTTGGAAGGTCAAAGTCATGCCCCTGCGGGCCCTTTGATGGGTTTCTTCCCGGGAGATATCCTGGCCCTCAAAAAAGATGCCTCCCCGGCGGTAATCGTATTGTTTCAAGCCCATTAAAGCATAAGCCAGGGTGGATTTACCGCTGCCGTTCTTACCTAAAAGGGAATGGATCTCTCCCGGAGCCACGGAAAAATTAACCTTATGCAGCAATTTGGTTCCGTTTTCCGGAGAGCTTAAGGAAAGATTTTTAACTTCTAAAATATTGGTCATAAAAATATCTTAATAACTATTTCATTCTAACCGATTTTTCCAAAAATTTCAATTGTGGGGATCGAATTTGATTTTTGCGAATTTATTTGTTAACATTTTTAAAACAATCAATCGGGAGGACTCTTTTTTTAAGAATTAATCCAAATTTATGGCGGACAAAAAATATATTCGCCCCACTTGGGACGAATACTTTATGAACATTGTGGATGTGGTCAGAACCCGGGGGACTTGCGACCGGGGTCGGGCCGGCTGTGTCATAGTTAAGGACAAAAGAATAATCTCCACCGGTTATGTCGGCGCTCCGGTGGGACTCCCTCACTGCGATGATGCGGGACACGAAATGCATACCGTAACCCATGCCGATGGCTCCCAGACCCAACATTGCATCAGAACCACTCACGCCGAACAAAACGCTATTTGCCAAGCGGCCCGATTCGGCGCCTCTTTGGAAGGAGCCACTTTGTATGTAAAAATGACGCCCTGTTATGTTTGTGCTAAAATGATAATCAACGCCGGTATTAAAAGAGTGGTTTGTGAAAAGGATTACCACGCCGGAAGCAGAAGCAAGGAAATATTCGCCGAAGCCGGGATCCAGTTTAATATCTTAACTGACGAAATGACCGTTTATGATAATATGGGCCCAGCAGCCGAAAATGAACAGACCCGAAAAGAGGAAGAACAGGAAGAAAATCAATTCAATTTCATAAACCCGCAATAACAGACAATGCGAATCCGCGAATTAATTAATGCGAATAATAAAAATGCTTTTAAAATAATTCGGATTATTCGAATAACCTGTCCTACGAACCCCGCCGTTCGCGAACAGCGGGGGTAGGAGGATTCGGAGCATTCGAATTATAACACAATATGTCTGCCAATATATTCATTTACGACGAATTCAACCCGGAGGATACGGCCATGATGCAGGCCCTTTACTCCCGAAGTCCCCAAAGCGTGACCGATCATGCGGAAAAGGTCAAGGAGGCCGGCAGTGGCAAATTTATGGAAAAATTCTATGTTCAATACGGACACAGGAGTATTGCTGATTGCGGCAGCACCACCATTTTTATAGAGGGGGTTAGTATGCTGGGGGACAAAGCCATTCAGGATTGGCCCCTTTATTCCGGCCAGGAAACCAGCACCCGGTATATCGATATGTCCAAACAACCCATAGTGGATCCCTTGGGCACCCCGGAATCCAGACAAATACTCAAAGATTGGATGAAGTTCTATGTCAAAAACCAGGAAGCTGTCCAAAAGCATTTAAGGGACAAACATCCCAGGCAACCCGGCCAAGAGGAGCAAACTTACGATAAAGCCATAGCGGCGCGCACTTTTGACATTATGCGCGGCTTTCTGCCGGCCGGTATCACCACCCAATTGAGCTGGCACACTAATCTCCGGCAGGCCAAAGACAAATTATCCCTAATGCGGCACCATCCTCTACCCGAAGTCAAAAGAACCGGGGAAAACATTTTAAACAAATTAAGGGAAAAATACCCGAACAGCTTTAGCCACAAAGAATACCCGGAACAAGAAGAATATTTCCGTTATATAATGGAAAATTATAATTACTATCATCCCAACAATCCACCCCGGGATTTTGCCTATACCAATAATATCTCCTCCCAGGAGCTGCAACGCTACCAGGATATAATAGAAAAAAGACCGCCCAAAACCAATCTCCCCTATTTCCTGACGGAATTAGGCAATATCACCTTTGATTTTATTTTGGATTTCGGTTCCTTTCGGGACATCCAAAGGCACCGCAACGGAGTTTGCCGTATGCCTCTCCTGACCTCGGATCTGGGGTTTAATTCCTGGTACCTGGACCAGCTTCCGGAAGAGGTCAAACATAAAGCGGAAGACCTGATCCATCTTCAAAGACAAAGGATAGCCGATCTGGACACTGACCCGGGGAACAAACAATATTATACAGCCATGGGTTTTAATGTGGCTTGCCGTGTTTCCTATGGCCTGCCCGGTTTAGTCTATCTGATAGAGTTGCGGAGCGGCAAACCGGTTCACCCCACCCTGAGAAAAATAGCCCATAAGATGCATTACGGCTTAAAAGAATTATTTCCCAATATAGTCTTACACTCCGATTTAGAGCCAAGTGACTGGGATGTTAAACGAGGGGAGCAGGACATAATTGAGAAATAAACTTAATTACAAATTCACAAATCCGGCACCTGCCTCGCCGGCTAAGCGGGCAAATTGCACAAATTAAGTTTACCTTAACTATAACATTCGAAGCATTCGGATATACATTCGGATCATTCGGATTATACTTTCATGGACAAAAAATTAATTTTAGGATTAGTCGGCCCTATTGCTTCCGGCAAGGGAACAGTGGCCCAATACCTCCGAGAAAGCCACAGGGCCAGCGTCTATCGCTTCTCCACTATTTTGCGGGATGTCCTGGAAAGACTGCATTTTGAGGTCAGCCGAAAAAATCTGCAAAAATTATCTTCCGCCCTTAGAAACAGCCTCCGAGAGGATATCCTGGCCAAAGTTATGGCCGAAGACACGGAAAAGGATAACGAGGATATAGTAGTGGTGGACGGCATTCGTAGATGGGCTGATATCAAACATTTAAGAAAAAAGGATAATTTCATTCTGGTCGGAGTGGACGCGGCTCCTGAAGTCAGATACAAAAGACTGGTCCAAAGAGCGGAAAACGAGGGTGATTCCGCCAAAACCTATGAGGAATTCTTGCAGGACGAGAAGCAAGAAGCGGATGCCGAGATCCCCGATATTCTGGCCCAAACCACGGAAAAACTGGACAACAACAATAATACCGAAGAATTATTTAAAAAGATCGAGGATCTATTGAAAAAATATGGCAAATAGAGATATTAATCCGGGCAAATTCATTGTCTTTTACGGCATAAATAACCTGGGCAAATCCACCCAGGCCCAAAAATTGGTGCAAAGACTGCAAAATGAAGGTCACCGAGCGGAATATTTGAAATACCCTCTTTACGAACTAGAGCCCTCCGGCCCTATGATAAACAATTATCTTAGAGAGGGTAATAAATACGGCCTATCAGCCCGAGAGGTTCAGATAATGTATGCCTTAAACAGAACCCAGTACGAACACAAGCTCCAAGAAAAATTGCAAGCCGGAATAAACATTGTTTCCGAAGATTATACCGGCACCGGTCTGGCCTGGGGGATAAGCACCGGCGTAGACGAAGAATTTTTAAAATATATAAACATCCATCTGCTATCGGAGGATCTGGCCTTTTTGTTTGACGGCGACAGGTTCCTGGAGGCCCAAGAAAAAACCCACAAACATGAATCCAATAACGGCTTTATGGAAAAAGCCAGAGAAGTTCATTTGCGCCTGGGTCGCGAATTGGGCTGGAAAAATATCAACGCCAACCAAAGTATAGAGGAAATACATGAGGAAATTTGGGAAAGAGTTAAAAAAATAGTTAAATGATATTGGATATTTGATATTGGAAATTGGTCACAGTGGAATAGACTCCAATATCTAATATCTAATTACCAATATCCAATTCTATATGACCTTCGAGGAATACCAAAAACAATCACGCCAAACAGCCATTTACCCCGACGCCGGGAATAATTTCATCTACCCCACCTTGGGCTTAGCCGGCGAGGCCGGTGAAGTGGCGGAAAAGGTCAAAAAGATATTAAGGGACAAGAACGGACAAGTGGATGAAGAGACCCGGGCCACCCTGCAAAAGGAATTGGGCGATGTTTTGTGGTATGTGGCCCAGACCGCCACGGAAATGGGTCTCTCCCTGGAAGAAGTGGCCCAAGGCAACTTGGACAAGCTTTTTAAAAGAAAAGAAGAGGATAAACTGCATGGAGAAGGAGACGACCGATAAATATCCAATTGTTGAATTGTTACATTGTTGGTCCGATTTTAGTCAACAATGTAACAATTAAACAATTTAACAATAAATAAATATGGAATACGATGTCATAATCGGCCTGGAAATCCACGCCGAACTGAAAACCAAATCCAAGATGTTCTGTCGTTGCGACAATAACCCGGAGGGCAAGGAGCCCAATACCAATGTTTGCCCTATCTGCTTGGGCCATCCCGGTACTTTGCCCTACCCCAATAAACAAGCTATAGAATGGACCATTCTTTTGGGTTGCGGCCTGGATTGCGAGATCAATTACTATTCCAAATTTGACCGGAAAAATTATTTTTACCCGGATCTGCCCAAGGGATATCAGATATCGCAATACGACATCCCCTTTGTTTACCATGGCCGCTTGGAGGTTAATGGCGAAGATGTGGCCATAACCAGGATCCACCTGGAAGAGGACACCGGCAAGACCAGGCATCCGGAAGGTAAGGATCATTCCTTGATCGATTACAACCGAGCCGGAACTCCTCTTTTGGAAATGGTTACCGAACCGGTTATAGAGGACGCCGCCACCGCCAAAAAATTCTGCCAAAAATACCAACAAATACTGCGATACTTGAATATAAGCGATGCCGATATGGAAAAGGGGCAAATGCGTTGCGAGGCCAATGTTAGTTTGCAGGAAAAGGAAAGCTGGAATTACAATCAGGAAACCGGAGAGATAGAGCCGGTCGGAGATAAAAAACTGAATCCCAAAGTAGAGCTGAAAAATATCAACTCCTTTCGGGCCATTGAAAAAGCTATTGAATACGAGATCGATCGACAAAAAAGAGCCCTAGATTCGGGTGATGAAGAACTGGTCCAGGAAACCCGGGGTTGGAATGAGAATAAAGGCCAAACCCTTAGACAAAGAATAAAAGAGACAGCGGCCGATTACCGCTATTTCCCGGAACCGGATATACCTCCGATAAATCTGGACGGCCAATGGGTGGAAAACATCAAGGCCGGTTTGATCGAACTTCCGCCGGCCAAGAAAAAACGCTTTCAGGAGCAATATGATTTTGATGAGGAAACCGCCGAGATCCTGACCTCGGATAAAGAAGTGGCCGGATACTCGGAGAATGTGATCTCGGAATTAAGGGCCTGGATAGATTCGGAAGGAGACGACTGGGAAAGGCAAAGAAGTAAATTGGCCAAATCCGCGGCCAATTGGCTGGTCAGTGAATTGTTCAAACATCTTAAAAACACCGGAGAAAAAATATCGGATATCAAGATAACTCCGGAAAATTTTGCCGAATTGATTTTTCTGGTTCACCAAGGCAAGATCAATTCCAGCGCCGGACAAAAGATCCTGGAAACAATGTATGAAAAGGGCGGGGATCCCACTACCATTATGAAAGACCAAGGTTTGGAACAAATAGATGACGAAGGAGAACTGAAAAAGACCGTTCAGGAAATTTTAGATAAAAACCCGGAACAAGTAGAACAATACAAACAAGGCAAAACCAATGTTTTGCAATATTTCGTCGGCCAAACCATGGCCGCCACCAAAGGCAAGGCCAACCCGCAGAAAGTAACGGAAATATTAAAAAGTCTTTTAGAGCAATAAAATTTGACTCAAAAAGAAACAATTGATAAAATAAATATAATATGGAAAAAACC
>CAZPEL010000007.1:20453-28292 GCA_964585585.1 uncultured Gammaproteobacteria bacterium | reverse complement strand
GCTTTAGCCAAAGGAAGGTAGATCAATTGGCCAAGCATCAGTCTCCCGACAGAGGACTGATGCTTTTTTGTTTATATTAAAACACAAAAACACGAGAACATGAAAACAATGAAACAAAGAAACAATGAAACAAAGAAACAATGAAGCAATGCCCCGCCGTTCGCGCCCCGCCGTTCGCGAACAGCGGGGCGGGAACGGCGGGGTTTTGACACATACAAGCCCTTTGTTATAATGTTTAGAAAACAAGACTAAACATTAAATAGCCCCAAGATCGTAATTCAAAGCTATCAATTTTTGAGCTTATAGTTTTTATCTAAAAGTTTGGTTTTTAATAATAAAATATAATTAATGAGAATAGATGCAATAATTAATATTTTTGAGTTTTGATTTTTGCATTTTGATTTTTCAATATTATGCCTCAAAAAGTTTACCTCTGGATACTAAGAATAGGAGCGGGCCTGAGCTTTATTTCCGTTTTTATAGTGGCCGGCGAGTTTTTGTTCCCTTACATCACGGGAAAGCAGATCTATTTTAACATTTTGATCGAGATACTGATTGTTTTCTGGCTCGCTTTTATTATCAAATATCCCCAATGGAATCCCTTTAAGATCAAAGAGGGAAAAGGAATTCTCAACAAGCTCGGTGGAGGAGTTACCGCCGGCTTGATTGCTTTTTTTGCGGTCATGCTGGCCAGTTGCTTTACCGGAGTGGATTTTAATTTGAGTTTTTGGGGCGACATTGAACGAATGCTCGGATTTTTCCATGTGGTTCATTTCTTGTTCCTGTATTTCATCATCATCACCGTCTTTCGGGACTGGAATGACTGGAAGTGGCTTTTGATGGCTTTTGTGGCGGCCAGTATGATAGTGGGCCTGACCGGGCTTTACGGAGACCATGCCTATGGCACGGTCGGTAACAAGGCCTATATGGCCGGTTTTATGATCTTTGGCGTCTTTTTTGCTCTATTGCTTTTATACAAGGAAAAACAGATCTGGAGATGGGCCTACCTGATTCCCGTAGTGGTAATGCTTTTTGCTTTTAAGAATGCCGGTATCGCCGGCGCTTTTGCCGGTTTGGGAGCCGGAGTTATGGCCTTTTTATTCTTTTACGGTCTTTTTGTTAAAAACAGAAAGGCAAAATTAGCCGGCTTGGGTCTTTTTGTGGTAATACTCGGGGGGTCTGTATTTGCCATCACTAACAAGGATGCGCCCATAGTTAGGAATATCGGCCCGATCCAGGATTTTTCTTTGCAAGAGGATACTTTTCAGACCCGTCTTATTGCTTGGGAAGCGGCCTGGAAGGATTTTGCTTCCCACCCTTTCCTGGGAACCGGCCACGGCAATTTTGCCATCACTTTTAACGAATATTTTACCGCCGATTTTTATGATTATACCCGGAGCGGAACCTTTTTTGACCGAGCCCACAACAACCTTATAGGAATAGCCAGCACCACCGGAGCTTTGGGCGCTCTTGCTTATTTGTCCATTTTTGTGGCCTTTGTGATCTATGTCATAAAAGCCAAGCTCCGGGACAGGATAACCACAATCGAGGTTTCCTTGATACTTTCTCTGTGCGCGGCTTATTTTGTCCAGAATTTGGCTGTGTTTGATTCCCTGCCCACTTATATCGGCCTGATGCTTATGCTCGGTTTGGGCTACTATATAGCCACTACCGGCAAAGAAAATTCCAACAAAAGCGAGTTGTTCGCCGCCCACAAGGATCAGAAGCTGGTTAACAAAGAGATCTATGCTCTGGCCGCGGTGGGGCTGATCATGTTGGCTGTGATGTATCAATACAATATCAAGTCCATGCAGATGCTCTGGGCTACCATCCAGGGCCAAAAGGCCTTTGCCCGGGGCAATGTGGAAAAAGCGGTCAATGTGTACCAGTGGGGCCTGGGCAAGGATTCGCCCCTGAACCGGGACAGCCACAGTTCTTTTATAAAGGCAACTATGAATTATTCCCGCGGTTTGCAACGGATCTCTCCGGAACAAAGGGAAAAGGTCCTTAAATATGCGGTGGAGTTGGCGGAAAAGAATTTGGAATACAACCCCCGGGACGCCTTGATGCGGATGAGGTTGGCCCAGACATTGAATTTTTCTTCCCGATATCTGGCCGAGACCAACCAAGAGCTTTCCGACCAATACGGCCAAGAGGCGATTAAACATATTAACAAGGCCATAGAGGCCAGCCCGGAAAGAATACCTCTTTACACCACCAAAGCCCGGATCCTTTTGATCCAAAGACAAACAGACAAAGCTGTAAAAACCCTAAAACAGGCCATAAGCTTGAACGAAAATTATGAGCCGGCCCGGTGCGATCTGGCCGAGGTCTATTTGATCACCGGCCAGGATGAGCAGGGATACAAGGAACTGGATAAATGTTTGGCCTTGGGCGGAGCGAATAACTTAAGTTACTCTTCAACCATTAAAAAAGCTATTAATCATTACATAGAGAAAGGCGATATCCAAACAGTGGAGAAACTTTATCAGAGACTTTCTCAGGTGGAGCGAAAAAATCCTCAGGTCTGGATAAAAATGGCCAAGCTGTATTATCAACTCGGAAAAGTGGACCAGGCCAAACAAGCGGCCCAAAAAGCGGCTCAGATAAAACCGGAACTAAAAGGTGACTTGCAATCCTTTATCAAGGAGCTGGAGAATGCCTCTCCGACGCCTCAAAAAACCACTACCACCATAGATATCTCGCCCGGCCGGTAATTGAATAAGTTCATCCACATTTTGGATATCACCCACCTGACACAAAGCACCAATCAGGACAAGCACCAATTGAGTAAGCACCAAATTCCAAGCACCAATGATCAAAACCCGTTTGTGATTTCGGACATTGTAATTTGTAATTTATTTGCTTTAGTTCTCCGGAGCGAAGCGGAGGAGAAATTATTGTAATTTGTAATTTGGTGCTTTTTAATTGGTGATTTGGCGGAAAGCGTGGATTTGTGTTATAATTGATAAAAGAGCTCCTTGGATAATTTTATGGGGTAAAAAGATCAAGGATATGATTTTTGTTATTCCGGCCTACCTTGCCATGACCCTCAGGATAACAAAAACCATATCCTTGATCCGTCTTAGGGTCCTGGGGTTTGCTATTTTATGAATTACGGAAGATGCCCACAAAATTATTTTAAGGGTTGAAGTTATAAATAAAATTTATTTTTATGATCTGTCCCCAATGCAACAAACAAATCCCGGATGACGCCAATGAATGCGGGTATTGCGGCGCCCAAATAAACCACAAGGAACAACTCTCCCAGGAAATATCCTATCGGAGATACCAGAGGTGGTTTTTTTATGGCTTGATCTTTTTGATCTTTTTGGGCATGGTGGCGTTTATCGTCTATATTTATAATCAAAACAGTCAGAATTTGGCCCAGTTAGCCACTATGGAAGATAAATTAAAAAGCAAACAAGAAGAATTAAGCCAGAAAAAAGAGGAACTGCAACAAACCGAGAGCGAGCTAAGTCAAAAGGAAAGCCAATTAAGCCAGAAAGAAAAAGAATTGAAGCAAAAAACTGAAAAATTACAGGAAGAATTGGACTCCAAGGCCGAGATCAAGGAAAAATACCAGGATTGTCAACTGGATCTGGATGAGGCCGATTCCAATATTTATAGTCTATTGGTCAACTTAGGAGAGGGCGTATCCACCGACAAATTGAATCTTATCCCCTTGGCCGAGGCCAATCTGGAAGGCGCGGACCGGGATGGCGACGGTCTTTCCGATGCGGTGGAAAAGGCCCTGCCCAGCGACGAGACCAAGGCGGATACGGACGGAGACGGCTATGACGACAAAAAAGAAATATTGGGCGGATTCGATCCGGCCGGAGAGGGCGAGATGGCCCGGGACGAGAAGTTTATAAACCAGCACAAAGGCGATATATTGCTACAAGTGGAAGATGATAATCAGGCCTGGTATGTAAGTAAAGAGGGTAAAAGGTATTTTATGGGCAATCCGGCCAATGCCTTTGAAGTTATGAAGAGTGTCCAATATTGGAGCCAAGAGGCCACCTCTACCCCGGCTACAGCCACCAGCACTTCCA
The DNA here is from genome assembly GCA_964585585.1 of uncultured Gammaproteobacteria bacterium. GTDB lineage: Bacteria > Patescibacteriota > Patescibacteriia > Patescibacteriales > JAGXOH01 > CAZNAQ01. The sequence continues at coordinate 24,237 of CAZPEL010000007.1, read as the reverse complement.
CTGCCACTACCACTCCTGTTCAATAAAGATCCGTCAATCCATAGTCAATTGAGGTTATGGTTTTTAAAAAGTCCCAATATTAATTTAAAGATGGGGCTTTTTGTATTTACCCGGTTGATGTGGTATAATTAAACAATAAATATAAATTTTTTTATGGCTAAAAAAGACAAAATTTTGATCATTGAGGATGAAAAACCCATAGCCAAAGCCCTGACCTTAAAGTTGAAAAAAGAAGGGCTTGAATCTCAAGTGGCGGCCAACGGCCAGGAGGCCTTGGACCTTTTGGATAAGGAGAAGTATGGACTCTTGATTCTGGATCTGGTTATGCCCAAAATGGACGGCTTTGATTTCTTGGAGGAGATAAAAAAGAAGAATATCGACATTCCCATTATAGTTAGTTCCAATCTTAGCCAAGATGACGACATCAAAAAGGCCAAGGAATTGGGGGCCTCCGATTTTTTGGTTAAATCGGATACTTCCATTGCCGATGTGGTGCAAAAGGTCAAAGATATGTTAGAAAAATAATTTTATGACCCCAAAAGATGAGGAGATCAAAAATATCCTTATCCAGGAGAGTTATGTCACGGAAGAGGATCTGGCCGAGGCCGAGGAATATATCAGGTCCTACAACACTTCCTTAACCGACTACTTGCTATCGGAGGAGATCTTGAATAAGACCATGCTGGGCCAGGCCATGGCCGAGCATTACAATGTTCCCCATCTGGACCTGGAAAAAGAGGAGGTGGATGAGGAAGTTTTTTATTTGATCCCGGAAACTGTGGCCAGAGACAAGCAGGTTATAGCTTTTAACCGGAACGACGGAGTGGTGCAAATAGGTATGCACAACCCCGAAGATATCGCCACCAAGTATTTGGTGGAGAAAAGGATCGGGGAAGAGGTGCAGATCTTTTATATCACCGAAAATGACCTGAACGAGGCCTTGCGTCTTTACAGGACGGAAATAAAAGAGGAGTTCCAGGAGATACAAAAAAAACTTCAGGACAAGGGGGTTGCCAAGGAAGAATATGACAAGAACATAGTCAGGATGGTGGACCTGATCCTGGAGTACGGCCAGCAGAACAAGGCCTCGGATATCCATATAGAACCCTATTTCAACAAGGCCTTGATCCGGCTCCGTATCGACGGGGTCTTACATGATGTCCTGGAGATACCCAAGGAGCTTTTCGGTTTTGTTTTGTCCCGGATCAAGGTAATGGCCAAACTGAGAACAGATGAACATTTAAAGGCCCAGGACGGCAAATTGCGTTTTCAAGTGGAGGGGGAGAAGATAGACGCCCGAGTTTCCATTGTTCCCGTACCCGAGGGGGAGAATATAGTTATTCGGCTTTTATCCTCTCGAGGCCGCAGACTTACTCTTACCGATCTGGGTTTGGCCGACAGTGATCTGGACAAGGTCAAAAAGGGCATCAAGAGTCCGCACGGCATGGTGCTGGTTACCGGTCCCACCGGCTCCGGAAAGACCACCACCTTGTATGCCGTTATGAAGCTTTTGAATCGCCGAGAGGTTCATATATCGACCATTGAGGATCCGATAGAATACAGTATCCAGGGTATAACCCAGATCCAGGTCAACACCAAAACCGGCCTGACCTTTGCCAAGGGCCTAAGGTCCATTGTCCGCCAGGATCCGGATATCATCATGGTGGGCGAGATCCGGGACGAGGAAACCGCGGATATCGCCGTGAACTCCGCTCTGACCGGGCATTTGGTCCTATCTACTCTACACACCAACAACGCTCCGGACACTCTTTCCCGGCTTTTGGATATGGGCATCGAGAGTTTCCTGATCTCTTCTACGGTCAATATTGTCATTGCCCAAAGATTGGTGCGGAAGCTATGCGTTAATTGTCGTTATTCGCAGAAAGTGAAAAAGGAGGACCTGGACCTGATCAAGAACGATCCCAAGATAAAAAAGATATTTCAGGAAAAGGGTAATAAAGATCTGGAAAAATTAAGATTCTATAAGAGCAAGGGGTGTAAGGTTTGTTCTCATACCGGCTATTCCGGCCGAGTGGGCGTATTCGAGGTTCTGGAGATGTCGGAGAAGGTAAAAAAGTTGATCCTGGAGGGAGCTTCCAGTGACCAGATAGCCGAAGCGGCCAGAAAAGAGGGGATGAAGACTATGTTCCAGGACGGGGTGGATAAAGTTTTGAACGGGGTCACCACCTTGGAGGAAGTTATTCGGGTCAGCAAAAGTTAATTATGAGTAAAAAGAATAAAAAAAGCATTTTGGAATCCGATATTGAACTCGGAGGGACCGGCTTGTCCCAAAAGGCCCTGTTCGCCAAGAATCTGTCGGTAATGCTTAAATCCGGCTTGACCATAAGCGAGGCCCTGGCCATTTCCCGGGACTCGGCCAAAGGCAGGTTTAAAAAAATAATAGACGGGGTCAGGGGGTCGGTAGAAGCCGGGCACAGTTTGTCCGATGCTTTTTCTTTTTATCCCCAAGTTTTCTCCGGACTTTTTATAAACATAACCAGTTCCGGCGAGGCCTCGGGCGATCTGGATGAGAGCATGGAGAATATATCCGCCCAGCTAAAAAAAGAAGAAGAACTGGTCTCTAAGATAAAAGGGGCCTTGGTTTATCCGGTTATAATTTTGATCGCCTCCATTCTTTTGGGTATAGCCATGGTCTTTTTTGTTTTGCCCAAGATAACGCCTTTATTCGAGGGGTTAAATATGGAGCTTCCGGCCTCGACCCGGTTTTTGATCTGGTTTTCCAATTTTGTCCAGGCCCATTTTTGGTTTCTTTTGATCGGTTTGGTTTTGGGGATTATATTTTTGTTTTGGCTATTGCGACAGAAATTCGTTAAGCCGGCCACTCATTGGTTGATCTTAAAAATGCCGGCGGTGAGCCGAGTTTCCCGCGGTACCAACCTGTCCCGTTTTTGCCGTTCCCTGGGCACTCTTTTAAAAAGCGGCCTGAACATAGACGAGGCCTTTGATATCACCAGCGGAACCCTGAACAATTTTTATTACAAAAGAGCGGTATCACAGGCCAGTAAAGGTGTGTCCCGGGGTAGCAAGATCTCGGAGAACTTGGGCTATCACAAGAATCTGTTCCCCAATATTGTTATAAAGATGATAAAGGTAGGGGAGGAATCCGGCCGGCTGGAAGAGACTTTGGAATATTTGGCCGATTATTATGAGGCGGATGTGGATAACTCCACTAAGACCCTGTCCACGGTCATAGAGCCCGTCCTTTTGCTTATGATCGGCCTGGTGGTGGGCTTTTTGGCCATATCCATAATCACGCCGATCTATAATATTACCGGGGGAATACAATGAAGCAATGAAACAATGAAACACAAAAACAATGAAACAATGAAGCAATGAAACAATGAAGCAATGAAGTATGGTCTTAATATATGACTGAATTTCAAGAGAGATTAAAAAAATTAATGGATGAGTATGTTCATTTTGTTTATAGCGTAACCAGGAAATTTCCTAGAGAAGAGGTTTATTCCAGTGTTTCCCAATGGAGAAGAGCCGCTCTTTCAATTGTTTTAAATTATATAGAAGGATATGCCAGAAAAAAGCCGTTTGTTCAGCTGAATCTTATAGAGACCTCTTATGGATCTTTTAAAGAATCAAAGTATTTATTATTTTTTTCGCGGAAGCAGAATTTTATAAACAAAAATGATTACGACTATGGATTGGGGCTGGTTGAAGAAATAGGTAAAATGTTGTGGACGGAAATGGATAATTTTGAAAAACGCACCCGGAAACAATGAAACACAAAAACAAAGAAACAATGAAACAA
>CAZPEL010000007.1:0-20353 GCA_964585585.1 uncultured Gammaproteobacteria bacterium | reverse complement strand
TTGAAAAACGCACCCGGAAACAATGAAACACAAAAACAAAGAAACAATGAAACAATGAAACAATGAAACAATGAAACAAAGAAACAATGAAACAATGAAACAAAGAAACAATGAAACAATGAAGCATAAAAACAATGAAGCAGGAGTGTTTCATTGTTTCTTTGCTTCATTGTTCCCTTGCTCCAATGACAAAGGATTCACCCTGATCGAGCTTCTTATTGTTATTGGAATATTTGTAATTTTGGCCGCCGCGACCTTTCCTATTTACGGCAATCTGCAGGCCAATGCTCGTCTGGATGAGAGCTCTTCCGTTTTAGCCCAAAGATTACGCTTGGCCCGGAATAGAAGTGAGGCCGGTTATAATAATTCCCGCCACGGAGTTTATTTTTTAAAAAACGCCGAAGGCAACAGGGATAAGTATGTTTTATATCAAGGACCTTCTTATAGCTCCAGAGATAGCAGTCATGACTATTCCACTCTGCTAAAGTCCGGCTTAGATCTTTCGCTTCCCGGAGGAGGGAGTAGTTATGAAATAAATTTTTCTCAAGGTTTAGCCGACCCTTCGGCCACCGGCACAGTGATGATAGGCCATGAGACCAAAGGGTCGGTAGATATTATTATCAAAGAGTCCGGAGCGGTGTGGAAGCAGTAAGCGTGTTTTTCTTTGGGGGTTGCACCGGCCGGACCCTGTTCGTCTTTTGAAGACCAAAGGAGTCAAGGATAGGGGTTTTGTTATCCTGAGGGCCATGGCAAGGTAGGCCGGAATAACAAAACCCCTATCCTTGACCTATCTCCAACCTACACCTTTGATCTTACACCATAATTTAATGATATATAATTTTCGGAACAATCAAGGCCAATCCCTTTTGGAAGTTATCTTGGCCGTGGCTATTTTTGCCCTGATCGGAGCGGCTTTAAGCTCCATGGTTCTGGGAAGTTTCAATTCCTTGACTCGAAGCACGAATATGATCCGGGCTCAAGCCCTGGCGGACGAGGCGGCGGAGGCGGTCAGATCCGTAAAAGAAGGGGCTTGGAATCGCTTGACCCTAAACAGGAGCGCCGTGGCCACCACCGGCAGTCAGTGGGTGTTTCAGGGCGAGGGAACCAGTCAGACCATAGGTAAGTTTACCCGGATCATAGACATTGAGGATGTATGTCGGGACAGTGAGGGCGATATCACGGCCTGTCCGGGCAGTTATATTGATGACCACACCAAAAAGGCGGTTATAAATGTAGAGTGGGAGGTGCGTTCCGGAGTTACCAATTCGGTCCAAAGGGTGGTGTATTTAAGCAACTGGGATTCTCGGAACTGGACCCAGACCGATTGGTCCGGCGGCGACGGCCGGGAAATTTGGTCGGATAGCAGTAGATATGAATCATCCCAAAATATAGCCACTAGCACGGTTGGCCAGATCTCGCTTCTCTCCGGAGACACCCGGGATAACGGCTTTGATGTTACCGGTAGCGGTGTCCAGAATTGGCCCTTTTCCGATCCGAGCAGCTACTCATATGATCCTTCCCGGATCGAGGTTACGGGCGGGGCGGCTCAATTGGTTTCAGGTGAGGGGAACTGTGAGGGCACGGCCGCCGCTTGCGCCGATTTGGGCAGTTCCACCGATTGTGTAAACCAGAACGGATGCAGTTGGAGTCCGGGCACTTGTTACGGCAGTTCCGACTTGACCTGCGCCGATCTGGCCGAGGCCGGAACCACTTGTAGTGATTGCGGCTGCTCCTATACCGCCGGAACCTGTTCCAATAGCGGTTCTTGCGGTTCTTGTAGTGATAGCTCCTCTTGCAATAACTGTTCTTCCGCGGGATGCGGTTGGCAGAGCTATAGTTGTCCGGTGGTCGAGGCCTGGAACGGAGAGAAATGGGTAAAAGAGCATGAGGCCTTTCCCTTTTCTGTTTTCGAATCGGTTAAAAATACCACCTTTGACTCCCTGCCGTCTTTGGAGTGTTCCGATGGTCGGGCCAAGGTCAGGATACACGAGACCTTGCCCGAGATCACTTACCTGGAGGATTTTCAGGTATATTCCGCTCGGAATGATCAAGGTTTCTTAAAACCGGATATCCAGGGCCGCCCTCGGGTTATGCAGAAATGGCTGAGTCCGGATAAATGTTCGGCTACCGGAAATAAAGGCGGTCCGGGGTGCCGGGAACTGATAAACGAACAGGATGATGTTTTTTATGAGCCCGAGTTCAACCCCCAGAGGCGGGATGATTGGCTGGAAGTGGAATACGATAATATTGAATCTTCTGATCCCAAATTATATCTGGTAGCTCGAAAACAATATTTCTACACCACTTATTTCGATTATATGGTCCATATTATGGGTGAGGATAGGTATCCCGTTTTTAGCAGTATTTCCGACTGGCCGGGCATCAAGACGATCACCAAGAAGTGGTGGCGGGATGATCTAAAGATGCAGGTCGAGGTTTGGGACGGAAATAGTTGGCGTCGGCAAGGGACCATTTCCGCCGGCCGGCATATGCCGGGAAGCGGGGCGGATGATTTTTTGGTTTCTTTGGAGAACTTGACCCCGGAGTCGAAAAAATTAAAGGCGCGTTTGCGTTTTACCACCGGTTCCTTTGGCATAGATTATGTGGCCTTGGATGACAGTCCGGATCCGGAAATAGAAGCGAAAAAAAAGGAGCCCCGGGATCTTTCCTTTAACGGCCGGCCTGTGGATAACTTTGACCACAAACTTCATAAAGGCGACACCATAGAGGCCACCTACGATTGCGACCCGGGAGAAGAATTGTTCTTTTCGATCTCCGGGTATTACAATCCGAAAGAATTTATTCCGGAAAGAGAAAAAGACGGCCTATCCGCCTGGTCCGAATATTTTATGTTTTTCTTGGGCGGCAAGGATCATGTGGTTGAGACCGCGGCTCGAAAGGGTCTGTATAAACAAGCCAAAAGCTTGAATGATTTTTCAACCTCGGAATTGCGGGAGCAACAAGAGATCTGCTCCGTGGCTTACTTGGTCTTTTTAGAATTGATACTGGTGCTTTTATCTCTGATCTTACTGTTAAGTGGGGTTGGGGGCAAAAAAGTAGTAGGAATAATTTTTCTTTCCGGAACCATTATAATAATCCTTTTGATAACACACTTGAGTTTGGTCAGGGCGGGGGGAACTTGTAGTGGTAGTTTGGATTGTGCGCCTTTAGGGGAGGTGGAATGCACTACTTGCGGCCAATGTTCCTGGTCTCCGCCTTCCTGTTCCGGCAGTATCAGTGATTGTTCCACTTTTGACAACCAGACCTTGTGCCAGGACGATTGCGGCTGTAATTGGGAACCGGGCAGCTGCTATGACGATCCGGAAGCCAGCAGTTGCTCCGGTTTGGGTAGTGAAGGCGAATGCCTGGAGCAGTCCGGTTGTTCCTGGAGTTCCGGAATTTACCCCACTTCCACTCCGGCCATCACTCCGGCCGGGTCCTTTTCCGCTCCCGGTGTTGAGACCTGGGACGGATTCAGTGAAAGTGCTACCAAAAACGGGGGTGAGATCTATTATCAGCTTTCCAGTGACAACGGATCCACTTGGCAGTATTGGGACGGAGCCAGCTGGTCTCCGGCCGGAGAAGGTGAATATAATACGGCCGGCGTGGTCAATGATCATATCAGCGGTTTTAATACCGGTAGCGGCCAGATCAAGTTTCGGGCCTTTCTGGAAAGCGACGGCAGTCAGCAAGTGGAGCTGGACAATGTCAGTATCTCCTACAGCGGGGCGGATCCGGTTTGGGAATTCTTTCCTTGGGATGTGGGTCCGGGTGAGGAAAGCCCCGGCGGAGTCAGGCAAGAAACAGGAGGCAATCCCGGCGGCTACGCCGAAATAAGCGTCCCCCAAACTAATAATGACGAGATCGGCGGTTATTGGCAGCAATCTTTTACCAACTACGAACAGGACCCGGCCGGAACTTCCCTGACTTTCGATCATAGAACGATCGATTACAACGATGTCCCGGATGTTTCCGAGTTACGGATATATATTGATACCGCAAGCGGAGAGCCGGTGAACCGGGTCGGCAGCTCCATAAACATAGATTCGGAAAGCGGTTGGATCGAAGATGTTACCATTGACCCCTCCTCCGCCATCACCGCTACCGGGACCTATTATTTGAAGTTGGCCTATTGGGTGGAGACGCCGGGTGGAAATCCGGGGCCCTATACCGTGGGTTTTGACAATGTGGATTTGGATCTGGGCAGCGGCGAACACCCCCGATCCGGTCAATTGGTGTCCTCTGATTATGATACCGGCACCTCCTCGGCTATTCAGGCCATTGAATGGAGCGAAGAGGTTCCGGAAAACTGTGATGTTCAGTTTCAGATCAAGACGGCCCCCACCCGCGCCGGCTTGGATACGGCCGAATGGTCCGGTCCGGACGGAGTGGACGGTGATGAGACCGATTATTTCGGCTCCCCGGACGGCCATATCCTTTCTACCGACCACAACGGGGACAGATGGATCCGCTATAAAACCTTTTTGTTCGGAGATGGGTATGAAACCCCGGTTTTAAGGGAAGTAAACTTAAATTATAAATAATGGCCAAACTTTTTAAGGAAAAATCAAATTCGGAATCGGGATTTACTTTAGTAGAGGTTTTGATCTATGTCGGTATCATCGGTATGGTCATATTCAGCTTTGTCAGTTTCAGTCTGTCCGTTTCCCGATCCAATAACAAGGCCTTCGCGGTTCAGGAGGTTGGAGCCGGTTCCAGATTTGTCTTAAAGGAAATGAAGCAGGAGATAAAAAGAGCCGAAGGAGTTATCTCTCCCGGAGCCGGCAGTTCCTCGGATGTTTTGATATTGGATATGCCGGACTCGGAGGAAGACCTGAGTTTCGAGGTTCGGGATGATTCTCTGGGGATAAGAAGAGGAGTGGGGAGTTTTACCCCCTGGGTCAGTGATAAAGTAAGATTCAGCAATATTTCCTTTGCCAATTTAGGGCCTGATCAAGAGAATAGGATCATAAGTATTAAGTTCCAAGCGGAATACAACAACGATTCCGGGACCAGTGATTTTGATTTTTCCCATACGATCCGAACAGCGGTGGGGGTGAAGTCATTAAAACATTAAAACACGAGAACACTAGAGCATGAAAACACGAGAACATGAAAACATTAAAACACGAGAACATGAAAGCATGAAAACAGAAGGGCATGGTTGTTTTTATGTTTTAATGTTTTTATGTTTTCATGCTAGCCGTCGGGGCGCTACGGCTTTGGTGGTTGTTTTGATCATTGGAGCCGCTTCCTTGATCATGGCCTATGGTGCTACTTTGCTCGGCTTGGGAGAGCTTAATATGAGTTATACCGCCCGGCAGGGAGGTGGGGCCATGGCCGGAGCGGAGAGTTGTCTGGAAGAGGCCCTGATCCGGCTAAAACGTTCGCCCACTTATTCCGGAGGCAATTTGGAAATAGGCGAGTATTCTTGTATAATTAATATAAGCGGATCAGGCGATCCTTATATGGTTTCAGTGGAATCCAGTTACGGCGATTATACCAAAAAAATAGAGGCCGAGGCCGTTTTTGATAATGGAATTCCTTATTTGGATTCCTGGCGGGAGGTTTCTCCCTAAATTATTTCTATGGGCTTGATCGGCAAAAAATCAATCGGTTTGGATGTCTCCGACCACACTATTGAATTGGTGGAATTGAAAAAAGTCGGTGCCAAGGCGGAGCTTTTGAATTACAGCCGCGTGTTTTTGGCTGCCGGAGTTATTAAGAACGGGAGGATAATGGACAAAAAAAAGTTAAAAGCTTATTTTAACAGACTTTTTACCCGCTCCAAGCCCGGAGAAATAGATTCCAACAAGGTTAATTTCGCCCTGCCGGAAAAACAAGTTTTTAACCATTTTTTTAGCTTGGATTATAACCGGGAAGAGGAAATAGAGAGTTTGGTTTATCAGGAGGCGGTTTCCAGTATCCCCTTGGAAAAAGAAAGTTTGTGGCTGAATTACAAAATATTGAGAAAAGAAAGAGGAGAGGAAAAGCAAAAAAGGGCCTGGATATTTTTGGCGGCTACGGATAAGGAGATTTGCCGGCAGTGGCAGGATTTTTTCCGGGAAGGGAATTTGGAAATAGACTCTTTCGAGCTTCCCTGTTTGGCTTCTTCCCGGGTGATACGAGGTGTTAACAAAGGCAAAGTGGCTTTAGTGGACATAGGATCCGGCCAAACCAGCTTGTCCGTTCTCCGGGATAATTCCTTGGTTTATTCTTGCTCCATTAATATTGCCGGAAATAAATTCACCGATACCATAGCCAAAGCGGGTGATATCAGCCGTAAAGAAGCGGAGAAAATAAAAAAGAGCGGCGGTTTGAATATGAAAAACAAAAAACCTCGGCGGGCTCTGGAGGACAAAGTACGCAAATTGATCCGGGAAATAAGCGAGGTTTTGGAATACACAAAGGAGGAGTTCGGTATTTCCGCTGAAAAAATAATTTTAGTGGGCGGGTCCGGCCAAATGAAGGGCCTGGTTTCCTTGCTGGAGCAGGAAACCGGAGCTCGGGCGGAGACCGGTCGCCCTTCACTGGACAACAAGAATGTATCCTGGAAATACTTGGGGGCTGTGGGTCTGGCCTGGGGAGATCTGAATTCGGAATATGACCAGGATTTGAGAATTCCCTTGGTGGGTAAGAAAAACAATTTTGATATTGATGATCTCTTGGAGCAAGAAGAAGGAAGTCGGGAAGACAAGAAAGACCTTAAGAAAAAGATCCTTATTTTTACGGCTGTTATCTTGGTCGGTATCCTGGGTGTGTTCGGCGCTTATATCTTTCGCCAACAGGAAAAAGAAAGCGCGCGCCAAGGTCCCAGCGGAGCTATTGAGAAATATAAGACCGTCCGTAGTTTGGATCTGGAAATACCTTTGGCCGTTGATCCGGAAGTATATGCCGAGGACCGGGTTCGGGCCCGGACTGTGGAAATATCGGTATCGGAAAGCGGTGATAGGGATAAGGACAGGCAAGAAGCCAAGAAAAAGGTCAATTACAAAGTGAGTTCGGGTGAGGTTTTGTGGCCCCAACCCCTGAAAGTCACTTCTCCTTGGTCCGGAGAAGCGGCTACAACTTCCAGGGCCACAACTTCCACAAGTAGTCGGTCCGGGCAACTCGTTTTTGAGTGGCTGATCTATTCTGAAGACGGTTTGAGCCAAGTATTAACCCAAAAGATAAAGGACAAGGATTTTAGTGATAAATTCATTTTTAATTCCGTTGAAAAAAAGAAGGTGCAAGCCACGAATGATCCGGATATCTATAATATTTTAGTGCAGGCCCGGATATCAACCCCATAGAGTTCGGAAGAAGTATTTTGGGCTTAAGGGCTTTTATGTTATAATAAAACAAAAGATTTTTTTACAATTTTAAATTATAATTAAAAATCATTGGTTTTTTTGAGAGAAAAAAATTCAATGGTTCGTTTAGCAAATGTTTACAAGTAAATCCAAAGGACAAAGCGGTTTTACCTTGATCGAACTTTTGATCGTGATCGCGATCATTGCCATCTTGGCCGCTGTTGTGTTCGTGGCTCTGGATCCTTTGAGCCGGTTCCAGGATTCTCGTGACTCCCAAAGGTGGTCTGATGTTTCCGCTGTGGTCAGCGCTATTAAGACCGACCAAGTGGATAATGGCGGAGATTATTTAACCGAGATTGAAGATTTAGATGCTAACGCCGCTTATGTTATCGGAGGTTGCGATTCCGGTGCTACCTGTAGTTCCGCTCCTACCACCACTCAGGATGATTGTGTCGATCTGGGCGGCCTGGTGGATGAAGGTTATCTGGGCTCTGTCCCGGTTGACCCGAGTGATGGCACTGCCGAAGAAACCGGCTATTACATCATCAGACGAGACACCGGTTTAGTGGAAGTGGGGGCCTGCAGCCCGGAAGGAACCGGAGAGATAAAGGTTTCCAACTAATTCGGTCCTGAAATTTCCGCGGTTCCGCTTCTCCTTTTCCGGAGGAGCGGAACCGTGTTGTTTATAGAAAATTTTTTAAAAAGGATATGCCGCACCGAAAATCTTTATCCATCCAGGATCTTATTTTAATCTTTAAGCCCCATGCCCCCAAAAAAGGAGGACAAAAAAAACCCGGGACCAAAAAGCGGAAAGGCAAATGATCTTTTCCGAACTTTGTTCAACAGCTTCGAAGACGCTGTTTTTATTCATGATCTGGAAGGCAACTTTTTAGAGGTGAACAAAACGGCTTACCGGAGGTTGGGCTACAAAAAGGAAGAGCTTTTGAATATGTCGCCCATGAAAATAGATGCTCCGGAGTATGCCGATAAGGTCAAAGAAAGAATAAAAGAGCTGCAGAAAAAGGACTCTACTTTTTTTGAAACCGAGCATGTGACCAAAAAAGGAAAACACATTCCGGTAGAACTCAACAGTAAAGTTATAGATTTTCGGGGGCAAAAGGCGGTTTTAAGCGTGGCCCGGGATATATCCAAAAGAAAGGAAAAAGAACAAGAATCCCGGGAAAATGAAGAAAAATTCCGGGAGCTTTTTAATAATATCAAAAGCGGGGTGGTTATTTATCAACCCCGGAACAAGGGGCAATATTTTGTTATCAAGGATATGAACCGGGCGGCGGAGAGATTGGAGGAAGTAAAAAAGGATCAAGTGTTGAACGAGAGTGTTCTGCAAACTTTTCCCCGTATCAAAAAAACCGGACTTTACGGAGCCATTAAGAATGTGCATCGGACCGGCAACCCCCAGGGTTTTCCGGTTATTTCCCGAAAAAATGGCGAGATCAAGGAGTGGCGGGAAAATTATGTTTTTCGTTTGGCCACCACCGGGGAAGTGGTCAATGTTTATCGGGATGTGACCAAGGAGAGGCAGGAGAAGAAAGAACTAAAAAGAACCAAGAACAAAATGCAGACCATTGTCGAGTTCGTACCCAGTGCTATTTTTACTGTGGACGAGGACAATAAGATCTTGACCTGGAACCAGGCGGCGAAAAGAATGACCGGTTTCTCCAAAAAGGAGATGATCGGCCAGAAATGCACCAAGTTTTCCTTGCTTCCCTGTCAAAATGAATGCGGCCTGTGGTCCCAAAAGGTAAAAAAGCCGATCATGGGCAAGGAATGCACCATCAAGACCAAAAAAGGAGAAAAAAGGACGGTTTCCAAGAATGTGGATTACTTGCGGGATGCCAGGGGTGGGAAGATAGGCGGTATCGAGAGTTTTATTGATATTACCGAAAAAAAGAAAAAAGAAAAGGAATTACAGGAAAAGATCGAGGAGATGGAAAAGATCAACAAGCTTTTAACCGGCCGGGAGCTGAAAATGATCGAGCTTAAAAACGAGATCAAGGAGTTAAAGCAAAAATTAAGCGAAAAAAAATAAACACGAAAAACAAAACAGTTAATCCATTAAGCTAAAACTAACACCTAAAAGCTGTATTATGAGGATGTCAATCAAGAACAAGATAGCTCTGTCCATTTCCGGTGTGGTTCTTGTGGTAGGGGTGTTGGCCACCGTGACCATATTTTTTGTATCCCGGAATCAATTCATTGATTATGAAAAAAGAGACTTAGCTCAGATAGCTCTTCGATCCAACTATGAGGTGGAGAGATTTTTTCAGGATCAGAGACAATTCGTTGCCCATATGGCGGAGCAGCCCGAACTAAGGGAGTATCTGATCCGAGCCACCACCACGCCGGGGGATGCGGAAGTATTGGATGTATTAAAAAAATATCATCTGGAAAGCAAGTTTTCCGCTATCTATTTAATGGATTCCATCGGCGAGACCCTGGTTTCCACTAATCCCGATTTCACCGGAAAAAATTACGGCTTCCGTCCTTATTTTCAATCCGCCCTGCGGGGGGAGCCGGGGTTGTATATGGCGGTGGGGCAAACCAGCAAAGAAGCAGGGTATTATTTTTCTCATCCGATCCGGGCCGGAGACCAGGTGGCGGGAGTGGTGGTCAGTAAATTGAAACCCGGAGTGGTGGCCGAAGTGATCCGGCCGAAAAATGGTCGGGACAAGAACGGTGTCGGCGCTTTTGAATTTATGTTTGTGGATAAAACCGGGGTGATCATAGCCGCCACTAGCCCCGAAAAGAGGTATAAGAGCTTAGGGGAGTTGAATCTCAACAAGGAGGAGCAACAGGAGATAAAGGATCGTTTTTCCGGTATTACCATTTCCTCCCTGGGTTATGAACGGGCTTTGCGTAGATTAAATACTTCCGGAAGTTTGGATATCCGAGATAAGAAAACCGGAGAACAGAAACTTTTGGAAATAAACAATATAGAAAACACCCCTTATACCTTGATCCTCGAGGCGGGAACCCGGCGGGTTTTTGATTATGTATATAATATTTCTTTTGCTTTGGCCGGTTTTGTCCTGTTTTCGGCCATGCTGTCGGTGTTTATTATCTATTTATTGGTTTGGTGGTTCTTAAAACCCTTGTATCAGCTTGAAAGGGCCATAAAGGAGGTCAATGAGGGCGACTATGAAATTAATATAGACATTAATACCGGAGATGAGTGGGAATATTTGGCCAATTCTTTCAACAAATTGACCACCACTCTGGCCTGGGAAAAGAAAAATGTGGAGCAGAAGGTCAACGAGAGCACGAAGAGATTGAGGAAGATAAATAAAACCATGATGGGCCGAGAGCTTAAAATGAAGGAATTAAAAGAGGAAAATCAGGAATTAAAAAAGCGGCTAAAAAATAAAAAGAAAAAATGATCAATATAATCTTGACAACTCTTTACGGAGTGGCGGTTATAGCAATGATCTTTTTTATTTTGTTTTTCCTGAAACAACCGCAGAAAAAATCGGCGATAAAGGCCTTTTTAGTGCTTTCTTTAATGGTCTTGCTTTGGATGGTCCTGGAGATAGCCGCTCCTTGGGAGCTTTGGAGTTCCGGAGTGAGCTTGATTTTGTGGCGCCTGAGTTTTTTTGTCGCCTCCGTAGTTACTTTTCTGACCCTATGGGCCGTATTGGCCGTTGTTTTTGAAAAGCTTTATTATTGGCTGCTCGGAGCGGCCCTTCCCGTTTATGCTCTTTTTTTCTATTTAATGGTTCTAACACCGGCCGTGGTTAAAAATATTTTACCCAACAGAAAGATCTGGGAGATAGGTTATGTTACCGGGGAGGAATTCCTCTTGGTTATTCTTATTATATCCGCCCCTTTGTTTTTGGCCATTGTTTTTACCCTTTATCATTTTTTAAGATCCTCCCGCGGGGCCAAAAAATCCCAGTTGGGTTATATTTTGGTGGGCTTGTTCTTCCCGATAACGATCGGTATTTTTACCAATTTATTCCTACCTTTGTTAAGCGTTCGCACTCCCAGAATAGCCAACCTGTCCGGAGTGGCTTTGGTCTTTTTTCTTTATTATTCCATTCATAGGTACGGAGCTTACGGGGGAATCACCAAGAGATATTCCATAAAGACCAGACTGACCTTTTCTTTTGTAGTAGTCGCTTTTATTGCCGGAGTGGCCGGAGCTTCGGTCTTTTATCAGGTTATAAATGATTTTTTAAAGACCCAATTAAGCCAGCAACTAAAGGCCACAACCAAGGAAAGAGGAGTCAGGATCGATCATTTCTTAAAGGATCAAAGGCAAAAGATCGAGTATTTGGCCAATAATTCGGAAATAAGATCCAAATTGCGGGGAAGGGCGACTTCTTCCCGACCCCTGGAGTCCCAATGCCTCCAAGGAAGTGTTTCCCGGCAGCAGAATTTATACGAGAATTTTTATCGGGTATTTATTTTAAACAAGCGAGGCGTGGTGGTGGATGCCACCTTATCCGAACTTAGGGGTCAGGACCATTCCCGGCGGGATTATTATTTGGAAGGCCGATTCGATACCTACATCAAGGACGCCTATCACTCTGATGCCACCGGCAAGCACTCCCTGGCCGTTTCCAGTCCCATTCGAGCAGCTGACTCCGACAGATGGTTGGGGGTGGTAGTGGGTCTGATAAATACTCGGGAGTTGAACAAGATCGCGGTGGACAGGACCGGCCTGGGCGAAACCGGCGAGGTTTATCTGGTTAATGAGGATAGCTATATGATAACCCCTTCCCGGTTTAAAGAAGGTGTTTTTTTGCGGGAAAAAGTGAACACCTTGAACACGGAAAAATGTTTCGCCCAAAAACAGAATATAGAAGAGATCGAAGATCCGAATCATTTTTTCGGGGTTTTTAGTAATTACCAGGGCAGGAATGTTCTCGGCACTTACGCCCATGTTCCGGCTATGAATTGGTGTCTTTTAACTGAAGTGGAAACTTCGGAGTATCTGGGATTTTACAGAAACGAGTTAAGGGATTACTACCTTTGGGCCTTTGTGGTCATCTTCTTAGTGGCCGGGGGTTTTGGTTATGTTTTTTCCTATACCATCTCCAACCCCTTGTTAAGATTGAAGAGAGAGGTGAGCCGGGCCTCGGAAAAGGATTTCAAGTATCGGATCGAGGACTATTCCCGGGATGAGATCGGACAATTGGCCCGGGCCTTTAATGCCCTTATCAAAAGGATCAAGGGGTCACGACAAAAGATGCACGAAAAGATAGAAGCCCAGACCCGGGAGATCGAGGAGCAGAAACAGGAATTGGAGAATCAACAAAAGGCCATTTTGAATGTCTTGGAAGATGTGTCCGAGGAGAAGGACAAGGCGGCTCAGCAGAAGGATAAAATAGAGGCAATTCTTTACAGTATCGGCGACGGCGTGTTTGTAATAGACAAGGATTACAAGATAACCATTTTCAATGATGTGGCCGCCAAGATATCCGGTTATTCGGCCAAAGAGGCGATAGGCGAGAAATATGACCAAATACTTAAATTCGTAGATGAGAAAGAAGAAAAAGATAAAAAAGAGTTTATTAAGACACCCATAAAGAAGGGTGATGTCGAGGATATGGGTCGGGACACTGTCCTTATAACCAAGAACGGTCACCGGATTCCCGTAGCTGACAGCGCCGCGCCCCTAAAGGACAAGGACGGCAATATCCTGGGTTGTGTGGTGGTTTTTAGGGATGTGACCAAGGAAAGGCAGATCGACAAGGCCAAGACCGAATTCGTTTCCCTGGCTTCGCACCAGCTTCGCACCCCTTTGTCCAGCATCAATTGGTATGCCGAGATGCTTTTGGACGGGGATGCCGGCAAATTGAACGAGGAACAGATGCAATTTTTAAAAGAGATCTATAAAGGCAACCAGAGAATGGTCAATTTGGTCAACGCCTTGTTGAATGTTTCCCGTATCGAATTGGGTAAATTGGCAGTGGACCCGAAACCGCTTGATTTTTCCGAGATAGCTCAAAGCGTTTTAAAAGAGCTTAAGCCCTCGATAGAAAAAAAGAAATTACAAGTGGACACCAATTTTGGCCGGAATATTCCCAAGATACAGGCCGACCCCAAATTGGTAAGGATAGTTTTCCAGAATCTTTTGTCCAATGCGGTTAAATATACTCCGGAAAAGGGCAAGGTCGGTTTGAAACTCAAGAAGTTGAAAAATTATCTCAAGATAGAAGTATCCGACACCGGTTATGGCATCCCCAAGGAACAACACGATAAAATATTTACTAAAATGTTCCGAGCTGATAATGTAAAGGAAAAGGATGCCGAGGGCAACGGCTTGGGGTTGTATATAGTCAAATCCATAACAAACCAGGCCGGCGGCGAAATTTGGTTTAAATCCGAAAAAGATCAAGGCACCACTTTCCATGTTAAGTTTCCCTTAGAGGGTATGAGCAAAAAAGAGGGCAGCAGAACTTTGAATGAAATAAAATAATTTAATATTTTCAAGAGTATGAGTCAAAAAACTATCTTGGTCGTCGAAGACGAGAAACCTTTATTAACAGCCATTCAATCCAAATTGAAAAAGAACGATTTTCAAGTGGAGACAGCTAAAAAGGTGGAAGAAGCCCTTGCTAAATTGGAGGAACTGGAACGAATAGATGTTATTTGGTTGGATCATTATCTTTTGGGCCATAAAAGCGGTTTGGATTTGATCGCCAAACTTAAGGGCGAGGAACAGTGGAAATCCATTCCCGTTTTTGTGGTTTCCAATACCGCCAGCGCTGATAAGGTCAGGTCCTATATTAACTTGGGAGTGGACAAGTATTACACCAAGGCGGATTATCGTTTGGATAAGATAATAACCGACATCATCCATAGCTTGGAAGAAAAAAAAGATAAATAAGATCAAAATATGACCAGATCTTTGGTTACGGGAGGAGCCGGTTTTATCGGCTCTACTTTGGTTGATAGATTATTGCGGGAAGGGCATGAAGTGTCTATCTTGGACGACCTTTCCACCGGCAAGCAAGAGTATGTGAACAGCCAAGCCGGGTTCTATAACCTTGATATCCGTTCCGAGCAGATAGCTCCCGTGTTCGAACAGGAGCAATTCGACTATGTTTTTCATCTGGCCGCTCAAATAGATGTCCGGATCTCGGTGGATAAACCGCAAATAGACAATGACATCAATGTTTTTGGCGGCTTGAATGTTTTGGATAACGCCTATCGCAACGGAGTGAAGAAATTTATCTTTGTTTCCACCGGCGGAGCGGTGTACGGAGATGTGGAGGATATCCCCACCACCGAGGATGTTATCCCCAGGCCCATTTCTCCCTACGGTATCCATAAACTGACCTTTGAGAAGTACTTGAATTATTACCATAAAGTTTACGGATTGGATTATATCTCTCTCCGACCGGCCAATATTTACGGCCCCAGGCAGTATAAAGGGGGAGAGACCGGAGTGATCTCTGTCTTTATTGACAAGGCAGTCCAAAAAGAGCAATGTATTATTAACGGCGACGGTGAGCAAACCCGCGATTTTGTGTATGTGGACGATCTGGTGGACGCCTTTTTAAAGGCCCGGGTCAGTGATCATGTCGGTGAGATCAATATCGGCACCGGCCGGGAAACTTCCGTTTTGGATGTGGTAAAGGCCATAGAAAAGGCCACCGGCGAGGTTCTGAACAAAAAACACGGACCGGCCTTGCCCGGAGAGCAAAAGAGAAGTTGCCTAAGTTATGACCGGGCTCAGAAAATATTGGGCTGGCAACCCCGAACCGATCTCTATCAAGGGGTGGCCCAAACCTTGCAATGGAGCCGATCCCTTAAAAACGGTTAAGCCCAAGATCATGAAGCATTATCAATCCTTAAAAGACAATTTTTCCCAAAGTTTTCCCGGTATTTACAAAATAGTTGATAAACATAAAAAATTGATCAAATTCGGGATAGTCGGAGTGGCCGCCACGGCGGTTAATTTGGTAGCTTTGTATTTTTTTACCGATATTTTGGGAGTGTGGTATATGGTTTCGGCTGTTCTGGCTTTTGTCGCCGCTTTTATCGTCAGCTTTTCCTTTCAGAAATTTTGGACTTTCCGGGATAATTCCACCCATAAACTAACCAGCCAGGCCTTTTTTTATTTTGTTATCACTTTTTCCAGCTTGATCCTGAATCTGGTCGGTTTGTATGCCTTGGTGGATATATTGGGCTTGTATTACCTGTATTCCCAGGTGGTTCTGTCCGTGGTTTTGGCCCTGTTCCGGTATGCCGTGAATAATTTTTTAATCTTTAATGTGAAGAATGGATCTCAAGATAACCAAAGATCAATTACGGGATAATCCTTACCGTCTTTTAAGAAAATTCGGTTACGGCTTTATTCGGGACCGAAGAAGCGGTTCCGAGAGCATGGTCAGAAGATTGGGCCGGGGTTTTTATCCCAGATTCCACATGTATGTGAAAGAAGAGGGTGAAGAAGTGGTTTTTAGCTTGCACCTGGACCAACAACAGGCCACCCACTACAGCCAACATCGGCATAACGCGGAGTACGACAGCGAACCGGTGCAGCAAGAAATAGAAAGACTGAAAAAATTTATTTATTCCAACCCTCCACAAGAAAATTCCCCCGACCAGGGATCTTCCTCTGAGAAATCTGAGAAAAAGGGGTGGTTGGCGAGATTGTTTGGAAAAAGTTAATAGTCAATAGTAAACAGTCAACAGTAGGTAACTAAATATCCCTCCCCTTGCCAACCCCTCTTAATCTCCCCTTGGCAAGGGGAGAGGGTCAAAGTGGAACGGTTTACTGTTTACCGTTTACTATTTACTAAAATATTATGCAGGTCTCCGACGAAATAAAATCCCGCTTGGATATAGTGGATATTATCCGCGAATATATCAACCTGAAGCCGGCCGGATCCAACTTTTCCGCTCTATCCCCCTTTAACCGGGAAAAAACCCCGTCTTTTATGGTGTCTCCGGAAAAACAGATCTGGCATTGTTTCAGTTCCGGCAAGGGCGGGGATGTGATCACTTTTATTATGGAAATGGAAGGGGTTAGTTTTGTCGAGGCCCTGCGGATATTAGCTCCCAGAGCGGGAGTGACTTTGCAGAAACAGGATCCCCAAAAGGCCTCTAAAAGGAATAAATTACTGGACATAACCCAGATAGCGGTCAATTTTTATCATCAAAATTTAATGGAGTCGGACGCGGCCGAACCGGCCCGGAAATATTTGCAAGAAAGGGGCTTGACCCAAGATACCTTGATCGAGTGGCAGATCGGCTTTAGCCCCAATTCCTGGGAGGACCTGGTCAGTGTTTTGCGGAGACGGGGGTATAAGGACGAGGATATAGTGGCCGCCGGCTTGGCCAACCGCAGAAAGCAGGGAACGGGAATATACAATCGGTTCCGGGACCGGATAATGTTTCCCATTAATGATTTTTACGGCAATCCGGTGGCTTTTTCCGCCCGGGTTCGGCCGGACAAGGAAGAAGAGGAGGTTTTGGGTAAATATATCAATAGCCCCCAAACCTTTATCTATGACAAGAGCAAGATAATTTTCGGCTTGGACAAGGCCAAGGCCGAGATCAGAACCGAGGACTTGGCGGTGGTGGTGGAAGGTCAAATGGATGTTATTACCGCTCATCAAGCCGGTTTTAAGAATGTGGTGGCCAGTTCCGGAACCGCCCTGACCCAGGAACAACTGAAATTGATCAAAAGGTATTCTTCTCATATGGCTTTGGCCTTTGATATGGACCAGGCCGGGCAAATGGCCGTGGATCGAGCGGTCCGGGAGGCCTTTCCTTTGGAGATGGATGTTAAGATAATAAGTTTGTCCTCGGGTAAGGATCCGGATGAGTTCATAAAAAAGGACCCCGAAGGTTGGCAGAACACAGTAGCCGGAGCCAAGCATGTTATGGATCATTATTTTGACAAGGTTATGTCCGAGGTGGATATAAGCGGCATAGACGGCAAGAAAGAGGCCATAAAGAGGTTGTTACCCATAATTTCCCTGATAGCCAACAGGATAGAGAAGGACCATTGGATCAAAAGGTTGAGCCAAAGATTGGATATAAGCGAAAGCGCCCTCAGGGAAACTTTGGCCTTGAACAGTAAAACCGGCCGGAATTACCGAGAACAGCAAGAAACTTCCTCGTCCCCAGAAGCTACTGAAGATGTTTCCGATTCCCGAAGCCGAGAGGAAAAGCTTTCCGAAGAGTTGCTGGCTTTAGCTCTAAGATTTCCTTCATTTTTGGAGTATGTGGCAACGCGTTTGAGTTTGGACCATATTTTCGGAACAGAGTTCAAAACATTTTACAAAAATTTAATTTTGTATTACAATAAGAAAAATTCCGAGCAGAGTGAATTGCGGTTGAATTATGAAGATCTAAAAGACTTTTTCTATCAAGAGTTTGGTAAAACTGATTCTAATCAAGGAGAACCTCGGCATAACCAACTTAAATTGTTGAATAAGTTGGTTATTTTAGGTGAGAAAGATTATTACCACTTGGAAGAGAATCAGGCCAAGCAGGAAATAACCCAGATCCTGGTGGAGTTAAAAAAGAGTTATATAACCCAAAGAATGAAGGAGATAGAAAGAACCATCTCCGAGGCGGAAAGAGAAGGAGAGAGGGAAAGATCTCAGGAATTAATGACCGAACTCAAAAAATTATCCCAAGAATTGAATGAATTAAAATAATTTTACTTTTTTAAACGAGCAATAAAATTTTAAAATATGGCTTCCAATACTTCTAAAAAGAAAAACACCACCCAGGGCCAAAAGAAGACCGTTTCCGCCAAGAAAACGGCTGCTTCCGGCACCGCCGCCAAGACAGTCAAGAAAAAGGCCCAGGCAAAGGCAAAATCCGCTTCGGCCGCGAAAAAAACTCCGGCTCCAAAGGCGACTACCAAGAAAACAGCCGCAACTAAGCCAGCCGCTAAAAAAACTTCGGCCGTCAAGACCCCCGCCAAGCAAGCTTCGACCCAGGCCAAGACAGCAGCCAAGAAAAAACCGGCCGGTCAGAAGACTGCCACCGCCAAAACTGCCACCAAGACTAAGGCCGCTACCACCAAGACCAAACAGGCCGCAACCGCCAAAAAGAAGCAAACAACCGCCGCCAAAAAGACTGTCGCTAAAAAAACTACCACTGCCGCCGCCAAGAAAAAAGATACCAAGAAGACACCGGCGCCGGCCGGACCCAAGCCCACTGAAGAACAAAAGGAGAGATTATTGGTCAAGGGCAGAAAAAGGGGTTTTGTCACTGAAACCGAGCTATTACACCTTTTTCCGGAAGTAGAGGAGTATGCTTATGATTTTGAAATATTTTTGTCCCGGCTCCAGGAGAACGGCGTGCAGATAGTGGAGGATACCGGCAGTATTTTGGGTATATCCGAAAGTCGTGGTAGTGCTTTGGCTTCTCAGGAAAACGAGGAAGAAGAAACCCAAAGTAAAAAGCAAACCAAGAGTAAAAAGAAAAAAGAAGAAAAAGCCCCGGCCAAAGGGACCGGTAGTTTTGGTTTGCCCTATGAATCTTTGCCCACAGTTGACCTCTCCAAGTTGAGTTCCGATTCCATTCAGATGTATTTAAAGGAGATCGGTAAGGTTCCTCTTTTAAGCACGGAAGAGGAAGTGGAGTTGTCTAAAAGAAAGGAAAAAGGGGACAGGGAAGCGGAAAAAAGATTGATCGAAGCCAATTTGAGGTTGGTGGTTTCCATTGCCAAAAAGTTCGTGGGTGCTAAAGGCCTTAGTTTGTTGGACCTGATCCAGGAAGGCAATATCGGCTTGTTCCGGGCCGTGGAAAAATTTGAATACCGAAAGGGCTATAAATTCTCCACCTACGCCACTTGGTGGATCAGACAGGCCATCACCCGGGCTTTGGCCGACCAATCCCGGACTATTCGGATCCCGGTGCACATGGTCGAGACCATTAATAAATTCCAGCAAGTAGAGAGAAGGTTGATACAAGATCTGGGCCGGGAACCCCTGCCGGAAGAAATAGCCGCGGAAATGGGCGAAGAATTGGACAAGGTCAGGCATATTATGAAGATATCCCAGGATACCGTATCCCTGGAAACCACGGTCGGAGACGATGAAGAGGATTCCACCCTGGAGGACTTTATCGAGGATGTAAAGAATGTGGCCCCGGACAAATCCGCCGCTTTGCTTCTTTTGCGGGAATATGTCCAAAAGGCCATTGAAAAGGTCAGCCCCAGAGAGAAAAAGATCCTGGAGATGCGTTTCGGCTTAACAGACGGAGTGGCCCATACCTTGGAGGAAGTAGGCCAAGAATTCGATGTAACCCGGGAAAGGATCAGGCAGATCGAGGCCAAGGCCCTGGAAAAGATCAGGAAGGATCAGGATATCAAGAGGTTGAAGGACTACTTTTAGTTGATATTGCCACCCTACGGCGACAAAGTCGCCTTCGGGTGATCAGCCGTAGGCTGAGATACTGGATATTGGAAATTAATATCAAGTATCAGGAGTGAGAATTGTTGACTAATTTTATAATTTTTATATAATAACAACAGAACTGCTTAAGAGGCAGATTTTTATTTGAAACAATTAAATAAACCCCCTCTCCGAGGGGGGAGTACAACTAAATAAAATTTCCCCCTCTCCGAGGGGGAATACAAGGGGGTGTAATACCCCTGTTCAAAAAAACAACAATTCCGAGGTAGCTCAATGGTACCTGCCTGCCGGCAGGCAGGGAGCAGTGCGCTGTTAGTTTGACTTATCATTTTGGCTATGAATACCATATATTATGTTTATGTTATTCAGAGCGAAGTTGATGGTCGATTATATGTTGGATTGAGCGAAAATATAGAAAAAAGACTGAAGGAGCACAATACTAGACAGGTTTTTTCAACAAAAGGTTATCGTCCGTGGAAATTAGTTTATAAAGAAAAAGTCAGAAATAGGCAAGAGGCGAGGAAAAGAGAAAAATATTTCAAGAGTGGTTCGGGAAAAGAATATTTAAAAGAAAAAATTAATAATTCCGAGGTAGCTCAATGGTAGAGCAGTGCGCTGTTAACGCATTGGTTGCCGGTTCGAGTCCGGCCCTCGGAGCCAGAGTTCACAAAATGGCGATTCAAGAGGGCTGCAAAGCCCTCTTTTGCT
>CAZPEL010000006.1:0-31201 GCA_964585585.1 uncultured Gammaproteobacteria bacterium | reverse complement strand
GATAGATCCATATATATCAAAACTCAAAATGCAAAGTTCAAAACTCAAAACTATTCCGGAAAACAACCTTTTGATAAAAAATCAAACCTTTAACTTTAAACTTAGCGTTTATTTTTTATATTATTAATTATCCACCACATCCTTTATGATCTTTGCCATTCTTTGGGCGGCGTTGGGTTTGATCATGGTTTGGATGTTGCTGCTTAATTTTTTAGCCAGATCCTTGTCTTTTATTACTTTTTCGATGTTTTTTACCAGATCCTTTCCGGACAATTTTTTTTGGTCCAAGACAAGGGCGGCTTCTTTTTTTTGAAATTCCCGGGCGTTGTCCTCCTGGTGGGAATCGGGCATGGGTATCAGAATAGAGGGTTTGGCCAAATAAGAAAGCTCGGTTAAAAAACCCAGACCGGCCCGGCTGACCACCACCTGGGCTCTTCTCAGGGCTTCCAACATCAAGTCATGATCCACAAACTCAAAGGCGCAATACCCGGGGCGATTCTTTATTTCCTTTTTGTCCCGGCCGGTTATATGGACCACTTGGCCTGTTGCCAAAAGTTTCTCCAAATTGGCCTTGACCAGATCATTGATGGCCCGGGCTCCGGTTCCGCCGCCCACAACCAATATCACCGGTATGTCCGGTTTGATCTGGAAAAAATCATCTTCTATTTCCTGGTCCAAATCTATCTTTATGGGGTTGCCGACCCATTCCGCTTTTTTGCCATAGTCGCTTAAAGAGCTTTCAAAGGTTACGGTTATCTTTCGGGCAAAAGGGGCCATTAACTTGTTGGCCAGGCCGGGCCTAACATCCTGCTGGTGGATCCAGGCGGGCACCCTCAGAACCCAGGCCGCCCAGACCAAGGGAACACTGACAAAACTGCCGGCGCTGATTATCAAGCGTGGCCGGTGAAAAAGCAAGAGAAAAAAGGATTGAAAAAAACCGGCTATTATCTTAAAGGGGTCCACAAAATTTTGCCAAGAAAAATATCTCCTCAATTTGCCTCCGGTTATGGACCGGAATTTTAGACCATTCTCTTCGGAAACCATTTCTTGTTCCACTCCGTTCTTGGTCCCTATCCAGAGGAATTCCCAGTTTCCGCCCTCTTCCTCCAATTCCTTTTTCACGGCCAAAAGCGGGCTAACCGAACCTCCGGTTCCCCCGCCGGTTAAAAAAATCCTGATGGATCTATTTTCTTTTTGATCTTTGAATTTTGACTTTTGCATTTTATTCAGTGGTGTATTTACTGATATTAACTAAAATTCCCAAAGCAAGCAAGGCCGAAGCCATGGCCGAACCGCCATAACTGATCAGGGGCAGGGGCACTCCGGTCATGGGAATAATATTGATCATCCCTCCGATGTTCAAAAAAGCTTGGATCATTATCCAGGAAACGATCCCCACTGCCAAAAGCTGGCCGAATCTATCCGGGGCATGCTGAGCTATTCTGACCCCCCGGTAAAACAAGAAAAAATACAAAAACACTAAAAGAAAGCAACAAATAAAACCCAACTCCTCGGCTATAATGGAAAAAATGGAATCACCGGTCACTTCGGGCAAATACAGGAATTTTTGCCGGCTTTGACCCACTCCCCGGCCCCAAATTCCGCCGGAACCGACCGCTATCAGGGATTGGTTGACTTGATAGCACTTATCCCTGGTGTCCATTTGAGGGTTGGTCACGCACTGGAATCTCTCCTGGACATAGGACATGGAATGATAGGCCCCCATCAACAGAATACAGCCCAACAGGCCGACCACCAATAAATGGCTTATCTTACCCCCGCCGACGAAATAAACAACAACCGAAGAGAAGAGTATAATGGACAAAGTGCCGATATCCGGCTGTAAGACCATCAAAAAGGCAATGACTCCCAAAACCAACAAAAAGGGGCCGATACCGGAGGATATGGTATCCAAGTCTCCTTTTCTTCTTTCCAGCCAAGCGGCCAAATAGATCAAGAAGAACACCTTGACCAATTCCGAGGGCTGGATGGAAAGACCCATGATATTTATCCAACTGCTGGCCTTGTCGTAAGTAGCTCCCAGCCCCGGAATAAAGACCAGTAATAACAGCAAACAGGATCCGCCGAGAAAAAAAATGGCGTATTTCCGCCAAAAGGAATAATTTATCCGGGAAAAGACCAAAAACAGAACCGCCCCCGCGACCACCGCCACTAATTGATGATTGAAATAATGGTAGCTGTCCCCGAATTTCTTATAGGCCAAAACCGAAGAAGCGCTGGAAAGCATGGCCAGACCCGCCACTACCAAAATGGCAATGACCGCGATCAATATCATATCGCTTTCATGCCCGTCTCGGCCGGACTGAAATATTTGCTTCAATTTTCTTTTGGTTTTGGCAAACATCTGGTGATGGTTTTACCTTTTTATAAAAATCTGTCCAACAAGAATATTATCATACCCAAAGCGGAGCTCATCCCGGCTATGACCCACAAGCGCATCACGATCTTGGCCTCGCCCCAACCAATGGCTTGGAGGTGGTGGTGAAAAGGGGCCGATTTGAAAAGCTTCTTGCCCCGGCGCAGCCTTTTGGAAAGAACCTGGAGTATAACGGACAGGGACTCGATCACGAACACGAATCCTATGACCGGCAGGATCAAGGCGGTATTGGTAAGCATGGCTATCACTCCCAGGGTAATCCCCAAACTCATAGCCCCGGTATCCCCCATATAGAATCGAGCCGGAGGAATATTGAACCATAAAAAGGCCAACAAAGCCCCGACTATAACCCCGCAAAAGGAAGCCAGGTCATACCGGCCCAAAATAAAAGCGATCACGGTAAAGGCCCCGAAGGAAGTCAACAAATTCCCTCCGGCCAGGCCGTCCAGACCGTCGGTTTCGTTGACTGAAAAAGCGGTGGCCACTATGACCAGGATAAAGAAGGGTATATACCACCAAGCTATCTCCACATTGCCCCAAAAAGGAACATGAAGAACGGTCCAATCCAGCTTGAAGTAGAACCACCAAGCGCCGACACAGGCAATAGCGGCATAGATCAAAAAACGATGCTTCATATTCAATCCGCCTCCGCCCATTACTCCCTTGCCCCGGACATCCAGCCAATCATCAAACAGGCCCACCACGGCGGTGGCTACCAACACTCCCAAGGGCAACAAAGTTTCTTTTCTGGAAAAAAAACTTAAACACTCCAGGAATTCACTACTTGGAAAAATCCGGGCCAAGTAATAAAAAAACAATATGAATATCAATACGGTTACCCAAACCAAAACTCCGCCCATAGTGGGAGTTCCGGCTTTATGGGCGTGAAGCTTGCTAAAGATCGGAGTGTGGCCGTTATTCCGGATCTTTTTGCCCAATTTATACTTATAGAGAAAATGGGTCAACAAAGGGGTCCAAGCCACGGTAAAGACAAAGGCGGCAATAGTCAGGAACAGAACTTTGATAATGTAGAAAATAACCATATTAGCTAAAGTTAAGTAGATAGATGGGCACCAAAGAAAGGGTCAAAAACACATTCACCGCCATGGCCACGGCCAAAAGGAGATGAGATAAAAATTTAAAGGATTTATGCTGGTTTAAGATCAAAAGCAGGATCAGGTTGGATATCAGGATTATCAGCCCCAAAACCGGAACCACGATCAATTGAGAGGCATCCCCGATCAGATCCACTCCGAAATCCACGCTGTAATGAAGGACTATGGCCCCTTCCTTATTCTTGCTCATGATAAAAAACACCATTATCCACCCCAAAAGATCGAAGAAAAGAGCTATAAGAGAGTAAACCTTTACGGAAAAAAAATCAAAGACATCCCCTAAAACCTGAGCTGCCTTTTCCTTTCCAGTATAAAAATAATGATAAACCTTAGATAAGTCGATCATATTGACCCTTTTATTGATTAATTTTTACTTTAACATATTACGGGGAAATTTAAAACCGAACCCCGTCCCGGAAATTGCCAATCGTCTTGTCCGTATGATATAATAATTAAAATTAATAGTTCATCTTTATGGAAGTGGGAAAAGTAAAAAATATCCTGGTCAAGAACCAGATCCTTAATGAGGAGGAGCTGAATAAACACGAAAAAGAGGCCAATAAAAAGGGGGAAAGCTTGATCCAATACCTCCTGAAAAAAAACATTGTCTCCCAGGGGCCTTTTTACAGGATCTTGGCCCAATACTACAAACTGCCTTTCACGGAACTGGCAAAAGAAAAAGTGGACAAAAAGGCGCTAATGGCCATTCCGGAGAAAATAGCTACCGTGCACCGCTTGATCGCCTTTGCCAAAGACAAAAAAGAGATCAAAATAGCCACCACCAAACCGGAACAACTGGAAATATTCGATTTTATCAAAAAAAAGACCGGCTTAAAACCCAAGGTCTACGTTACCACTCCGGATAGCATAGAGGAGCATTTAAAAAAATATCACAAACAACTCAAGCAGGAGTTGACCAGCGCTCCCCAGGAGGAAGAAGGTAAGCAGGCAACCAAGACCGACCTGGAAAAACGGGCCAAGGAAATGTCCACTATCAAATTGGTGGACAAAATATTGGAACACGCCATTTACCAAGAAGCCAGTGATATCCATATCGAGCCGGAGGAAAAGAAAATAATGGTCCGTTATCGTATTGACGGCATCCTGCATGATATCATGACCCTGCCCCAATCCCTGGAAAACGGCATAGTGGCCCGGATCAAAATACTGGCCAATCTAAAGATAGATGAACACCGCATGCCCCAAGACGGCCGTTTCAAGATCTACAACAAAAAATACAAAATATCCTTCCGAGTCTCTATTATCCCCACTTTCCACGGGGAAAAAATAGTAATGCGTCTTTTAAACGAAGGGGCTCGGATAATGAATCTGGAGGAGCTGGGTTTTCAAGAAAAAAGTCTGGATAAAGTAAAAAGGAACATTAAAAAACCGCACGGTGAGATCCTGGTAACCGGACCGACCGGATCCGGCAAGACCACTACCCTGTACACGATCCTGGACCTGCTGAATACTCCCAAAGTGAATATTTCCACCATCGAGGATCCGGTGGAATACAATATTTCCCGGATCAACCAATCCCAGGTCAAACCCAAAATAGGGTTTACTTTCGCCAAGGGCCTGAGGGCCTTTTTGCGGCAGGATCCGGACATAATCATGGTCGGTGAGATCCGGGACGAGGAGACCGCCGAGATAGCCACCCATGCCGCCTTGACCGGACACCTGGTTCTTTCCACCCTGCACACCAACGACACCATCTCTACCATTTTCCGACTCAGTAATATGGGAGTTCCCTTATATCTGTTATCCGGAACACTTAATTTGGTCATAGCCCAGGGCTTGGTCCGAAAGATCTGCTTTAATTGCATCCAAAGCTACAATATGTCGGAAAAAACGGAAAAAGAACTGGAAAAACAATTCAATGTCCCCCAAATAATAGAAACCATGCAGGAAGAAGGAGTAATCTCGGAAAATCAAAAAAAGCTCAAGGATATACTTTTTTACAAAGGTAAGGGTTGTGAAAAATGCAATTATACCGGATACAAAGGCAGGGTCGGCGTTTATGAGGTCCTGGAGAACACCGAGGACCTGGCTAACTTGATCCTGGAACAAGCCGAGGAGGAAAAAATAATGAAACAAGCCCGCGAAGACGGCCTGATAAGCATGACCGAGGACGGTTTTATCAAGGCCAGAAACGGAATCACTACCATTGACGAAATACTGCGGGTGACCCAAAGATAGTATGAAAAAAATATTTTGCGTTATACCGGCCTGGAATGAAGAAAAAAACATCGGAGCGGTGGTAGCCCGAGTCAAACCCCTGGTAGAAGAGGTGGTTGTAGTTGACGACGGATCCCGGGACAATACCTATAAAGAAGCCAAAAAAAACGGGGTAACGGTCCTCCGTCATATAATCAACCGGGGGCAAGGAGCGGCTTTGGAAACCGGGAATCAATATTGTCTGAACAAGGGAGCGGATATAATAGTTCATTTCGATGCTGACGGGCAATTTCTGCCTCGGGAAATAAAAGAAGTGGTCAGGCCGATACAACAAGAGGAGGCGGATATAGTTTTCGGCTCCCGTTTTTTGGAAGATAGGTCCCATATTCCTTGGAAAAAGAGAAGAATAATCCTGCCCCTGGCCCGAGTGGTAAACAAAATCTTGATAGGCGCAAAACTGACCGATCCCCAAAGCGGCTTTCGGGCCTTTTCGGCTTCGGCCGCCCCCCGGATAAGGATCGAACAGGACGGCATGGCCCATTGCAGCGAGATCATTCATAAAGCTTTTAAAAATCAATTGAAAATAAAAGAAGTGCCGATCACGGTGATCTACCGGGATTTTGGACAAAATTTCGGAGGCGGGATCAGAATAATCAAAGATCTGCTGTTAGCCAGAATAGTTAAATGATACTTGATACTTGATATTGGATACTGGTAAAATGGAATTTTATCTAATATCCAACATCCAATATCAAACAAAAAATCATGCTCCAACAAATAATAGCTTTAATAATAATCTCTTTTTTCCTGGCCCGCCTTTTCTGGCAAAAATACAAAAAACAGATAAAGGGCGGAGAATTTTTGTTTTGGCTGATCTTCTGGATAGCGGCGGCCCTGGCTATTATTTTTATAAAACAAATAGATAAACTGGTGGCGGAACTGGGCTTCTCCGGAACCGGCATCGAGGTGCTTTTTTATATAGCCGTGGTCATTCTTTTTTATCTGGTCTTTAGGATCAGGATAAAAATAGCCAAAATGGAAAAGAATATCACCCGGGTGGTCCGAAAAACCGCTATCGATAATAAAAAAAATAATTAAACTTAAAACTATGGATGCCAAAGATCTTTTTATTGATTTTATAAACCTCTTGTTCCTACTTTTTTTAATAATCTTCTGCTTGGTCTATTTCGTGCTTTGGGGCAATTTCGCCTATTTCCAAGAATTCTTTAAATTTTTGATCCCGATAACCGTTTTCGGAGTCCTGTTTATAGCCAAATTGCATTTTTCCAAAAAAATAAAGAAGAAAAGGGAAAGAGAAGGGAACTTAAAGATAGTGCTGGAACTGGAGTACCGGGACAAGATAAAAAGTGAGATAATAGTTTTCGCCCTGCCCATCCTGATCCTTTTGGTCCCTTTTATCATCAAAAAAACCGTCTCCACCGGCAATATCCTGCAAGCCGTGATTTGTTTTCTCTTACTTTATTTCTGGCAAAAAAATATATTTGATAAAGAAGAACAATAATTTATAAATAAAAATCCAAACTATGAAAGCCGGAGAAATGTTGATTGATTTTGCGCTCTTTGTTGCCTTGATAGTTTTTTCCATATCCTGTTTTGTTTATTTTATTCTGGGCGACAGGTTCGACCTGATACTGGAATTCCTGAGGTCACTGATCCCCTTTTCCTTTTTCGGCGTGCTTTTGGCCTTTAAGTTAAAATCAAACGAAAAAAGGAAAAAGAAAAAGGAAAGGGACGGCAATTTGGAGATGGAATTATGGTTTTCCTTTATGGACAAGGCCAAAAGCGAATATTTTCTTTATTCCCTGCCCATAATCATTATTGTACTGCCCATTCTCTACGGCTCCGGACTGGATATATTCGATGTCTTAAAGGCCCTTGTCATATTTGCTTTAAGTTATTCCTGGCAAAGACTGCTATTCACCAAAAAAGGTTCCTACGACAAACAAGGGATAACCGTTAAAATAAATTATACGGATAAGATCAAAGGTGATATTATGGTCTTTTCCCTGCCTCTTATAATGATCCTTTTGCCCTCTATTTTTCTCGTGCCCTTGAGCAACTTGGACCTGGTTCAGGCGGCCTTGGTCTTTGTGATCGCCGTGGTCTGGCAACAGTTCTTATTCAGCAAACAAGAATGATCTATGAAAATAGCCCAAATAGTATGCACCTTTCCGCCCTATACCGGCGGAATGGGTAACAGCGCCTTTACCATAGGAGAATTGTTATCTTCCCGACATGAAGTGACCACCTTTTTTCCGCACCAGGGTGAAGAAGGAAAGATAACAGCCGAACAAAGAATAGCTCCTCTAAAAACGCCCCTTAAATACGGCCACGGGGCCTTCTTGCCGCAGCTTTTAAAAAAACTGCGGACTTATGATTGCCTGTACCTACACTACCCTTTCTTTGGCACAGCGGAACTGATATGGTTGTTCCGTTTATTTTTTCCCCGGAAACAAAAATTGCTGATCCATTACCATATGGATGTTACCGGGCTTAAGGGGCCGGCTCGCTTGCTCAGCTTGCCCTCAAAGATAATTTTTAAAAGTCTTTTTAAAAAAGCGGATGTCATAATAACCGCCAGTCTGGACTACATAGAAAACAGTCAAGCGTCCCCAATATACAAAAAGTACCCGGAAAAATTCCGGGAAGTGCCTTTTGGGGTGAATATAAACAAATTCCGCCCCGGCCCCGACAGCCCCTCTCGCCCTCCCCGAATGATCTTTGTCGGAGGTCTGGACCGGGCTCATTATTTCAAGGGCGTGGACAAACTCTTGATGGCCTTGGCCCGGCTCAAGGACATTGACTGGACCCTGGATGTGGTCGGAGAGGGCGAATTAAAACCGGAATACCAAAAAAAGGCCCGAGATCTGGGCTTGGAAAAAAAAGTTGACTTTTCCGGCCGAGTCGGCGGAAAAGAATTGATCGAACACTATCAACAAAGCGATATCCTGGTTCTACCCTCAACAGATAAGAGCGAGGCCTTCGGCTTGGTATTGATAGAGGCCATGGCCTGCGGTCTGCCGGTCCTGGCCTCGGACTTGCCCGGCGTAAGGCGAGTGTTCCAAAACGACCGAGAAGGTTTCAGTGTTCCCGCCGGCCGGGAAAAAGACTGGGCCGAAAAATTGAGATACCTGCTGACCGAGCCGGAGATGAGGAGAAAAATGGGCCAAGCGGCCAGAAAAAAAGCGGAGGAAAAATACTCCCTGGAGACCATGCAAAAAAAATTGAACCAAATATTGAAAGATCTATGAAAATAGCTTTGATAAACAACCTCTACCCTCCTTATGACAAGGGCGGAGCGGAAAGGATAGTGGAAGCAAGCGCCCGGGAATTGTCGAAACAGGGCCACCAGGTGGTTATAATAACCACCAAGCCCCGATCCTCCAAGGCCAAAAACCGCCAGGAATCGGCCCGCTACCTCTCCTCCGCCTATTACCATTTGGCCCGAATCCCCAAATTTCTGCGAATATTTTGGCACATATGGGACCTGTATAACTGGAAGAATTACCTAAAATTAAAAAAAATCCTAAGGCAAGAAAATCCGGACCTGGTAATTACCCATAACTTAAAGGGGGTAAGCGGACTGACCCCCAAGCTCCTGCGCCAAGAAGGGCTCAAACACACTCATATCCTGCATGACATTCAACTGCTCCACCCCAGCGGCCTCCTGATCCAGGGGCGGGAAAAAAAGCTGGACTCCCGGGCCGGCCGAATTTATAGGCAAAAACAAAAACAACTGTGGGAATCGCCGCCACTCGTAGTGTCCCCGTCCCGGTGGCTACTTGACCTGCATAAAAAATACGGTTTCTTTGAACATTCCTCCACCCGAGTGCTGCCCAATCCCCTTCCAACCGAAGCAGACCGATGCTCGGCACAGTCGAAACCAGAACCGGGTTTTCAATTCCTTTATGTGGGTCAAATAGAAAAACATAAGGGCGTAAATATTCTGGTGCAAGCTTTTCGGGAATTGTCCGACCCCTCGGACCGATTGAAGATCATAGGGCAAGGCACGGAATTAAAGAGGATAAGATCCCGGATTTCGGACCCCCGGATACATTTTTTGGGAGCCAAAAACAAAAAAGAAGTGGAAGAATTTATGCTGTCCTCGGATTGCCTGGTGGTACCCTCCCTTTGTTATGAAAACTCCCCTACTGTTATTTACGAGGCCGTTCGGGCCGGCCTGCCGATCCTGGCCTCGAATTTGGGAGGTATACCGGAAGTGGCCGCCCTGGGAGCTTCTCGCCTGTTCGATCCCAAAAATAAAAAAGGGCTGGTAGCCCAAATGAAGAAAATAAAGAAAAATGGCACCGATCTCCAAGCCGTGGCTGAGAAAAAAAGAAAACGGATCCAAAATCGAGGAAGCGAAGAATATATCCAAAACTTACTCGACCTTATCGAAAATCAATATTGATATTGAATCCCAGAGGGTCGGAGACCTCTTTTTTCCGCTCAATCTTTTCCACTATTGTTTTCATACTGTCCATATGAACATGCTGGATTATAACCTCGTGGTTAAGGGAGGAATCGCTCCGCCAATTAATGGTTTTGTAAAAATTATTATACAAAAACCAACCGGAATACCCCACCGAAGCCGATATTATCAAAGTTGCCAGTAAATAGATCAACTTTTTTTGAAATTTAATGTCTTTGATATTTAACATAAAATAATAAATATTTATTTTTCCCAATACACCTCGCCCAATATTAAGGTTGATATTGTCTTGGCCGGAGTGGTGGAGGTGGATGTTTTTTGAATGAATATCTCTTCTTTGGTGGTGGTAGTGGTGGTCCCCCTGCCCTCCATCTCGATGACCTGAGTGGTGGTGGAGATCTTTTTCTCCACCTCCCGGGGCACTCTCTGCCTCAGGGCCACTATGGGGTCGGGGTTCTCGCTTCTTATTTTCAGGGAATTGATATTGAACTGGTAGGGCTCTTCTTTGAGGTCGGATATAAAGGATAAAATATTCGGAAACTCTCCTTTGACCTCCACATGGACCGGAACCACTTCATAAGTTTTTTTATCCCGGGCGTTGCTGTCCAATATATTCAATTCCTCTCGAAGGTCGTTCCGACCGGCCAATCTTTCTATAGAAGTAACCAGATCCAGATAACCGTCCTTTTCTATAAAAAGTCGATTCAAAACTTCCAGATTCTTATTTATCTCCTCGGATTTTCTGGATATCAGCTTGGCGTTAAGCCCTTCCAAGTATTTCTTTTCCAATTCCGCCCGCTGTTTTTTTATGTCCTCCCTGATCCTTTGCATATCATCCGCGGCCGGCTTGACCACGAACAAGCCCAGGGCGGCGATTATCACTATCACCAATAGAAAAAAATAGATCAATTTTTGGGCAATACTTAACTTGTGCAAAATTTTTATTCTCATATCAATTCTTTTTTATCCTTTGAGTGTTTATCCGGGCCTCGACCTCGAAATGAATATCCTTCTTCTTTAAAATGTTTTCCAGGGGAAATTTTAATTCGGAAAAATTATCAGAATTCTCCAAGTTCTCCTTTAAATAAACCAGGGACTCCCGGGTTAAGGCCACGCCGTCAATAGTAACCTTTTTCTCCTCCTTGTTTAATTCCAAAGACTCCACATAAACATTCCGGGGCAAATTCTGGGAAACTATTTCCAAAGCCCGGAGCCAGGCGAAGGAATTATTCCGGATCCGGCCCGCCTCCTTTATCTTAACATTGACCTCTCGAACCTCTATGGGGTTTTTAATTTGGGTTTGCATCAAAAAATTGGTATTGTTCACCACCTCGTAAAAATTTCTCAAGATCTTATTGGCTATAAAAAAAGAAGCCGCTATCACCATGGCGGCCACAACCAAAAAGGTCCCGGCCCTTACCAGTAAACGAAACAAATTCTTGAATTTTAACTCTTGGCTGAATTCAGAAGGAAGTAAATTCAAAAACAACATAATTATTCTTTATCCTTAATAAAAACCTTGGACAGAGCCAAGCCCACGGCGGTGGCAAAACGCAAGCTATCCTCTTGCTGCTCAAAAACCTTTTTGGCCTTCTTGCCCCGACTAACTTTGAACAAGGAATTCCCCCGTTCTATATCGATCGAGGCCGGCAGGCAATCAATCGACTCCTGGAGGCCTTGGGTATAAGCTCCGCCTCCGACCAGAATCACGCTTTCCAAAGGGCCTCGGTCAGAAAAATTATCATAATAAAAATCCACCGCCCGCCCCAATTTTATATTCAATTCTTCCAGATTGCCTTGTATTATCTCTATGATCTTTTTGTAGTCCTTGTTCTTTTTACTCAAAGAGGTCTTATACTTCTCCGCCTTGCTTCGGCTCACATTCAATTTTTCCGATAATTCCCGGGTTATTTTTTCCCCGGATAACTGGGTTTCCGTGGTAAAAAGTATGGTGTTTTGGGAATAGAATATAATAGTGGAATGGGAAAAGCCGACATCTATTATAATGTAGTTCTTGCCCCGAGCGTCCTCGAATATGGGCGTTTCCTCTTCCAGTACCGCCCGACACAGGGCTACCGGCTCTATCTCCAGGGCTTCCACGATCAATCCCGCTTGGCTGAAGACATTATAATACTGCTCTACTATGTTTTTCGGGGAAACCCCGATCAAAACCAGGCGGTGTTCCTTCCTGTCCTCTATAATCTGCCAATTATAATAAACATCCCGCGGAGAAAAAGGGATGTGTTTTTCCATTTCCGTTTCGATTATATCCTCCAATTTATTGGTGGTATCCTTGATCCGGATCAATTTAATAAAAGTCTTGCTCTCCGGAAGAGAGGCCACTACTCGATTGGAATCGGGTTTGCTTAATTTACTTTTGGAGACCAGTTTTTTCATATTCTTAACCACGGTATCCTCATCCTTGATCTCACCGTTAACAATGGTCTCCAGAGGCAGATCCGTGTCATTAATGGCCTTAAGACCGATCTTACCCTTCCTGTCTTTGCTTAGCTGGACCATCTTCAAGGAAACATCGGAAATATCAATGCCCAAGGGGTATTTTTTTCCTTTACGGAATAAATTCATAATATTTTCAAAAAATTAAACAAACAAATTTAGCCGGGAATAACTTTTTACAAATATAACATAAATCCGGCATATTTTAAAGCTGGGCCGGATCAATACTCTTCCTCCCAATGTTCCACCGTGACCACCGGCGAGAACTCGGTCGTCTCCAAACTGTCATCCACTATCTCGCCGTTAAACTCCATACTGTTGGCCTGCCAAATACTAAAAACGCCGATATTGCGGGCATACATACCTCCCCGGAAATTCACATGGTCGGAAAAATCAGTTATGGTGATATCCTTGGTGGCGTAAACCACTCCACTGACATCGCTGGAAGTAACACAAAAATCAAACCTAATATTGCCATTGGCTATTAGGCCGGCCGGGGAAGAACTGGAATGATTGACCGTGATCTGGGTATAGTCTCCGCAACAAAATAAAAACCAACAAGTGTCACCCAATTTCATGTCTCCGTCCGCCACTAAAAGGCCGTTTATGGTCAGATCCACATCATCATTGATTATAATATCCCCGTCCACATAGGTGATATCACTGTCCAGGGTTAGAGAGCCGCCGTCGGAATTATTCAATAAATTCTCAAATTCGCTTTCGGTGTAAATTATATCGGCTCGATTCTCCAAGGCCTTGGGGTCTCCCGGATCGGAAAAGGAAACCGAAGGCATCTCCAGCTCCCCCGGCGCCGGAGCATAGGTGTAGCTATCGCTGATCTCGCCACCGACATTAACGGTGGCCCAAGAAGACTCTTCAAATCTATTGACCGCCTCCAAGTCATTCTCAATATTGAGCTCGGTGCCAAAACCGCTGACATCAACATCATGATTAGCATGAACACTACTGGTGGGTATATCCACCTTACTCAAAACAATGTCTATATCATTATCGCTGAACAAAGCATAATCATCCACTTCGGTGGAGGAGGCAATGGCCTTATAAACCGTGGTTCGCACCACCCTTTGGCTGGTATTACCGGCCGGGCCGGTTATGCTACCCACGGCCTCGATGTTTCCCTGGGCCAAACCGGTATTATTTATGCTCACGCTATAAGAGCCGTTGCCGCCAAAAGGAGAAGTCCGGCTAAAACTTTGGCTCCAATCACTGTCTCCCTCAAAATTATTCTTATAACTGGAATTATGCTTTAAGCGCCAGATCATTTCCTCAATCCCGGCCTCGGCCAAATGATAGGTCTTGACCCCCTTGGCCTGCCCCTGGGAGATCCTTTTTTCAGTCAAGGAAAAACTCAAAAAATAAAGACCCAAGAAAAAAACCACCGACATCAACAAGATGGTCACCAATAAAGTTACGCCTTTTTCCCGCGTTATTTGATCCATATTTAATAATTCCGGCTAAAAATACTGCTTTGCAGGGAGAAGCTTTTGTCCTTATTTTCCAGGGTAGTGGAAGCATGGACCAGGCCGTTTTCGCCCCAAAATTCCATTTCCTTAAAATATTCACCCACCACCCTATCCTGGAGAACTTTTTGTTGCGGAGAATCTCCGTCCTCATTAACGCTGCTGTATTTAACATATACATTCGGCTCCTCCTCGAAATAATAGGCCAATTTGGCCCGCCGCAGATCACTTCCGTCCAAGTAATAATAGATATAATTGATATTGCTGTTGTCATGACCGTTCTGAAACATTATCTCTTTGCTAGTGGTGGACATTCCGGGAGTCAAGGGAGTGGCGATCTCCACGGATTGTCTTATTTCCCGACTCATTCGATCATAAGCCACTCGGCCATTCTGAACCAATTCCATTCTTCCTTCAAAAATATTATAAGAATTCTGAGCCAGGGCATACAGGGAGCCGGTAACCAAAATGATCACTATAAAAATGCCCATAGTGACCATTATCTCCATTAAAGTAAAACCCTGATCTTTTAAACTGGAATTCCTCATATTCTATTTGGTGAATTCAAAATTATTGACCACTTCCTCGGCCTGTCTGACGAATTCCGGGGATTCGTCCGAATATTTGATAATATAATCAAAACCGTAATTTTCCACTAAAATATTAAAATCCCTGTCCCCGGCCATGGAATTGACCAGAATATACTTAGTGGCCGGCACTCCGTCAATCGAGGTCTTCTCCTCTTGTATGCTGATACCGGGCTGAGCCATAGCTTCTTGTTTGGCCTCTTGTAATTCCCCTTGAACATTCCGGCCTATTTCCACCTTGACCGCGCCCAAACCATTTTTCGGAAAAACATGACCGAAAGCGACCTTTTTCTTGGTGCTTATCTTTAAGGGCCACTCCTTGGGAAAAGTAACCTGATAATTATAAGTCTGGTTCTCGTAAAAACCCCGCTTTCTTTGTTCATCCTCTTTTTCCTCTCTTTCCTTGATCCTCTCCGGAACTTCATCCTTTTTTTGGATGATTTCGGGAGTGGGGGTCCGGTGTTCTTTTTCCGGCTCCGATTCGGATACCGAAGAAGAGGTCTTCTTTTCCTCCCCGCTTTGCTCTTGGGACTGGCTTGGAGAGGATTTTTCGGGACTCGGTTGGGGCTCCTGGACCAAACGCCCATAGGCCAAAAAGGCCACTCCGACCAAAACCACTACTATGGCCACATTCAAGGGGGAAAATATTTTGGACATACTCTAATTCTTACTAATTATGGTATTAACCCGGAAGGATTGCTCCGCTTTGTTGGCCCCTTCCGGATAATAAACGGTGGTGGTTATCCTCTTCATGCCGCTGTCACCGGAGGTGGCGGTTAAATTGCCGTCTATATAATCCACTACTGTTTCTCTTTGATAATTATAAAGATAACTGTCGCTACTGGTAGAGATGCGATGCTTGGCCTCTATAGTGCCCGTGGCTATATTGTCATAACCGGAGGCGTATAAGTTCTCTATCTTATCCTGGGCCAGATACGAGGCCACGGTCTTATTCTTGGCGGAAGTGTTCATATCAATACCCAAAGGAAAAACCTTGATCAAGCCCAAAAAGGCAGTGGACAGGATCGCCAAAGCCACCACTATTTCGATCAGGGAAAAGCCGAATTGGCTCTTGGTCTTTTTTTTGATCTTATTTGATCTTGACATAACCGGATGGTTTGATCACCACGGTGGAAGTGGTGTTAATGTTATCCAAAACCACCTCCCCGGAATGATCCACTCCGCCGTAAAAATTGAATTTGACCCCGGCATCGACCAAGCCGGAGATATGGGCGATATTGACCGAGGAGTCCAGGGGGATCTCCTTGATGGTGGAAGTAGCTCCGCCGTATCTCTTGATCCAATATGTATCCGAGGAGGTACTGAATTCCACTCCGTGCACAGTCTGCTCGGTCACGCTCAATTGCTGAGCGTGCCTTAAATAGCCGGCCATATCCCTGGCCTCGGCGCTAAGTTTGGAATTTATCTGATATCTTCTGATATGAGGCAAAGACAGAGCCACTATTAAAGCTATTATCCCCAAACCGACGGCCAAATTTATTAATAAATAACCTTTTTGGTTTAGTTTCATAAAATACAATAACTATTCCCGAATTATATAGTAGAGGTCATGGAATACATGGGCATGATAACGGCCACGGCCATACCGGCCACTCCGATACCCAAGATCAGGATCAAGATCGGCTCTATAATAGAGGGCAGATTGTCCATAATGTTGTCCACTTCTTTTTCATAAAAATCGGCCAATTCCAAAAGAATGCTATCCAACTCTCCGGTCTCTTCACCTACCAATATTATCTGCTCCACCACCGGCGGAAACAAATGAGGATAGTCGCTTATGATCTCGTTGATCTGACCGCCTTTTTCAATTTTTTGACTGATCTCTTCCACCGCTTCTCGATAAAGTAGGTTGCCCAGAACATTGGAAGTAATATTAAAGGTCTTTACGATCAAAATATCCGTTTTCAATAAACTACTGGTGGTTCTGGCAAACCGGGCCAGATTTATCTTTTTAACAATAGAGGAAATTATGGGCATTTTCAGGATCAACCAATGGAAATAATATTTTCCTCGATAAGTCTTTAAAATGCGAACCAACAATAAAACCACCGCTATGACTATTCCGCCCACCAACAAGCCGTTGGAAGTAATAAATTCACTGGAAGCGACCAGTATCTTGGTCGGCAAGGGCAGTTCGCTGCCAAAGCTCTTCAATACGCCGGTTAATTTCGGAACCACGAATATCATCATAAAAACTCCCACGGCGATCATCACCAGAACCAAAACAGCCGGATAAGTTAAGGCCCCTTTGACCTTGGAGGTTAACTCGCTCTGTTTTTTGGTCTGAACATAGAGCTGGTCCAGTACATTTTCCAAATTACCGGAAACCTCTCCGGCTTCCACCATATTGATAAACAATTCCCCGAAAATATCCTTATAGGGCCGAAAACTATCAGCTAAACCCACTCCCTGCTCCACTTTATTCCCGATCTCATTGATGACCTGAGCAAAACGCTTATTAGAAGTTTGTTTGGACAAAGTTCTCATAATAACCGACAAGGAAATGCCGGTCTTGAACATGATGCCGAAATACTGAATAAAAAACAATTTCTCCTTTAGAGGGACCCGGGAAAACCTTAATAAATAATCGTTGACCCTGTCCATCAAATTCTTATCTTCTTCTTTTTTTTCTTTTTGGGAGTCAGAGGATCTGGTGTCTATATCCCGATCCTTGTCCTTTTTGGAGGGATTCTTTTTTTCTTCCGAGGGTCTTTTGTTTTTTTTAAATAAATTCATGGTGTTAATTATGATTAAATATCAATTGCCTATTGTTTTTAGGCCCTTGGCCGCCCTGAGATCGTCGATTGTTTTCTCCAAACCCTTGTTCAAAGTAACTACCGGCATCCAGCCCAATTGATCATTGGCCTTGCTTATATCCGGTATTCGCAAAGGAGACATAAATATGTTCTTATCTCCGTAAGTAATGGAACTTTCGGAATTGATCAGCTCGATTATCTTTTGGGCCACATCCTTGATGGGCACATCCACATCCGAACCAATATTCAAAGGCCCTTGGGCCTCGGAATCCATCATCTTTAAAGCGGCATCCACCAGATCCCCGATATAACAAAAAGAAGAGGCAAAATCGCTGTCCCCCAATATGACCAGATCCTTATTATCCAAGGCATTGTTAACAAAATCCGGTATCATCCTGTCATCCTGCAACTTCATTCTGGGGCCATAGATCCGAAAGGGCCGGAGGATCTTGGCATCCAGGTTATAAACCTCTCGATAATTCTTGACCATGGTCT
The DNA here is from genome assembly GCA_964585585.1 of uncultured Gammaproteobacteria bacterium. Lineage (GTDB taxonomy): Bacteria > Patescibacteriota > Patescibacteriia > Patescibacteriales > JAGXOH01 > CAZNAQ01. The sequence continues at coordinate 13,260 of CAZPEL010000006.1, read as the reverse complement.
CGGCGAATCTTTTGCCCTCATCATAGGAGCTTCTTTCGGAAAGAAAATCCATTTTCTCTATATCTTCCTCCTTAACCTTTCTTGTTTGGTTCTCCTCATTTCTGGCGCCATAGACCACTCCGGAGGAGAAATGAAGAAATTTGGCCTCATTTTCAAGGACCAGATCCAAAACATTCTTCAAACCGACCGAATTGGCCATCAAATTGGCAATGCAATTCTTCTTAAAATTCTTCGGAGAGGTGGGACAAGCCAGATTATATATCTCCTGAACTCCCTGAAACTGGACCTTGAACCTTTGCAGATCCTTTAATTCTTTTAAATCAAGAGGTTGAGAGATATCATGCCTGATAAAAACAAAATTGGGATCGGCCAACAAATGATCGATATTCCTTTCACTGCCGGAGGAAAAATTGTCCACGCAAATAACCTTGTTCTCCTTAACCAGCTCATCGCATAAATGAGATCCTATAAAACCGGCTCCGCCGATGACCAGGATGTTTTTTCGATCAAAAATAACTTGTTCACTCATAAAAAATTATTTTATATTAATTATTCCCACATTAACGCCTCCGTCAAAATCCTTATCATAGGCGTAAAAGGAATTAATGATCTCTCCGTTGAGATTGAAATACCGAACATGGGGACCTCCGCCCGGACCGGCTCCGGTTATCACTTCGGCCACTCCGTCCTGATTCATGTCCCCGCTGGTAATATTCACTCCTCCTCGGAAGGAGGGATTATAGGCAAAGAATTGATTGATAACCCGCATTTTATTGTTGAAGACCCGGATATGAGGACCTCCGCGGGATTGGGGCGCGGTTATTATTTCTTCTTGGTTTGTTTCTCCTCCTTGGTCCACATTACCCAAGGCCACCCGAACCCCTCCCCGGAAACTCGGGGCATAGGCAAAGAATTGACCCTTAACATGTCCTGATCCGTTAAAAACCCGGATATGAGGACCTCCGCCCGGGCCGGCTCCGGTTATTATCTCATCCCGGCCGTCTCCGTTTATATCTCCGCTGGCCACATTGACCCCGCCTCGGAAATCCTGATCATAGGCGAAGAATTGCAGTAAAATATCGCCTTGACCGTTAAAAACCCGGATATGAGGACCTCCGCCCGGGCCGGCTCCGGTTATTATCTCATCCCGGCCGTCTCCGTTTATATCTCCGCTGGCCACATTGACCCCGCCTCGGAAATAGGGATTATAAGCAAAAAATTGATTTCTTAATTCACCTTGAAAGGAAAAGATCCTTAACTGGGGACCTCCGCCGGAACCGGCTCCCACTATTATTTCCTGAGTTCCGTCGCCGTCCACATCCGCTCCGATATTGTTTATCCCTCCGGCAAAACTAAAGGGAAAGGCCTCCAGATCGCGCACCACTTCGCTGTTATAATCGGATATCTGGACCTGGCTGGACCTATGGGATTGAGGGGAAAGCAACAACTTGATCTTTCTACTATTTAAAAGTTCCAAGGCCCTTTCCACCGATTTACTCACATTCAACCTGCCGGCTCCTATTTCCCCGAAAAATCTGGGATTAAGTTTATCAATATTATCAGTACTACTTAAAAGCACTTGCTTAACCTGTTTATAGTTAAGCTGGGGGTTGGCCGCTTTTATTAGAGCCAAAGTGCCGCTGACCATGGGAGCAGCCATGGAAGTTCCGGACCAAAAACCGTCGTATTTCTTGTCCAGATAACCACCATCCTCCATCTGTTTATTGGGATTGTAGGTAACGGTGCTAAAAACACTGGATCCCGGAGCCATAATATCCACGCACTTGCCATAGCTGGAGAAGTCCGCCTTTTGATCCAAGGGGTCGGTGGCTCCTACTCCGATAATAACATCCTCCCCGTATTCACTGTCATAACAGACCGGATACATGGGATTTCTGTCCAGGTCATAGCCATGGCCGGCGCTTTTCTCATTTCCGGCTGCGGCCACCACTATAACCCCGGCCTTGTGGGCTCTTAATATGGCCTCGTGCATGGAATCGCTCCGCCCCGGGCCCACAAAACTCAAATTTATAATATCGGCCCCGTTGGCTATGGCGTAATCAATAGCCCGGATCACTCCGTTGGCCCCTCCTTCGCCGGTATCATTCAAGACCCGCAAAGGCATGATGGAAGTTTGCCAAGTGACCCCGGTTATTCCCATATCATTATCCCCGGCGGCGGCGGCCACTCCGGACACGATAGTTCCGTGGGAAACACCGGATCTGCTGAATTCTCGGTCAAAAGAAGGAGAAGGGTCGGGGTCATTATGAACAAAATCCCAGCCATTGACATCGTCTATAAAACCGTTGTTATCATCATCCTTTTGGTTATCCGGGATCTCATCTCCGTTCCGCCAAATATTGTCCTTTAGGTCGGGATGATCTGTTTGGATACCGGTATCTATAACCGCAATAGTAACTTCCGGGCTTTGCTTGATATGATCCCAGGCCCGAGTGGCCTTGATCTTGTTCAGATACCACTGATACTTGAAATAACTGTCATTCGGAGTATTGGATATTTGAAAACCGGAACTCTCCTCGGCGGAGGAGGAAAGACAAAAAACCGGCAGAAAACAAACTCCTCCGGTCACTAAAAACACCGAAATATATAATAAAAAAGATGTTATTTTTCTTTTCATAACATCTTTTATTATAACATATTCCCGAGATAAGAAAAAGAAGATCCGGATCACATACTTTGCAACTCCTTTAGGGTTTCCTGGGCGCATTTGCGCCAGCTAAACTGCCGGCTCCTTTCTTTTCCTTTTCGGATCAGGTCCTTTCTCAAATCCTCCTCCAGAGCTACCCTCTCAATAGCTCGGGCCATCTGCTCTCTGTCTATAGGATTGAAGAACAGGGCGGCGTCCTGAGCCACTTCCTGAAAGGGAGGGATGCAAGAAGCGGCCACCGGTATCTCGCAACCAAAGGCCTGAAGCAAGGGTATGCCAAAACCCTCTTGTTTGGAGGGAAAAACAAAGGCGGTGGCGGCGTTAAAAATATAAGGCATATCCGCTTCTTCGGCCCAACCGGGAATAAAAACCTGGGAATCCAGATCATACTCTTTAATGGTATACATAACCTCGTCATAGCCGTAGCCGGCGTTGCCTATTAAAACCAAATTTTGCCGGAAATCCGGATTGTTATACCTGGCCTTGGCAAAGGCCTCTATAAAAAAAGGGGTATTCTTTTTTCTTTCCAGTCTCCCCACATAAAGAATGTAGGGCTTTTTAAGGTCGTATTTCTTCAAAACCTCTTTCTCGCCCTCGGGATCGTCCATTTTTTTATACAAAGAGTCATTATAACCGTTATAGACAACTTTGATCTTATCCCGGTCGCATTTATACATATCCAGGATCTCCTCTTTGGTGAACTGGGACACGGTAATGATCTTCCGGGCCCGCCTCAGGGCGAAACGAGTGGACCATCTAAGATAATCCAGGGAATAAGCCCCGTATCTATTAAAAGTAAACACACTGACCAGAAAATTGATGAACCTAAGACCCGCTTTGGAGTCGGCTCCCAACCTTTCCTGGCGGAAAAGGTTCTTGCTTCTCTCAAAAGCCACATCATGAATGGTGGTTATGGTATTTTTGGGATGGACCACGGGAATGGTGTGGGCCGGAATAAATAGAACATCCGGTTTATGGAAGATCATTTCCAAGGAAAGCCGACCCTGGGTCCAGAAAAAAGAAAAAGGCCAGTTCAATACCTTGGCCTTAAAATTATTATGGGGACTTTTAATTATCTGGAAGCCCTTGGGGTCGAATTTGGGTTCTGCTGTCTGCTCTTCATGCTCATTCTTCATATCAAAATCGGTCAAATCCTCCAATCCTCCTCTCAAAGGAGCGTCGGTATAAAGAATATACTGATTTTGGGAATCCAGCTGGGCCAAATTCTTGATCAAATGATAGGAATACCACTCGGTTCCGCTCTTATGTTTGCGATTGGCTCTGCTGGCATCTATTCCTATTATCATAATATTAAAATTATTTAGTAGCTAATATGGATCGCTTATAGGAATCCAAATTATCCAAGGCAATGCCGGTTCCCTTGGCCACGCACAATATGGGTTCGTCGGCCACATAGACCGGCACTCCGATGGTTCGGGAAAAAAGCTGGTCGATATTCTTCAGCAAGGCGGATCCTCCGGTCAGAACAATACCCTTATCCATGACATCGGCCGCCAATTCCGGAGAAGTCTCATTCAGTACCTTCTTGGCGGCCACGATAATGGCCTCCAGATCGTTTTGCAGGGCCTCGGTCACATCATCACTGGTTACGGTTATACTCCGAGGCAGGCCGGAGATTATATCCCGCCCCCTGATCTCGGTGGACATTTTATCCTCCAGAAATAAAGCGGATCCGATGTTTATCTTAATTTCCTCTGCTGTTTTTTCTCCTACGGCCAAATTGTATTTTCTTCTTATATGTTCCAAAATAGCGCCGTCGAATTTATTGCCTCCGACCCGAACCGAAGTGGAGGAAACTATGCCGCCCAGGGAAATGACCGCTATCTCCGAGGTTCCTCCTCCGATATCGATAACCATATGACCGGAAGCGGAGCTAATAGGGATCTCTGCCCCGATAGCGGCGGCAATGGGCTCCTTGATGATATAGGCCGCCTTGGCTCCGGCGGTTATGGTGGCCTCTATGACCGCCCTTCTTTCTGTAGAGGAAATACCGGCCGGAACCGCCACCATGACCTCGGGTCGAAACAATCGAAAACCGCCCAAGGTCTTATTGATAAAATATCGAAGCATGGCCTCGGTGGTCTTATAATAGGCGATCACTCCGTCCTTTAAAGGTCGAACCGCTATAATGGAATCCGGGGTCCGGCCCAGCATGTCCTTGGCCTCATTGCCCACGGCCAAAACCTTCTTGTCCTCCACTGATACGGCCACCACACTGGGTTCGTTTATAACTATACCCCTCTTGGGTAAATGAACCAAAGTATAAGTAGTACCCAGATCAATACCGATCCTTTTTATAAGCATAATATTGATATTGTTAAATTGTTAAATTGCTTACTGTTTTCAAAGACAATTTAACAACACAGTAATTGAGATAATTTTACAATACAAGTCCTTTAACACAATGATCATTCGTTTTCCAGATCGATCATTATTCTTCTATCCCCGGTGATATCGGACCTCCACTCCACCGAGTTGTCGTCCTGCAAGGAAGCGGAGAAACCGACGGGTTTATATGATTTTATCCTATTAGTGAGGCTGATGTCAATCAAGGAGTTCTTGAGATTGACACCGGGCTGTTTTTGTAGCAACAAAACATACCGCCCCGTTTTCTTGATCTTTTCTTCCAGCTCCGGCGAAAGCTTATACTTTAAATTCAAATTACCCACTTCTCCCGGCTCCAGAGTGATATAAGTTCCCCAGGACAATTTGTCCTTGACCGTGTCTGTATCCACTTTCGCCCGATTTTCCGGACCCAAATTGTTTCTATTGACCTCCAATAATTCACTGCCCCGGGGGACCAGGACTCTGGTATAACTCTTGTATTCGGAAACTTTCCAGCTAAGTTCGCCGTGATGGGAATAATTTATATTCAGATCAACAAAGATCCCGTTCAAGCCCTGTTCCAGGGAATAATCAATTCCCCGCTCCATGACCGAATCCGTTTTTAGGGCTCCCATATTGGAATCAACGACCATTAGATAATCCTGGGGTGATTCCTTGACCCGGCCGGCCCAATCCAAATCTTGGACCAGATCCTGGTAGTGCCTGTTGTTAAAGTAAAGGAGAATGTTCTTCCGAGCCAAATTGTCCTGCAGACAAGAGGTCACTCGGCTCCACTGAGCCGAAGGCAAGTTAAATATCTTTATCTTTAATTCTTGTAGGATCTTACCCACGACTTCCTTTCTATCCCAGGCGCTTCTGTTGGAGGATTGATATCCTCGCTCCACTTGATACTGTAAAAGTTCTTTGAAGTTGTCCCGCTTGTATTGCTTCCCTTCTACTGTTACCGGTCCGGTAATGGCCAAAAGAGAGGAAACAAATTCCGGAGTAATAGCGAAGACCCCGTCGAACTCGCCTTGAAAATCGTTGATACGATCAGCGGGCGAAAGCATATGGTTCTCCTTGTGATAGAACCAATCCAGTTTTTTGGCGGTAGTGGGCCAATCCGGGGACCAGTTGGCGTCCCGCATATACCAATTCTGATTTAGGTATTCAGCTATCGGCCGCGGCGGCTCCACGAACATCTCTCCCTCCAGAGGCATGTCCATGTGATAGATATTATGAGTATCAAATCTCTCTATTTCTCCGGCTCGAGTCTCCAGAATGCCGTAAGTTCCCAAAAATCCGCCGGTGGGTCGAAGTTCGTCATTGTTCTGGAAAAAGACCAAAAAGTGGGAATTATCGGGATAACCGGCCAAATGGGGCAGCAAAGACAATATTTGACTTAAATGCCCCAATTCCTTCCTTTTTTGGGCCAATTCCTTTTGGCCCTTCCTTAATTTTTGAGAAAAAGGAAAAAAGGCCAGATCAGTGTTCATCCTTTCCAAATTCCAAAGCGCCAAGTCCAGATTGACCTCCACCCCCCTGATCTCGGCCAAGGATTCATATAATAATCGCAGCAATTCCTCTTTTTCCCTCTTGTCCAAGTCCTGGAAATTGGATATTTCCCGCTCCCCCAGGATCTGCTTGACATCACTCCCCCAAAGGGATACCCTCTTCAGGGAAGTACTTATAAGAAAAGCGGACTCGGAAAGATCGGTATAGTTGGAAAGTTGATATTTCAAAGTGTCGGATAAGTTGACCAAGGGATTGGAACCGAGCCGTCTTAAGCGCTCCGAGACCGAATAAAAATTATGGGCCGACTTTCCCGCCAGAACCTGGGCCCGGGAAAAATCGCCCGCCTTCATCTCTTGGACCGCCCGCTCCAATTGCGATTTGCCGTCTATGGCGTAGTTGTAATACTGCTTCAGATCCACCAATGCTACCCCTAAAGCTATTATCAAAAACAAAAGGAGCGTGCCCCCGAAATAACCAAAAAATTTAAGGGCTCGCTTAACCCTTTTTTTCCTGGTTCTTTTCTTACTCACCGGCAACTCCTGCCAAAGATCGCCCATCTTTTCATAGGCCTGAATAAAATCGAAATTTTTGGATTTAAAAAAAGACCCCATAGAATCTTAAAACCATTGTTTATAAAGCGAATTATAGCAAAAACAAATCGGTCTGGCAACTTGGATAATTGCCAACCGACGGAACATATTTTATAATAAACTATATAAAAGAATACTTATGGATAAACGTCCTTTTTTTATTTTATCTTTCTTTATTTTCCTGGCTTTGCTTGGCGGATTGCTGGGATTTTTTTATACCCAAAAAAGTACTATTGCTTCTTTTGGAGATGAGGCCGATCCTTCTCGGTCGGAAGAGAACCGAAATGAAAACAAAACAGCAAGCACCACTAATCCGGAACCACCCCGGGATATTATCCGGGAAGTTCCCATAAAGGCCGGGGAAACCTATACCGCCCTGATGCAAAAAGCGGGAGTGCCCAGAAAAAAAGCGCTGGCCATCTTGGAAGCGGCCCAGCCCTCTTATAACCTGGCCCGGATCAAGGCGGGAAAGAATCTAAACCTTACCTTTAACCCGGAAAAAAAGCTCAAAAAACTTCTATACCGGATCGATACCCGGGACCAATTAGTAGCCACCACCTCCGAAGGAAAAACACAAGCAAGTTCTTCCGTTAAATGGCAGGCCAAAATAGAACCCATACCCTATGAGATCAAAACCGCTACGGCCAGCGGAACCGTGACCAGCTCTATGTATAGGGCGGCCCAGGACAAGGACATAGATATTCGGGCCATCATCAAATTGGCCCATGCTTTCCAGTGGACCATTGATTTCGCCATGGAGACCAGGAAGGGAGACAGCTTTAAATTCATCTACGAAAAAAAATACCTAAATGGCGAATATGTGCGTCCGGGCAAGATCCTGGCGGCTAAATACATAAATGCGGGAAAAGAATACCAGATCTATTATTATGAAGAATCAGATGATAATCAGGGTTACTTTAATGAAGAGGGAAAATCCGCCCAAAAAATGTTCTTAAAGGCGCCGGTGAATTATAAATACATCTCTTCCGGATATACCACCGGCCCCAGATACCTGGCCAAATTCCGGATGTACACCAGCTCCCATAAAGCTATAGATTATGCCGCCCAAACCGGAACCCCTATAAGATCGGTTGGGGACGGGATGGTCACCACGGCCGGCTGGAACTCTTCCGGTTATGGCTACTTAACAGCGGTCAGGCACAATTCCACTTATACCACCAGGTATGCTCACCAATCCCGGATCCTGGTCCGGCCGGGTCAACGCGTGGAACAAGGGGAAGTTATAGGTTATGTGGGTAATACCGGCCTTTCCACCGGCCCCCATCTGCATTATGAGATGATCAAATACGGCCGCAAGATCAATCCGCTTAACCTGGAATTGCCTCCGGCCCAATCCATATCCAAAGACAAGATGGAAGACTTCCAAAAAGCCATAGCGCCCTATCAAAAAATACTCCATGAATAAGGGGTAAAATATCCCCTATATTTAGGGGGATTGACCGGGATAAAAATATATAAAGCACCTATTAAGTAAGCATCAAATTCCAAGCATCAATGATCAAATAAGCACCAAATTACAATGATCAATAGTAATTAGTGAACAGTCAACAGTAAATTGGGAATATATTCCTCCCCTTATCAAGGGCCTGCCTGCCGGTAGGCAGGGAGGCCAGGAGGGGTTTCGGTTTAAAAAGATAACCCCTCTTAATCTCCCCTTGATAAGGGGAGAAAAGCACAGTGGCAACTGTTTACTATTGACTGTTTACTGTTGACTATCTGTTTTAGTTCTCCGGAGCGAAGCGGAGGAGAAATTATTGTAATTTGTAATTTGGTGCTTATCTCAATTGGTTTTTTGTTTGTCAGATAATCGGTTTTAATTGTCTTTGATAACCCGAACCAACCTTAGATCATCGTAATTATATTTACCTTCCAGATATTCAAACACCGGTTTTAAAAATTCATCCCCGATAGCGTCAAAAGCGTTTTTGATCTCCTGATATTTTTCCCGGGGCAATTTTAAATATTCCAGATCCAGCTTTGCCCCGGCGTCCAGTAGCCGCTCGATGTGATTAACAATGGTGGCCGGTTTAAGGTTTTGGTTCTTGGCTATATCGACCACCGCGATCTTTTTGTCGATCAACTCCTTGGTTTTTTCATATCTTTGGACAGCCCTCATTCTCGGCTCCCGGGAGGAGGTAAAGCTCAACTCGGAAGGCATGCCCGGCGGGGTAATCCCTTTCTCCTGTATAAAATTATTGATCACGGCCAAAAAATCCGGAGAATATTTTTCCAATTTGGTTTCACCCACTCCGCTGATCCGGCCGAATTCTTCTCGATTTCGGGGTAGGTAAGCGGCCATTTGCTGTAAACTTTGGTCTCCAAAAATGACAAACGGGGGGACATTGGCTTCTTCGGCCAATTTTTTTCTGATCTCCCGTAATTGGGAAAAAAGCTCTTGGTTATAATCGGCCGGGGCGGCATCCGCTTTGTTTTTGGTTTTGATATCGGACACCGGCTTGGGCAATTCCAGTGTTTCTTCGTTTTCTAAAAAGGACTTCGCTTTTAAAGTTAAGCTCAGAGTCGGGTATTGTTCCCCGGTTTTGCTTATAAATCCGGAGCGGAGAAGCTGGTTTAGAATTCGACCCAGATCGTCTTCCGACCAGTCCCGGGCGATCCCGAAAACGGACAAGCGGTCATGCCCGTTTCTTTTAATGCGTTGGGTGTTCCTTCCCAAAAGGACCTCCAGGATGTATTGCTTTCCGAAGCGGGAACCGGTCTTTAAAATACCGGAAAGTATCTTTTGAGTGACAATAGTGGCATCCATGGTCTCTTGTTCGGTTAAGCAGATATCGCAACCGGAGCAATTGGAGGCCTCGTATTCTTCTCCGAAATAATTAAGCAAATACCGCCTTCGGCAGATGGTGGTTTCGGCGTATTCCAAAACATCGTTCAATTTTTGCCGGGCGCTTTTTTGCAGTTCCGGATCGTTTGTTTGGCCGATAAAGAATTCGTGTTTTCTTGTATCGGCGTAAGTGTAGAACATGACGCATTCGCTGGCCAATCCGTCCCGACCGGCCCGGCCGATCTCTTGGTAGTAGCCCTCTATGGTCTTGGGAAAAGTATAATGGACTATCAGGCGGATGTCCGGCTTGTCCACTCCCATGCCAAAAGCTATGGTGGCCACGATGATATTGACCCGGTCTTTAATAAAATCATCCTGGACCATTTTTCGATCCTGTTTTTCCAGGCCGGCATGGTAAGCCCGGGCGGTGAAACCTTTTTGTTGTAAATTATTCGCCAGCTCCTCGGTTTCTTTTCGGGAAAAGCAATAAATGATCACCGACTCGCCTTGATATCTGTCCAAAAGGGCCAGAAGCTTGGGGAAGGCCTTCTTTTTCTCCACCACGCTCAAGCTCAGGTTGGCCCGGTCAAAACCGGAGGCAAAATTCTCGGCTTGGGGAATTTGCAACTGGCTTAAAATGTCGTTTTTTACTTGGGGGGTGGCCGTGGCTGTCAGAGCCATGACCGGGGCGGCCGGAAAAAGTTCCTTTAAGATCTTCAGATTTCGATAATCGGGTCGGAAATCATGCCCCCAGTGGCTGATACAATGGGCCTCGTCTACGGCCACCAGATCGATATTTAGAGTGGTTAAAAATTCCCGAAAAGCGGGTATCCCGAATTTTTCCGGAGAGATGTAGAGTATCTTGGTCTGCCCCTTTTTAACTTTTTCTCTAACTTCCTCGTTTTCCTCCGGAGAAAGGGAAGACCCCATGAATTCCGCCTCTATCCCGTTGGCCTTTAAACCGTCCACCTGGTCCTTCATCAGGGCTATCAAGGGAGATATGACCAAGGTCAGACCCGAAAAATGCAAGGCCGGCAATTGGTAACACAGGGATTTACCGCCTCCGGTGGGCATCAAAACAAAACAATCCCGCCCGGAAAGCGAGGTATCTATGATCTCTTTCTGCTGAGGACGAAAATCCTCGTAGCCGAAGTATTTTCGAAGAAGCCCCCGAGTGTCCGTGGCCATATTTAATTTTTTAAAAATAATTTTCTCCTGCTTGTATTATATAGAACATTTTTTAATTATCAAAATCTTTGCTAAAATAAACCCAAGACCTTACAAATAACAGTTGCCCAACAAGCAGCTTTTTTACTATGAAAAGAAAAATTATTAAAATTCTAGGGATCATACTGATAATTGTGGTAGTCCTGGGCCTTGCCCTGGTGGCTTATACTTATTACAAAATAGAAACCGGCCAATTGATCCAATGGGAAGGAAAATGGTACACCCAGGAAGAATTAAAGGAAAAATATCCGCCCCAAGAATATGAGGTGGAGGCCAAAAACACCCCTGAGGAAGTATACACTAAATTTCGGCAAGCTGTGTTAAACGACAACAAAGAGAAAGCTTTGGAATATGTTGTAGAGGATCAGAGAGATAAATATAGAGAGGCTTTTCAGGATGAGAAAAAGTTTAATAAATGGATAGAAAGATTGCCTGAAGAAATAAACAAGGAAAGAATCCAAAATAATCATGCTTCTTATTATTATTTAAATGCTAAAGATGAAAGTGACGATATAGCCCATCCTATTAATTTCATAAAAAATAAAAGGGGTTACTGGAGAATAGAATCAATTTAATTTATTTATGACAGTTGTTAAAAAGAGAACAAAAATTATTGCTTTTTTTATTTGTATCTTGTTTATTTTTTTAGCCGGATGGAGCTTAGGTTATGATAATACGATAGTTCATCCCAAATTGACCAAGGAAGCAATTGATCTGTATAACCGGGAATTCCCTGAACAAAAATTGAACTCGAAACAAAGGAACTGGATAGTCCAGGGATCTATTGCCGAAGATGCAGACCCCAGATATCTTAACCATTTTTATAACCCCGAAACGGAGAAGGGCTTGAATGATGGTGGTGCGTTCGGAGAGTCTACCAAATATTGGGCTTATAACCAAGATAGCGTTACCGGAGATTATTCCGTGCCTCAAACTTTAGAGAATTACAAAGATGGCAATAAAAAAAGAGCTTACCAGGGAGTGGGCCATATTCTGCACTTGATTCAGGATATGGCGGTTCCGGCTCATGTTCGCAATGATGCTCATCCGGAAGGGGACCCATATGAAGGGTGGGCGAGTAAACATAATCCTGTTTCTACAGATAATCTGAGCTTTACAAAAGTTGAGAATATTGAAAATATTTTTGATGAATTAGCCACCTATACTCATAATAATTTTTATAGTAAAGACTCATTAGGTGAAATAGATTATAGAAATTATAAAATAATAAAAGATGATTTTTTAGGTAACAAAAAAGAATATTTGGTTAGCGACTCTAATTATAAACTCATTGCTATTGATAGAAGTGGAATTATCCCTATTTATGATTTAGATGATTTTAAGGTTCATCACGATTACTGGAATCAACTCCACCCCAAGGCCATAGGCTACAGCGCCGGAGTTATAGATTATTTCCAACAAGAATTCAAAAAGATAGATCAAGAAAAAGAAACCCAAGAACAATTGGGTTTCTGGCAAGGGCTCAAGAAAGGAGTGGAAGAAAAAACCTCAGATATTATAGAAGGCTCGGAGTATAAGTGGGGCGAGATAGTTTTGGCCACCGGCAAGACGGGTCGGATAACTTGGGAAGCCGGAAAAACAAAAACAGATCAAGCGGTTCAATGGTCCGGTTTCTTTTTAGAATCGTGTAAGGAAGTTGTTATTGACTCTGCTAAATACACAGCTGGAAAGGTAAAAGACGGCTGGAACTGGACCAAAGGAGTGGCCTCGGCCGGTTATGACAAGGTAGCTGTTTGGCAGGAGGACGAGATCGGGGCCGCAACCATTTCTTCGAAAAAGGCGGACAAAGACAAGACATCGTCGGATTCTGGCAAGCAAGGAGACGATAAGAGTAAAGAAAATTCCCAAAAAGTTTTGGCTTCCCAAGAAGATCCTTCGGCTCCTTCGACAGGATCAGGACAGGAAGAAATACGAAACCAAGAAGCCTCCGAGGGTACAAAAAATAAATCTCAAAAACAACAACCGACCCCGAAGAAATCTTCTTCCGATCCTCAATCCACCCCGAAAGAGCTAAAAGGCCAAACCGTGGGCGTCGAATTCGTCTACGACGGCGACTCCATTCTCCTGGAAAACGGCCAAGAGGTCCGCTA
>CAZPEL010000005.1:17953-34567 GCA_964585585.1 uncultured Gammaproteobacteria bacterium | reverse complement strand
AAGGCACCCGTAGCGGAAGCTGTGGGTGAATCACCTCCTTTCTAGGAGATACCTATTCTTTATCGTTCTTCGATAAAGAAAAGGTCGACCTCTTTCTTGATCCGTCAAGAAAGAGCTTGAGTACCAAGAATTGGCGCCTGTTAGAACCGAAAATATTTTCTCAATTTAAAAACCCTGCACTACCGGCGCAGGGTTTTTGTATAAAAATTCTTGTCGACGATCAGTCGGCAAAAACAAAGCCACCGGCACAAACCGGTGGTTTATTATGTTTTTAAAGAATATTTTTATATTACTCCGATCCCTTTTTTAACCTCTTGTATCTTTTTTTCCGCCCTTGACCTTAATTTTTCCGCTCCTTGTTCCAGAATTTCTTTTACCTCCTTATCACTAATATTGTTGTATTTCTCTTGGAAGCCGGAAAGAAAATTCTTTATTATCCCGGCCAGATCTTTTTTGAATTCTCCGTATTGTTTCCCTTTATATTCTTTTTCTAGCTCTTCAATGGTCTTGTCGGCGAATAGGGAATAAATGGTTAAGAGATTGGAAATACCCGGTTTTTCTTCGGGGTTGTATTTTATTTCCGATCCGGAATCAGTGGTTGCCTTCATTATTTTTTGGGCCGCTTTTTCCGGGTTGTCGATAAGAGAGATGTAATTAAGTTCGCTTTCGGCGCTTTTGCTCATTTTTTTAGTCGGATCGTCCAACCCCATGATCCGGGCGCCTTCTTTTTTGAATTTGAGTTCTGGCACTACAAAAGTTTCGCCGAATCTTTTATTGAATCTCCGGGCCAAGGTTCGGGTTAGCTCCACATGTTGGGCCTGGTCATCGCCCACCGGGACCACATCAGTATCATAAAGCAGGATATCGGCCGCCATTAAGGCCGGATAATCAAAAAGACCCACGCTAACACTTTCTTTTTCTCCTCCCTTGTCTTTGAATTGGGTCATTTTGTACATATCACTCATTCTCGCGGATACGCAGTTCAAGATCCAAGCCAACTCCGTGTGTTCTTTTATATCGGATTGTTTAAAAATAATAGCTTTTTTTGGATCAATACCGGAAGCAAGGTAAATTTTAGCTATTTCAATTATTTTTTTTCGCAGAATTTCCGGATCTTGTTTGACCGTAATAGAGTGATAATCAACCACACAAAAAATACAGTTGTAATTCTCCTGCATTTCCAACCATTGGGAAATAGCTCCGATGTAATTACCGATGTGGAGATTGCCACTGGGCTGGACTCCGGAAAAAAGGGTTTTGGTTTCGGTTTTATTGCTCATATTAAATTATTGTATATGATTTTGGCTTAAGAATCAATCGGTTGTCCCTTTTGAATCAAAAACCGGGTCATTAATAAAAATATATTAATAATAACGGTTTTCAGGTTTGTGATTTTGATTTATAATAAAGATAAGTTTGAATTTTGTAATTTGTTTAGGATTTTCTGTCTGCCGACAGGTAGGTGAATTTCGAATTTAGTATTTTTTGGTCTGTTTGACAAATAAGAACCATTAAACTAAAATCTTTTTGTAATATATAATTCAATAATAAAGTAAATTTTATGCCATTAATTCCAACAGTTATAGAAAAATCAGGCAATGTGGAAAGAGCTTATGACATTTATTCCCGGCTTTTAAAAGATAGGATAGTCTTTTTAGGGGAACCCATTTCCGACAGTGTGGCCAATATTGTGATAGCTCAATTGTTGTTTTTAGATGCCCAGGACAAAAGCAAGGAGATCAAATTCTATATCAATTGCCCCGGAGGTTCGGTTTCCGCCGGAATGGGGATCTATGATACTATCCAATACTTAAAATGCGATGTTTCCACTATTTGCGTGGGTATGGCCGCTTCTATGGGCGCCACTTTGTTGGCGGCCGGCACCAAGGGTAAAAGATATGCCCTGCCTAATAGCGAGGTTATGATCCATCAGGTCATGGGTGGAGCCGAAGGTCAGGCCACTGATGTCAGTATTCGGGCTCAGCACATCCTCAAGATCAAGGAAAAAATGAATAAGATCCTGGCCAAGCACACCGGCCAACCCGTTTCCAAGGTGGAAAAGGACACGGACCGGGATAGGTTTATGACCGCGGACGAGGCCAAGAAGTACGGCTTGATAGATAAAATAATCAAAAGCAACAACGGTTGATATCATTTAGTTTTTTTACCTGGTTTTAACACCGGTTTTATCCAAACCGGTGTTTTTTTATACGGTTTGGAGTAAATGGGGTTGACACCCCCCGGGGGTGTATGATAAACTGCGAAACAGTTGCAAAAAGATAAAAAATAAACAAAGATCAATCGGTTTCCGCCGATCGATCTTTACTTGTTTTTATGGAGCAAAGTAAATCACAAAGCAATTTTACGCCCTTGGCCTTTCTGGCTTCCTTGGGCGCGGGAGGGGTGGCGGTCATGCCTTTTGTTTTGATGCAATATACAACCACGCACGGTCCGGGCCTGGTTACTCGAGCTGATATCTGGTCCAAAGGATTGGTTGGTTGGAATTTTTTTTATCAATATTTTTTAGAAGCGGTTATGATGGGCTTTACCGGATTGCATCTGGTTTTGACCGTTTATTTTATTAAAAAGTTGATCTCTTGGTTTCGGTCCGGTAGATTCCGAGAGTTGTTGAACGATCCTTTGAGCAACACCGCCCTGTTGCCCCCTTTGATCTCTCTGCTCATGACCATGAATGTTTTTATCGGCCCTGTGCGTTATTTCTTCCCTCTTATGTCCAATAATTTCCAGAGTTTGTTTCTGCCGGCTATGATCTTTTGGTCCTTGTTGTTCGTGTTTGTTATGTTCACCGAGATAAAGCTTTTGGGGATATCTTTCAGTAAAGGTTTTGATATCAAGAAAATAAATTTCGGCTGGCTTTTACATCCCTTTTTACTGGGAATGTTAACAGTGGTGGGCACCGGGATCGCCGCTATGTCCCACAACGCTTCTATTGCCAATTGGGCCGCTTTTATGTCCCTTATTTCCGGGTCTATGGGCGTTTTTTTGTTGGTAGTGAAGATGATAACCGTCTTCCAGAGCCATTTCGCCTCCACCGGGCTGCCGGAAAAGCAATTTTTACCCAGTTTTTTGATAGTGGTTCCCAATATCACCCTGTTTGCCATTAGTGCTTTTCGGATAGGCCATTTTTTGGAGCATACTCATGGTTTTGAATTGGGAGCTTATTATTATTTGGTAATGGGTGTAGCTTTCGCTTTTGAGGTTTGGTATATGCTTTTTGGCCTATCCTTGTTGTGGGATTACTTCAAAAAGGATCATTTCCGAGATTTTTATGTTTCCCAATGGGGTTTTATTTGTCCCCTGGTCGCTTTTGTGGTTCTGGGGGCTTTTGTCTATAAATTGGTTCTGACCAGCCCTTGGTTGTACGCGGTTTTTGTTCTTACAATCATTTTGACCATAATCCTTTATCTGGAGCTTTTGATCAAGCATATCAAGTGCGCCCGATTGGGAACTGAAAAAATAAATTGCTTAAAATAATTTATGTTGAAAAAAATAAATTATATCAAGAGAAATCTTAGCTGGTTGATCCCCTTGGCCATGCTGGCCGGATTGGTCTATGGTTATTGGGATGATCCCCAATATTTAAAGGTCCTGATAATCCCCCTGACCATTTTAATGATCTATCCCATGATGGTGGGCCTGAATTTGAAGAGCGTTTTAGGGGAACTGGATTGGAAATTGCAGGGGAGCACTCAAATAGTCAATTTTTTGATCATTCCCTTTGCCGCTTTTTTTATCGGCCAAGTATTTTTGGCCGATTACCCCTTGTTGGCCTTTGGCTTGCTTTTAATGGCCTTGCTTCCCACCAGCGGCATGACTGTTTCCTGGACCGGCTTCGCCAAGGGTAATGTGGCCTCGGCGGTAAAAATGACCGTGATCGGTCTGGTCCTGGGCTCTATACTTACTCCGTTTTACGCCAATTTTTTAATGGGCAAAGTAGTGTCCGTTCCCTTGGCTAAAACCTTTAAGCAGATCGGTTTGGTCATTTTTATCCCTTTGATCCTGGGGAATTTGACCCAGAGGTTCTTGATCAAAAGGTATGGCGAGGCCCATTATAAAAAGAATATCAAACCCGATTTTTCCAGTATTTCTTCAGTGGGGGTGGTTGGTATCATCTTTGTGGCCATGGCCTTGAAAGCGCAGATGATAATTGCCAATCCCAAAATAATCATCTTTTTGCTCCTGCCGCTTGTGGCCTTTTACGCTTTTAACTATTTCTTGACCTCTCTTTTGGGAAGACTCTTTTTTGACCGGGGAGACGGAATAGCTCTGGTTTATGGTACGGTGATGAGGAATCTTTCCGTGGCCCTGGCCATTGCCATGACCGTTTTTGGCAGTGAGGGTTCGGATATAGCTTTGATCATAGCGGTGGGTTATATCCTTCAGGTCCAGTCCGCCGTATGGTATATCAAATTGGCTCCCAAAATATTCGGCCCGGCCCCAGAGGATAGGGCTCGGGATGTTATGAAAGAAGGCATTTTTTCCCTGCCCCAGGAGGCCACTCTCCGCCAGGCGGCCCGGATGCTGGACGAGGAACATATCCATAGCGTGGCCGTTTTGGACGGTCATAATGAACCCCGGGGACTTATAACCGAGGACATGATCATTAATTTGGTGGCCGAAAATATGGATCTGGACACCCCCTTGCGGGAAGTGGAGTTAAAGCCGGTCGTATCCTGCCGTTATAACGCTTCCTTGAGTGATATCATCCAAAAAATGAAACGAACCCATGAATACAAGGTTCTGATAACCGACAACCGGGGTAACAATGTCGGAGTTTTAACCGAAGGAGATATCCTGGCTCGATTATCCCATAAACAATAATCAGATCAAAATTATGTTACATCGAATCCAAACCTCTCAAACTCCGCTTCAAGTCATAAAAAGATTCCGCGACCAGGCCAAAGAGCATAATTTTGTGATCCGGAACATCTTTAATATGAAGGAGGTTTTTGCCTCTCACGGCGCCGAGGTAAAAGCAGATGAGTCTTATTATTCAGTTATGGTCTGCAATCCGTCCCGGGCCTATCAAAGTATCCGCAAGAATCCGGATCGCGGCGCTGTTTTGCTGCAGCCCAAGCAGATCTTTGTCTATAAACGGGAACAAGAGGAAAAAACCACTATTTCTTATCTGGGCCTGGATAAAAATTTTCTGTCTCGGGCCATTCCGGAGGATGAGGATTTCCAGGAAAAGTTGCCCTGTTCTTGTCAGAAAATAGTGGATCTGATACAAGGAGTGGTGGCGCCTGGCTATAATATTTAAGTTTTGATAATATTTGGGTATGTGATAACATAAAACATATGAAAACCATAGACCAATTGATCAACAACATCATAGGACAATTGGAGGGATCCAAAAAAATGATAAAAGAGGACCAGGATTGCTATACGGTTCTGACCCAGCTCAAGGCCTCCAAGTCCGCTATTAATTCGGTTATGGATAAACTGGTGGAACAGGAAATATTGGAATGCAGTATCAAGGGCAAGAATAAAAAAGAAAAAGACAGAATAAAACAACTAATGAGGGAATTAATAAAAAATAATTAGATTTATAGCAAACTATAAAATAGATTTGTTATAAATAATTGATTTTATGGCTAAGCAATTCACTGATGACAATTTTCAGCAAGAAGCTATAGATGCTTCCAAGGAAAAACCGGTTTTGGTGGATTTTTCCGCTGAGTGGTGCGGCCCCTGTAAGATGCAGGCCCCTATTATTGATGACCTATCTCAGGATATGGAAGGTAAGGCCGTGGTGGGCAAGGTGGATGTGGAAGAAGCCCAGCAGACCGCTTCCCAATACGGAGTAATGAGTATCCCTACTTTGATAGTTTTCAAGGACGGGGAGGCCCAGGAGACCATGACCGGCATGAGGGATAAGGATTCCTTAAAAGAGACCTTGGAGAAATATCTATAATCCGGAAACATAAAAATCTCCCTTAAAATTAAGGGAGATTTTTTTATTGCCAAGAATTTCGAATTAGTTGTTGCAGTCGCCCGGAGGCGGGCTGCAACGCGGCCAAAGTTATGTATGTTTGTTCCCTAAAAGCTAACAACCCAAAGCTTTACTCTATTTGCAAGGCCGCTCCTATGGCTCCGATATCGTCTTCGGATTTGGCTTTGAGTATTTTTACTTTTTTGGCCTCGGGGTGCATGGTGAATTCATAAGCTGTTTTTTTGAGTTTGGCAAAGAAAAGGTCCGCCGCTTTCATAGTGCCGCCGCCGATCACTATTGCTTCCGGATCCAGGAGGTTTATGACATTGGCGCAGGTCAGGCCCAGATAATAGCCCATTTCCTGAAAGGATCTCTTGGCCAGATCATCTCCGCGGTAGGCCTCTTCGGCCAAATTGGCGGAATTGCCTTGGCTTAATTTTTTGTAGATCTCTTCGATCTCTCGGGAGTCGTCTATTATCATTGTTTTGATCTCTCCGGCCCCGCCCCGGGATCCCCGATAAACCTTTCCGTTGATCCACCAGCCGCCGCCAATACCGGTTCCGATGGTCAGGCCGAAAATATTATCGTATTTCTTGGCCACGCCCTTAAGAGCTTGGGCTCTGACAAAACAATTGGCGTCATTATCTATTAAGGGCTCCATTCCCAGGGTTTCTTTCACCTTGGAGGCCAGGTCCACCCCGTCCAATATCGGTATATTGGGGGATTTGGTCACTCTGTTGCTATTGATGTCATACAGGCCGGCTATTCCTATTCCCAGTCCCGAGATTTTGGCCTTGTCTTTTTTGGCCTTATCCAGGAGCGGATCGATCAGGGCTTTCAACATGATCAGAAAATGGTCCAGGTTGTCTTTGGAAGTGGCCAGGTTATAACTTTCCAGAACCTTGTCTCCATCCCAAAGAACCGCCTTCATGTTGGTCCCTCCTATGTCCGCTCCGATGGTGTATTTTTTAGTATGGGTCATATCGTGGTAATCTTACCCGTATCTTTTTATTGTGTAAAGAGTTTTTGGGCCTTTTGCCACATAGCCGGATCGTTGTTCTTGGTCTTTTCCCAGTACCAGTATTCCGCCCCCCAGAGATAAAATTCCTTGAATCCGGTTTGGCGGGCGAATTCCATCATCTGTTCAAATTTTTCCGGACTCATGGTCTTTTTTCTTTCTTTCGGGCTCAGGTTTTGGTAGGGCTTGGGCCCCCAGGGCTCGCCCTGCAATTCTATAACCACCCATTTTTGCGGTTCGGCGAACCAGTCGGCTACATTTCTCTTGAAATGGAAGAAGCCGGGCCGGATCGGATATTCCACATAACTTCCCAACTTCTCCGAGTAAGTTTGTTTGTACATAGTGGTCCCGAATATGTCCGCTCGGCTGGCCGCCGGTATCCATAGGGATAATTCTCCGGAGTCGGTAACCACTATGGGCCGGGAATCCATTTTTTTCACCAAGGATATTTCCTTATCCAGGAAATCCTTGTCCAGGGGAGGGCATTCCCCAAAATGGGAGGACAGGAAGGGTTCGTTCTCCACTTGCCAGGCCTGAATATGGGAGTTATCCTTATATCTGTTCACGGTTTTTTGTATATAATCCAAAAGTTGTTTTTGTCTTTTTTCCCGGGAAATATTGCCGGCCCAACCCGGAAAATGGCATTCCGGCCACCGGGGCAGTCGACCGCCCACCGCCAGAATGATATCTATATTTCTTTGCGAGGCCTGTTGTATCTGCCAATCCAGGTCCCGGTAAGTGAATTCATCTCGGTCGCTCTCCACTTCACTCCAATAAGCGGCCAGCCGTAATTTTTTGATATCCAAGCCATCCAGTATGTCCACATAGGCCTGTTTCCAGTCCAGCTTTAGTTCCCGGGCCTTGAGTTTGGAGAAAGTAATGCCGTACTCCGCCTCTTTCGGGGGGCAGGCCTCCCCTCGGCTTAAAAAGAGTATGGCCAGTAAAAGCAAAAAAAATACAGCCAAAGTTATGGAAGTTTTCTTGAACTCTTTGATTTTTTTTAGTATCATAATTTTACCACTCCCAGGGCTGTTTGGCGGCGTCGGTGATCTGTTCGGTTACGAAGTAAGTTATTCCGTAAGCCATGAGTATTATTATTAAACCAATAACACTGTTTTTTAATCTTTTTTTGGCTTGACCCACTTTTTCCTCATTGCCGCCGGCGGTCATCCATTCAAAACCGCTCCAGATGATCAGTCCCACAAATATTATGGCCAAGAAACCCAAAATAACCTCGATGATATTGGCCACTATTTCCCTTGGGTCTTTGGGGTCGCTACTTTGGCCATAGGCATCTTCTCCCACTTCCTCTACTCCGATCTGGTTTTCCGGATCAAAAGGGTTTCCGGCCAGGACCGTTTTGGGGGCGGATACAAGAAAGACAAGACTTAGATTTAAGAACAAAAAAAGGATCAAAAAAGAGATGATTTTTTTAGCTTGAAACATATTAATTATGTTATAATTAAAAAAGAGGGATTATTATTAAATTATAATTGAAATCCTTCCGAATTTCAAATAGATACAGTATGAGATTATCCACCAAAGTTGCTTATAACACTGTCATCCAGATCATCAGCAAGGTCGTTATTACCGGTTTGGGCTTGGTGGTGGTGGCAATATTGACCAGATATTTGGGCCAGTCCGGCTTTGGTCAATACACCACCATAATGTCCTTTTTATCACTTTTTAGTGTGGCCGGAGACCTGGGACTAACCCTGTTAACGGCTCAGATGATCAGCCGACCGGATGTAGACAACCAAAAGGCCCTAAACAATCTTTTCGGACTTCGTTTTTTTTCCGCCTTGGCCTTTTTGGCCCTGGCTCCCTTGGTGGTCATATTCCTGCCTTACAGTTTTACGGTCAAGATAGGAGTTCTTATCACCACTTTGGCCTTTTTGTTTATTTCCCTGAATCAGATATTTGTCGGTTTGTTTCAGAACAGATTACGCATGGACCGGGTATCCATAGCCGAGGTAATAGGCAGAAGTGTTCTGGTCATAGGTGTCTTTTTGGTTTCTTATAACAATTGGGGTTTATTGGGGGCTATGGTGGCCACGGTCATAGCCAATGGTTTCAGCTTCTTCTTTCATTATTGGTTTGCCCGGAGGTTCTTTCGGGTTCGGATCGGGATGGATTGGAACTGGTGGAAGGATATACTGAAAAAAACCTGGCCTCTGGCCCTGACCATTGTTTTTAATTTGATCTATCTGCGGGCCGATGTTCTGGTCCTGTCCTTGGTCAAGCCCCAATCCGATGTAGGTATATACGGAGCTACTTACAAAGTAATCGATGTATTGACCATGATCCCTTTTGTTTTCGGCGGTATCATTCTGCCCATATTAACATCTAGCTGGGTAAAAAAGAATTATGAATATTTTAACAATATAATTCAAAGGGCGGTTAATTTTATGCTTATTCTGTGCGTCCCCTTGGTGGTCGGAGCCCAATTCCTGTCCCGGCAGGTGATGACCTTGATCGCGGGCGAGGATTTTGCCGCCTCCGGAGCGGTGCTTAAAATATTGGTCCTGGCTTGCGCTTTTATCTTTGTTGGAGTTATGTTCAGCCATGTTATTATAGCTATAGAAAAGCAAAAGCAGATAATCTGGGCCTATATTTTTACCAGTATCACTTCCCTGATCGGCTACATTATTTTTATCCCCCAATACTCCTATGTCGGCGCGGCCTGGATGACCGTTTATAGCGAGGTAGTTATCGGCGTTTTTGCTTTTTACTACACCTGGAAATACACTCGTTTCCTGCCCCGGGCCGCCACATTTTGGAAGACCTTATTGGCTTCCGGAGTTATGGGCGGGGCCCTATACCTAATACCGACGAGTTTTTATGATTCGCTTTTCGGTCTGTTCTTGACCCTGGTGGGCAGCGGAGTGGTCTATTTCCTGAGTCTTTACGCCTTCCGGGGTATTACCGCCCAAGAGATAAGGATCTTATTGAATAAAAATTAAACTATGAAGAATTTTTTAATAATAAATTCCAATCGCCACCCCAGTCAATTAATAGCCCAATTGTTCAAAAAAATGGAGAATAAGGGCTACTTTTTCCACATAATGTCTTCTAACCCTGATTTTTTGGATTGGTTTGCCGAGACTTCGCCTCAGAGAATGGTCAAAAAGGTCCGATCCGGACCGGATCTGGAGTCCGGCTGGGGCAAGTTTGTGGTCATCCCCTTGATCCCGCCTCTTTGTTTAAAACAATTCATTACTTTGTTCTATGCCAAGTTTTTCAAAAAAATAAACGCCATTATTTGTTTTGACAATAACGATCGAGTTATCTTCACTCCGGTGGGCCGGATTTTAAGGATGAGGGTGATTTGGTTGGAAAGGCCGGATGTTTGCGGCCGGGAAAGGGTCGGATTTTTATTAAAGCTTTTAAGATCCTTGTCCCGTTCCGTAGACAGGATAATAGTTTTTAATCACAGATCGCAGCAGGAATTGGAGAACAAGGGGTTTAAATCGGACAAGATCCGCAATATTTATTTGGGAATTTCTCCCACCCAAGAGCACCAAGATGACCTTTTTTCCAATTTGGCCCGGAAAGGTGATTCTTGCGCCGTAAAAAATTGTTTTTCCGTGGGAGTTATAACCGACCTGGATAATGTTTACCAGATAGAGAGTCTTTTTCAGAGCATCAAAATATGTCTGGATATTTTTAGTAATCTAAGAGTGGTCATTATTGGCGACGGCAAAGAGAAAAAGAAGGTTTCTTGGTTGGCCCGCCAGACCGGTATCGAGAATTTGATCTATTTGGTCGGTGGCCAAAAGGATCTGGAGAAGTGGTGGGACAGCTTTGATGTTTATTTGGCCTGGATCAGTCAGCCGAGATTGTATGATTTCCAAGTGGCCTTAGAGGCCATGTCCGCCGGCTTGCCGGTCATAGCTTTTCGGGATAAGGGCTGGGAGGACCTGGTGCGGGAAGACAGGACCGGCTTCCTGGTCTCCGAGGGCGATAGTGAGGAATTAGCCCAAAAATTCATTCGTTTGCAGCAAGCACCGGATCTTAAAAAGAATATGGGCCGGAACGCTTCTGAATTGGTCCGGGACCAGTTTAGTTTTGCCCGGCAAATACAAAGATTAACTCATGAACTCTAAACATTATGGAAATAACAGCAACCCCGGATAATTCTGGAGAGAGATTGGATAAATTTTTAAGCGGGCATTACCCCGATCTTTCCCGTTCTCAGGTGCAGAAATTGATCCAGGAGGGGCGGGTTCAAGTGGAACAAGAAAAAAAGAATTCTTCTTATCGTTTAAAGCAGGGAGATCGAGTGTTTTCCCCTTCGGAACAAGAATTAAAGGAGCAAGAAGCTCAAAGTTTTCAGCAGCAAAAACAGGCCGCGCCGGAAGTGGATATAGTGGCCGAAACCGATGACTATGTAGTGGTCAACAAGCCGGCCGGTTTGGTATCCCACCGAACTCCGCATTTAAAAGAACCGGCCTTAATCGATTTTTTAGTGGAAAAGTACCCCGAGATAAAAGAAGTGGGAGAGGATGAATGGCGACCCGGTTTGTTGCATCGCCTGGATCGAGAAGTGAGCGGTTTGTTGGTGGCGGCCCGAACCCCGGAAAGCTTCCGAAACCTGAAAAAACAATTTCAAGATCGGCGGGTGAAAAAGAAGTATACCGCTCTGGTCCACGGTCGGGTGAACCAGGATGACGGGGAGATGGATCTGCCTATCAAGCGTTCCCCCAAGGGTTTTAAAATGGCCACCGCTTCGGACTCGGAAGAAGGAAGCAAACAGGCCTTGAGCCGTTTTTGGGTTCTGGAGAGGAAAAAAAAGTTCAGCTTGCTCCGGGTTCGGATCCTTACCGGAAGAACCCATCAGATCCGGGTTCATTTATCCGCTTATGGTCATCCGGTGGTCGGAGATGATATGTACGGCCACAAAAAGACCAAGGTGGAAAATCAAAGGATCCGAGAGCGAGGGTTCTTGCGGGGCAGGGTATTTTTAGTGGCCGATGTTTTGCAATTCCGGGATCTACAAGGCGAGACCAGGGAGCTTACCCTGGAACTTCCTCCGGAGCTGTTGGATCTATGGAAGACCTTGAAATAGATGGCGGAATTGTTACCATTCTTCTTTTTATTCGTTTTTAATATTACTTAGAATTAAAGAAACAATATGCCCAAAAAGGAAAGGTATTTTATTTACGGAATGATCCTTTTTATGTTCTTGCTATCATTCTATTGGCTCAGCTTCCGCCCCTATATGGCTAAAAAGGAATGCGTTCAAGAAGCGGAGCAGTTCAGTCGAAGCGGCGGCGGAGTCACTTTTGAGGGAGTTTATGATCATTGTATCCTTAAGAAAGGTTTAAAATAACATATGGAGGTTTTGAGAACTATAGCTCCGCCCGTGGTAGTGCTTGGGTTTTACCCTTTGGTCCTGATATTGGGTGAATTCTGGGGAGGTCCGGATATACCGGCTTTTCTGAAGTTTGTCTGGAGTCTGGCCTTGGCCATAGCGGTGGTGAAGATGTATCGCGATCTAAGGTCTAAAGCATAAACATGGATAAAGAGCGGGAACAAGAGTTGATCACTCGATGCCGAGCCGGTGACGGGGAGAGTTTCGGCCTGCTTTATGATGCTTATATCCAAAAGATATTCAATTTTATTTATTATCGGGTGGGTTCCCGGGAAATAGCGGAGGATCTGACCAGCCAAACCTTTTTCAAGGCCTTGAAAAAGATCAAAAAGTTTCAAGGAGAATACTTCTCCGCCTGGTTGTTCCGGATAGCCAGAAATACGGTGATCGACCATTATCGCACTTCCAGGCCCACTGATAACATAGATGAATTCTTTGACCTGAGATCCCATAAGGACCTGGAGGCGGAAGTGGACACCAAAAGAACTCTGGAGGAAGTCAAGAATTTTTTAAAAACTTTAAAAAAAGAACAGGAGGAAGTGGTGATCATGAGAGTTTGGGAGGGTTTGAGCTACAAGGAGATAGCCGAAGTTATAGGCAAAAGCGAGGCCAATTGCAAGATGATATTTTCTCGGGCCCTTAACTCCCTGCGCCGGGAATTGCCCCTGGGCCTCTTTCTTTCCTTATTAATAAAGGATCTGTTTTAAAAATATGTCTGATAAGAATAAAAAAATAGAAACCATTCTTCGGGAATTGTATGAATGGGATCCGGAGCTTAAAAAGCGGGAGCCGGAATTGAGAAAGGCGGTGGCCGCTTTGATCGATATGAAGCCGGAGGCGGAATTGAACCCGGAATTTAGCCGGGAGTTGCGGGACAAGCTTTTGAAAAGGTTTTCCGAGCCGGATCCGGCCGGTTTCTCCTTCCGTTTTCCGCGATGGACTTGGGCTCCGGTCGGGGCCGCGGCGGTAATAGGAATAATAGCGCTTTCGGTGTTGCTGTCCGACCTTTATCCCTCCGGGCAGGAAATAACTCGGAAAGACGGCTCTTCCGGATTGTCGATGCAATTGGAGCAGTTGGAGAACGAGGCCTTTGGAACCATTTCTTTACAGGTACAAGAACCCCGGGAATTCGGAGTTGACGGCGGTGGTCAGCTGAGTCAGGAAATCGAGGGTCGGGGCAGTGGAGAAGAGATCAGTTCTCCGGAGTCCCCGGATAAAAAGACCTCTGTTTCGGTAATACCCAACCGGATCAATTATGAATTTGTTTATGCCGGAGAAGAGTTGGATTCGAGTTCGACGGAAAGGGAGGTTTTTAAGAGGGTCAAGGATGATTCTTTGTCTCGAAAATTGGTCGGTCAATTCGGAGACCTGGATCTGGGGCTTATGAACTGGGACCGCTTACAAAACAAAAAGATCAGGAATTTTAATCTTATAGAGGACAGGGAGTTCGGTTTTTCGATTGATTTCAATCTGGACAACAACGAGATCTCGTTGAGCAAGAATTGGTCTAAGTGGCCGGATCCCTTTCTGGAGTGCGGGGGTAACAGCGAATGCCTGGAAAAGAAAGAGCTGCACCTGGAGGACATTCCGGCGGAAGAGGAGTTAGTGGATATAACCGAGGAGTTTTTGCGGGATTTCGGGGTTAACACCTCTTATTACGGCCGGGGCCGGATTCAGGATTTTTGGAGGAAAAATCTGGAGTTGAGCCAGGACCCGGACAATTTTCGCGTTCCGGATTCGATCAGCGTGGTTTACCCTCTAAAAATAAACAACAAGTTAGTTTACGGAAGGGGTGGAGACCCGGATGGACTGCGGGTGAATGTGGATATCAGGCACCAAAGAGTATCCGGTTTAAACCACCTCTATTTACCCCGATTTCAGTCCTCGTCTTATCCGGCTGTGTCTGGTTCCGAAACCATTGTTTCCCGGGCGGAAAAAGGGGGCCTGGATAGGCCTTATAAACATTCCGAACCCACTAAGACCGTAAAGATAAAATTGGGAACTCCGAGTTTGGATCTGGTCAGGATCTTTAACAGAAAGAAAGATAACAGGGAGGTAGAAGAGTTATATGTTCCCGCTTACATTTTCCCTATCACCGAAGTTTCGGAAAAGACTCACTTCCTAAAAGAAAGAGTGGTAGTGCCGGCGGTAAGGGGTTTGTGGCAAGAGCCGCCCCGTCCCGATATCGGGATACCGGAATCAAGATAACCTTCGGAGTTGTACAATCTTCTAAAAGCCCTTGGAGAATTCCAGGGGCTTTTAAATTAGATAATTGGAAAAAAATATGGTAACCTGAAAATAAGTTAATAATAAAAACAGGAAAGTTATGGACAAACAAGAACTTTTAAGGCATTTACAAAAAGAGGGGTTCTCCAAAAGAGTGGTTCAGGCCTTTGACCGGGTCAAAAGAGAGGACTTTGTTCCCGAGGGGTATGAGAGATACGCCTATGAAGACGCCGCTCTGCCCATCGGTTACGGTCCGACCATATCCCAGCCCAGTACCATAGCTTTTATGTTGGATCTTTTGGACCCTCAAGACGAACAAAAGATCCTGGAAATAGGATGCGGCTGTGGTTATGTTTTGGCCCTTTTAAGCGTTCTTTGTCCCCATGCCCGGATCTATGGCACGGAAAGGATCAAGAATTTAGCTCAAGGGGCCAAGAAGAGGTTGAAAAAATATAAGAATGTTAAGGTTTACCATACCCCGGAAGGGGTGGGCACTCCCAAGAAAAAACCCTTTGACCGGATATTGGTCAGCGCTTCCGCTTATAACATCCCTTATTATTTAGTGGAGCAGTTAAGGGACAGGGGTATTGTTGTTTGTCCGGTCAGAAAGAGTATTATGAAGTTTCAACGGAAGGGAGATAAGGTGGAAAAAGAGGACCATTACGGCTTTTCTTTTGTTCCCTTGATCGAGTGACCGCTCATCTCTTGACACCCGGATTTTTACGGGTGTATATTGAAAGCAATAAGCTCGTTTTTAAAATCCAAACCAAAAAAGGAGGGAGAAAATGCCACAGTTTTTAAGGAGAATCAAAAGAGGCCAAAGGCAAGAGTCAAGATTGGACATTTGTCCCGCATGCCACAGGCGACGAACAGTTGTTTTTTTCCGCTATCAGACCTCAGTTTTGCACATTTTGACCACCTGCCAGTGCGGCAACCAGAGCATGATCCGGATCTGATTTTCAAACTTTTACTTACCCGGAGTCTTTCCAGATTCCGGGTTTTGTTTTACCTGAAAAAAATTTTAAGATATAATTTTTAAAGATTTTTTATTCGATTTTTGTGAATATTATGTCCTTTTTGTCCGCTGTAAACAGGTTTTACAAAAAGGAGGGGATAAAAAAAGTATTAATGATCTTGGCGGTGGTTTGGGTCTGTTTTTTGTTTGCCGGACAGGTTTCCGCTCGATCCGAAGTGGTGATCAATGAAGTGGCTTGGATGGGCACGGCCAGCTCCAGCAGCGAAGAGTGGCTGGAGTTTTTTAATACCGGCTCCTCTCCGGTGGATATATCCGATTGGTCCGTTTATGGGGCGGATACCGGGGAGTGCCTGAATATGGCGGATGCGGACGGAACTTCCACCACAGAGATAGCTTCGGATGGTTATTTGGTTTACGGCAATAGTCAGGAGGTGGCCGAAATTGATATTTGGGATGCCACTATTGGCTTGAATAATACTGACCCCGGAGTGCTGGAATTGTATTCCGCCCCCGACTGTCCTTCCAGTAGTTCGCCCGTGGATCGGGTGGAGAATGATTCTGAGTGGTCGGCCGGAGACAACCAAACCGCCCAAACCATGGCCAGAAACCAAGAGGGTAAATGGCGCAACAGTTTAAATCCCGGAGGTAGTCCCGGGAAAAGCAATTCGGTGGCCGCCACCTCTTCCGAGGACGGTGCCGCTTCGAACGATCAAAGCATTTCTTCCGATGTCGATTCCGCTGATTCCGGCGGTGTCTCGGCCGGCTCCAGTTCAGATACTTCAAGCGAGACGAAAAAAGAACAAGGTTCTTTAGTAATAAACGAGATTTTTCCTAATCCCGAAAGAAGCGACCGCAAACGGGAGTTTATAGAGATCTACAACCCCGACTTGAATAAAGTGGACCTAAAAGGGTGGCGAATACGCAACAAGAAAGGTAAGGTTTTCCAGTTTGGTCGTTACGAATTTTTGCATGATCTTCCTTCCGTTTTGGGGGCCGGGGATTTTTTGATCCTCGCCCGACCGGATTCCAATTTAGTCCTGAATAATAATCAGGATTCCCTGGAATTG
>CAZPEL010000005.1:0-17853 GCA_964585585.1 uncultured Gammaproteobacteria bacterium | reverse complement strand
AGTTCGGATACTGTGGATCCCAACGGAGATGACTTAAGTTTTGTTTGGGATTTCGGAGACGGAGTGGAGGTGAAAACGCCTCTGCCCCACCATGTTTTTTTACAACCGGGAAAATATAAAGTGGTTTTACGGGTTAGTGACGGTCGGGCTACTTCCACTCGAAGCAGAACAGTAAGGGTTTCACCCGGTCCGGATTCAAAGAAAGATCGATTCCAGCCGGAAGAGTCGACGGATACCGATCCTTCAGTTGAGAATAGACCCAAGCCCCAAAAGGTTTCAAGTTCTTCCCCGGCGCAAACATCGAAGAAGCGGTCGGAAAAAAGATCTGCTTCCGCACCTTTTTTTAATCTGGAGAAAATAAGGTTATTGCCCGAGGGTGATCCGGTTCTGACCGAGGGCACGGTTGCGGTTAGGCCGGGAGTTTTGGGCAGTCAGTATTTTTATGTCGTCGATTCCGCCGGCATTCAAGTTTATAATTATTATAAGGATTTTCCGAAGTTGCGGCGGGGCGACCGGATCCAGGTCAAGGGCGAGATTTCGGTAAGCCGCGGGGAAAAACGGGTCAACACCTCCCAAGCCGAGGACATAAGGGTTCTGGCCGATCGACCGGCGCCCCGACCTCGATCAGTGTCATGCCGGAACATAAAAGAGAAAGTGGGAAGTTTAGTTCGGACTACCGGACAGGTTACGGATATGAATTCCCGTAAATTCTATATTGATGATGGCCAAGGAGAGGCCTTGGTTTATCTGCAGGAAGAATTCGCCTCCGCTGTTGATGACTTGTCCGAGGGAGAAAAAACCGAAGTGGTCGGTTTGGTCGATCAATATAACTCCCAGATCAGGATCCTGCCCCGAGATAGCCGGGATCTGGAGTTCCTTTCATCCTCCTCTCCGGCTGAATCCGGCCGGGTGCTGGGAACCTCTTCCCGGTCCCGGGGCGATACCTCCGGTAAATTGGTATTGGGCTCACAAACTTCGAACAAAAAAGGTTTTGCCCATTGGCCCGAGATCTTTTTGGGAGGAATAATAATTTTGTTACTGGCATTAATAGGGGCGTATAAGTTTAAAACTTGAGTTTTCCCCTGCCAAAAGGGCTTTATTTCCGAATCTTTTTATGCTATAATGGTAATAACAACCTTATTTTTATGGCGAAAAAAAAGAACAAGAAAAAGAATA
This sequence comes from uncultured Gammaproteobacteria bacterium, assembly GCA_964585585.1. GTDB lineage: Bacteria > Patescibacteriota > Patescibacteriia > Patescibacteriales > JAGXOH01 > CAZNAQ01. Next base: position 16,677 of record CAZPEL010000005.1, on the reverse strand, counting down.
ATAACAGTAAGAAAACCCGCCCGGAAAAGGATAAGGACCCCCTGGACTATATAGCTCTCCCCAGTTTGGGTCTGAATCCCGAAACCAAGCGGGCCATTTTTATAGTGGCCGTTTTAACTTTGGGGGCCTTGAGTTTGGTAGGCCTGTTTGGTCTGGGCGGCAAAGCTGGGAATTATTTGGCCCGGGGGCTGGAATTGGCTTTTGGCTGGGGCAAATGGATATTTCCGGTGATACTTTTGGCCTGGGGTTTCTTCTTATACCGCAAGGATAAAGGATTTTTTAAGGGATCTCATTTTTTGGGCCTGCTTTTGTTTCTGGTTTCGCTTCAATCCTTGTTCCATATTTTTTATTCCCGGAGCGAATGGGGCGCTATAGCCGATGCTGGCCGGGGTGGAGGCCATTTCGGGGCTTTTTTAGCCGGTCATTTCCATAATTTTCTCAGTTTTTGGGGGAGCTTTGTTGTTTTGTTGGCCTTGTTTTTGATCTCTTTGCTTTTGATCTTTAATACCACTTTGAATAAATTGATAGGCAAGGAGAGTTTTGTGGTTAAAATATTATATCCTTTTAGATGGCTGGCCTCGGCGGTGACCGGTTTCTTTTACTCCGGAAAAGAAGAAGAGGAGGAAGAGGAATTGGAAGAACAGGAGCTACCCCTGGAAAACGAGGAACAAGAAGGATCCTTGTTTTCTCGAAAGCAGGTAGGAGAGGCCTCCTCTTTAAAAACTGAAGATAAACAAGAAGAAGATCCTTTAACTTCTTCTTTGTCCGGCCGGGAGGAAAAAGAAGAGGAAAAAGTGGAATCCAACTGGGAGCCCAGCAATATCAAAATAGATCTGCCTCTTAATCTTTTAAATAACAAGACCGGTAAGCCCAGTAGCGGTGATGTCCGCCAGAACGCCATGGTTATACAACGCACCCTGGAGAATTTCGGGATTCCGGTGGAAATGGGGGAGGTGGAAGTGGGGCCGACCGTGGCTCAATATACCTTAAAACCGGCTGAAGGAGTAAAATTGGCCCGAATAACCAATCTTAGCAATGATCTGGCCCTATCCTTGGCGGCCCACCCTATTAGAATAGAAGCTCCGATCCCGGGTAAGCCCTTGGTGGGTATAGAAGTGCCTAACCGAACCAAGGCCATTGTTACTTTGCGGGAGATACTTTCCAGCCGGGAGTTCAAGACCAGGAAGAACAATCTGATGATGGCCTTGGGTAAGGATGTGACCGGAGAAACTTGGATGTATGACATTACTCGGATGCCTCATTTGCTTATAGCCGGGGCTACTAATTCCGGTAAGTCGGTCTGTATTAATTCCATTATTGTCAGTCTGCTTTATCAGAATGATCCGGATGACCTGAAATTCATCATGGTGGACCCCAAGAGAGTGGAGCTTCCCATTTATAACGGCATTCCGCACTTACTTACTCCGGTTATAACCGATGTCAACAAGACGATAAATTCTTTAAAATGGTGTTTGAATGAGATGGATAGGCGCTTCGAGGTTTTGTCCAAGTCCAAAAAGAGGAATATCGAATCCTATAATCAGTCCCCGAATACCGAGAAGATGCCCTATATAATATTTGTGGTGGATGAATTGGCCGATTTGATGGTGGCCGCGCCCCGGGAAGTCGAGGCCGGAGTGATCCGGTTAACCCAGATGGCCCGGGCGGTCGGTATCCATTTGATCTTGGCCACTCAAAGGCCCAGCGTAGATGTTATCACCGGTTTGATCAAGGCCAATGTGCCGGCCCGGATCGCTTTTTCCGTGGCCTCCGGGGTGGACTCCAAGACCATTTTGGATGCCCAGGGCGCGGAGAAATTATTGGGTCAGGGAGATATGCTTTTTGTGAATCCGGATATATCCAAGCCCAAAAGGATCCAGGGAGTATTTGTCAGCGACGCCGAAGTTAAGCGGGTGGTTAACTATATTAAGGAACGAAGCGGAGATTTTGAATATATGGAAGGAGTGACTGAGAAGCAAAAAGTAGAGGGAATGGGCGCTACTGCCTTTGACGGCAAGCAGTTGGATGATGATGACCGGGACGCCTTTTTTGAAGAGGCCAAACAGACCGTTATTGATTCCGGCAAGGCCTCGGCTTCGTTTTTGCAAAGAAAACTCCGGGTCGGTTACGCCCGGGCCGCCGGACTTTTGGATGAATTGGAAGAGGCGGGAATAGTGGGTCCGGCCAACGGTTCCAAGCCCAGAGAGATCCTGGTCAACCGGGAGCAATACCAAGCCATGAGCGGCGACGAAGTGAGCGGAGCGGAAATACATAACCGCGAGGACTCCCGGCCGCCGGAGAATTATTTGGATGGCGATGACGGCCAGGAACCCGAAGAGGAAGCAGACACCCCGGAGCAGCCGGAGGAGAATAACTCCGAGGATAATTCTTTAGAGGACCAAGAAGAACAAGAGACAAGTGATCCGGAAGAACAGGAAGAAGATAATGGGGACGAAGGAATCTATTTTGCCAAATAAGCATTAAATATAAAATTATGTCGGATTTTGAAAATCCGCACAAACAAAATTCCGCGGAAGAAGACGCGGAGAGTTTGGTTAAAGGCATGATGGGCGAGGATGCTTTTGATAAAGAAGGAGTGGAGCGACCTGAGGATTCCTGGAAGGAAAAACAGGGTGAAAAAGAACAAGAAAAAGATAACCAGTCACAAAGCGAACAAAAAGAGAAAGAACTCGAGTCTCCGGAGAGCCAGGGACCGCAAGAAGAATTTTCACAGGAAAAAGCGGAGACAGAAGAAGTCCAAGAACAAGAAAAAGAAGAGGAAAAAGAGGTTTCAAAAAAAGTGGCGGAAAGATTCAAGTCCGAGATGAATATCAAGCGGGATCAGCTGGAAGATCTGGACGGTTTTGTTGATCTGTCCGAGGGGCAGCAGCTTTTGGTTCTGGAGAATTTGAAGCAATTGACTTTGGGCCGGATCGAGGACGAGGCCAGCGAGGAATTCAAGCAGGATATCAAGACCTCTAAATTTTTGGGCAAACTTTGGAAGGGAATAACCAAGCATTATCAGTTGGGCAAATTACAGGAAGATAAGGGAGAGCAAATATTATATGGCGGCATGAGGACCCATGAACAAACTTTGAGGCAGTTGGTGGACGGCTTGGAGGAGTTCGGTCCGGAAGTGGAGGAGAACAATGGAAATTTGAATATTAAATTTTTGTCAATGGAAGAGGGTTTGGACCCCAGACAGTATGAGAAATTAAATAAATTTAATAACATAGCCAATGAATTCGCCCGAATCCCGGAAGAATGGAAGCATTCGAACTCCAAAACCAAAAGGAATAAATTTGAAAAGATCCAAGAACAATACGAAAAAGCCAAACAAGAAGCTTTGAACATAAAAAAAGAACTTCAAGGAGAGCAAGAGGCCGGCTTAGAGATGAATCGGGTTGAATTTCAAACTTATGCCAATCAACTTTTAAATAACGACCCCGAGGCGGAAAAGGCCTTGGAAAATATTGAAAATCAAAAAGCATGGAAGAATTCCTTCAAGGATATCCTTACGGAAAAAGGCCTGTTTTTGGGCGGAGGTTTTATTGCCCGTAGCGGAGCTACCGCCCTTTTGGGTGCCGTGGGTAGTTCTTTGGCCGCTTTCGGAGCTCCTTTGGGGGCCGCCGGGATCGGGGGTGTCCGGGGATGGCAAAGAACCCAGGAGGAATTGGCAAATCAGGACAAATCGGCCCGAAAAGGCGGTTCGGAAAAAGATGAATACCAATACCACATGGAGCAGAAAGTAGGCACGAAAAAAGATGTGGTGGATTGGGATTATTACTCCGAAAGTTTACAGGATTTAAAGGATATATTGGAATCAGAGGAGTCCGGTGATAAGCAAAAACAAGAGGCCGTAAAATCACTCCAACATCACTTGGAAGAGATCGAATATAAAATAAATCAAGGAGAGATTGATTTCGGCCAAGATGACAGCCGTTTTTATAATCAATATAGTCTGGTCCAGGAATTGGGGCAGGCACAGGCCTGTCAGGCCCGGCATAATTATTTATATTCTGATAAATTGGCTTCGGAGTATCAAGAGGATAAAAAGGTGGTGGAAGAATATGCCGGCAACTTAGAAAAAACGGTGGAAGAAAACAGAAAAAAATACGCTCGGAACAAAGCTTTGCAAAGCGCGGCTACTTCCGCCGGTTTCGCTTTCGCCGGTCAATGGCTGGGCGGAAAATTCGCCGATTATATGGGTTGGGGGGAAGGCGGAGAAGAAGTGGCGCCGGAAACGGAACAAAAAGCTCCGGAACAAACCTCACCCAAAGATTCCGATAGCCGGGAAACCACCCCTAAGCAATCCCAACAAAAAGAGGCGCCAGAAAAAACTGAAAAATCTCAAGAGAAGGCAAAACCGAATCAGGAAAAGAAAATTTTTATCGGTGAAGAGGCAAAGGATTCCGATTTGAACAAGCAAGTATGGAATTTAAAATCAGGCGATTTTGAAAAATTAAAGAATTCATCCATAAAAGATCCGGATATAATAAACAAAATAGCTGAGAATAAAGAGGTTGCTGATTGGGAGATCCGGCTGGGTGAATCCGATCTGGATAAAGGTTTTAAAAAGACCATTTTAAATGATTCGGATCTGGCCGGTTCTTTGGAAGAATTTCCCGGAGCCGTGAGCAAGTTAGCCCAAGCAAACCCGAAGTTGGTGGAGAAGGTTTTGCAAAGCGGGGCCATTTCGGAGCAGGATATCCGGGTCCTTGATTCCAACTTTTCTTTGTCGGTCAAAAAGGAATTGTTGGACCTTTCAGATGCCAGTAAAAAGAGTTTTGGGCAAGTATTGGACAATTTAGATCCCCGGAATATCTCTGATAAGGTGATAAATTTTATTAAAAACGAGAATTTATCCGGTTTGCGGGAAGAAGTGGGTCGGATCAATTCTTTGGCTCAAACCGTGGAACAAGGGGATAATATTACCAGTATCAGTAAAAAATTATTGAGCGGTGATAATGTTTCCGTTGAAACCAAGGACGCCTTTATTGATAATTATTATCCGGACCATGAAGATATTACCAAAGAGAACAGGGAGAAATTACTGGAGCAGGCCGTAAACAAAATGTCTATTTCTAATTTAAAAATGGGCGATGGCAATGATCTCAAGAATTTGATATATGAAGGCAATGAAGTTCATATCAATTCCGAGACCGGGGACATATATGTAGAGAAAGGAAGTAGTAAGCTTGAAGCCAAGGCTGTGGGCGAAGGAGAGCTTAGGGAGAATTGGGCCGACCACAAGGCAAAGGAGTTGGGTTTGGACCCGGAAAAGGTGGATTTTGGTAGTGATGAATTGGGGGGAAGAAAACTTTCGACCACAGTGGAAGTGAACGGAGAGGAGTATGAAGTAATAGTGGACGAGAACAACAATTGGCAAACCCGGGCCGGGGAAAAACAATTATCCGGAAAGTTTGACCGGGAAACCTCTTTGGCTTCCGTCAAGGAGGAAATAAGAACCACCCGAGCCACTGCGGAAGCGGCCGAGATCACCAAAAATTATATTGATCCCCGAAATCCATCCGATGTTAAGGCCTTGAAGAGTTTGGGTGTTGATTTTGAGAATGGTCTGTCCGTGGTGGAAAAAGAAAAATTAAGATTTTTGGCCGAGTTGACCGAGAATAAAATGTCTTGGAATGAGGCCGGGCAGATATTTGATTTTATAGACGAGACCAAGAACACCAGATTACAGGGTTTATTCAGCCACACCTTGGAAGATTATCATAAATTACAGGATTTCTTGGGTCAAATAAATTATGACAGTTTCCAGGGAAGCGAAGGAGATCGTTATTTAAGAGAGTTGGCCTCCATTAAATTCAGTCCCGACGCCCAAGGGGCGGAAAAAAGCGCCCGGTTTTTGTTTTATGATGTTATCGGCCATTTTGATCTGCCAGAGGTAGTAGTGAGTCATTCCTCCGGAGGCACCGAGATATTATTACCGCACGAGAACTGGGGGCCGGACTCGGATTGGGAGATAACCATAGATTGGCAAGGAGGGAAAATATCTTCTGACGGCCCTCTGCTTTGGGGCAAAGAAGGGGATATCTCCAAAGGCACCCTGGACAAGATAAACAATAATATCAATGAATATTTTTCCGGTGACTCCGAGTCTGCGGAAGAACCCCAGGTCTTATCTCGAGAAGAAAAAAGTTTTTTGGAAGATTTACCCGAGGATGAAGTAAGAGAGGGGTATAGAACTGAAAAAGGCGGCGGTGAAGGCCGGCCGCGGGTTTTAAACCAGCAACAGCGGGAAGAATTAAAGAATTTATCCGCCGAGAAAGGTAAGGATCCGGAGAATCCGGAAACTTCTACCACTGAACCGGAGGAGGTCCGGGGCCAGGCGAGTGCGGAGTCTGCCGGAGAGAGTAAAGAAGCATCGGTCGAGGCCAGCGAGGCCGAACCCGAAACTTCGGAGAAGCAGGTGTCCTCGGAAGAAATTCCCGGCGAGGTCACGGGTCTAAAATTTGAGTATAATGATGAAGGCCAAATTTGGAAGATAAGATACAATTTAGAGAATTCGCAACCAATGGCCCTGATAGATACCAGTAATCCGGAGGCCGTAAAGCTCTATCACAACGATTCTTTTATAAAAGGGAAATTAAGGAAGATTTTGGCTTGCTACAAAATACTCGAGGACCTGGAGCAGGCGGGGACCACCGAGAGCCAGGCCTATGAAACCATGGAATTTAATTTAAAACAGAAGGTCAATAGTTTTAAAGAATTTTATGGGAAAGACATACTAAAAGAAGGCCTGCTTAAGCGTGGAAACGGGAGCTAAAAGTGGCTTATTCCGGGAGTAAAAGCTCGATTTTTAAATTGACTAAAACCCTTAGTTTTGCTAAACTAAAAATAGGTGTTAACCACCTATTTTTAGTTGTTTGTTTAAAAAATAACCGTTTTTTATGTTTATTACTTGGTGGGGACAATCTTGTTTTCGCATTCAAGACAAGACCGGACCGGACGGCATTACCGTAGTAACCGATCCGTTTGACAAATCTCTGGGTTTAAAAGTTCCTAATTTTGAAGCTGATATCATCACGGTCAGCCATGACCATTTTGATCATAACAATACCGGGTCTCTTAGAGGGGAATCGGTGGTTATAGATACTACCGGAGAGTATGATATCAAGGGTGTGATAATCCAGGGAGTGGATTCCTTTCATGACGACAAGCAGGGGGAGGAAAGAGGTAAGAATATCATATATAGGATAGAAATGGATGATGTTTCCATAGTGCATTTGGGCGACCTGGGCCATGTTCTGGAGAACAAGCAATTGGAATCCCTGGTCGGGACCGACATCCTGATGATCCCGGTAGGCGGAACTTACACCTTGGACGCCAAAAAAGCGGTGGAGGTGGTCTCTCAGGTCGAACCCCGAATGGTCATACCCATGCATTACCAGGTTAAGGGCTTGAAAGTGGACTTGGCCGGAGTGGATGAGTTTGTAAAACAGTTGGGTATAAATCCCACTTATGAAGATAAATTAAAGATATCCAAAAAGGAATTACCCCAAGAAAATATGGAGTTGGTCGTCTTTAATTTTTAATTTCTATGACCCCGAAGAAAAAAACATCTCCAAAGGAACAGGACAAAATGGAAAGGGATAAAAAGCTCTTAATGGGAGCCGGTATCGTATTTTTTATGACCCTGATCGGAATATTGTGGGTATTCAATATTCAGCGAACATTCCAGAACACCGGCCTGACAAACTCCCGGAACCAGGAAGGGATCAGCGAGTTCACCCAGGATTTTTCCAGTACTATGGATGATATAAAAAAGGAGGTCAAAAGTTTCAAAACTGTGGCCACTGATTCGGGATCGGATTCCGGTCAGGGCAACTCGGGCTCGGATCAATCGGAGCGGGAACAGGATATATCCAGCTCTACTATCAGGGCTTTAAAGAAAAATTTGGAGAAAAAATTCGAATAGATCCGTTTTTTCTAAAAAACCGGATCAGCAATAAAAATAAGATTTTTTTATATGGCCAAAAAAGACGGTAACAAGAATAATAAGGACAAGGAAGAAGAGGACAACGATCCCCGAAAGAAAGAGGGTGACTACGAACAGACCGAATACGGCTTGGTCCGCAGTCAGCCCTTGGTGGAGGAGATGAACAGATCCTATCTGGATTACGCTATGAGCGTTATTGTCCAGCGGGCCCTGCCCGATGTCCGGGACGGCCTAAAGCCGGTGCATCGGAGAGTTTTGTATGCCATGTGGGGCATTGGCTTGCGGTCCAATTCCAAGTTCAAGAAATCAGCTACTGTAGTGGGTGAAGTTTTGGGTAAGTATCATCCGCATGGCGATTCGGCTGTGTATGATTCCATGGTCCGAATGATCCAGACTTTTTCCATGAGATACCCCTTGGTGACCGGTCAAGGTAATTTCGGCTCTATGGACGGGGACGGTGCCGCTGCCATGAGGTACACCGAGGCCCGCTTGGCCCCGATAGCCGAGGAGCTTTTGTATGACATAGAAAAGGAAACCGTGGATTTTACCCCCAATTTTGACGGATCCCAGAAAGAGCCGACCGTGTTGCCGGCCAAATTGCCGCAACTGCTCTTAAACGGAACTATGGGAATAGCCGTAGGTATGGCCACCAATATTCCGCCTCATAATTTAACCGAATTAAGCAATGCCATTATCCATTTGATAGATAATCCGGAGGCCTCGGTCGAGGAGTTGACCGAGATCATCAAGGGACCGGATTTTCCGACCGGGGGTATAATCTATAATAAAAAGGATATCGCCCAGGCCTATGCTACCGGCAAAGGCGGCGTGGTTATGAGAGGCCGGGCGGAGATCGAGGAGCTCAAGGGCGGCAAACATGCCATAGCCATCTCCGAGGTTCCTTATCAAGTGAATAAGGCCGCTTTGGTGGAAAAAATAGCCGACCTGGTCAAGAACAAAAAGATCCAAGGCATCAAAGATCTAAGGGATGAATCGGATAAAGAAGGGGTTAGGATATTTATTGAACTAAAAAAGGACGCTTACCCCAAAAAAGTCCTTAACAGTTTATATAAACAGACTCCTTTGCAGACCACTTTTAATATCAATATACTTGCCTTGGTTGACGGTATCCAGCCGCGGGTGCTGACCCTGAAAATGGTTTTAGAGGAATACATCAAGCACCGCGAGGAAGTGGTCCGACGAAGAACGGAGTTTGATCTGGCCAAGGCCAGAGCCAGAGCCCATATTTTAGAGGGGTTGATGATAGCTTTAAAGAATATTGACGAGGTCATTAAGATCATCAAGAGTTCCCGGGACCGGGAAACAGCCAAGAACAATTTGATGAAGAAGTTCAAATTGACTGAACAGCAAGCGGTGGCCATTTTGGAGATGAAACTTCAGAATTTGGCCAACTTGGAAAGAAAGAGGATCGAAGACGAACTTAAGGAAAAGAGAAAATTGATCAAGGAATTAGAGACCATATTAAAATCCAGGACCAAGATGCGGGATCTTATTAAAAAGGATCTGGAGTATCTAATTGATAAATACGGAGATAAGAGAAAAACCCAAATAGTAGCCAAAGGAGTCAAGGATTTTAACACCGAGGATCTGGTCCCGAATGAGGAGACTATTGTTATGATGACCCGGGACGGATATATCAAGAGGATAGCTCCGGATACTTTCAAGGTTCAGGCCCGGGGCGGCAAGGGAGTTATGGGACTGACCACCAAGGAAGAGGATATGGTGGAATTTATGTTCACCACCATGACCCATTCCGATGTGCTTTTCTTTACCACTCGAGGGCGGGTTTTTCAGCTTAAGGCCCACGAGATTCCTCAGGCCGCTCGAACCGCCAAAGGAACCGCTATTGTTAATTTTCTCCAGCTCAACAATAATGAAAAGATCACTTCTGTTTTACCCTTGGACAAGATCAATGAGGCCAAATACCTCTTTTTTGCCACTGAAAAGGGCTTGGTCAAGAAAGTGGACATCGAGGCCTTCTCCAATGTCCGCAGTTCCGGTCTGATAGCTATTAAAATGAGGGACGGCGACAGGTTGATCTGGGCCAAGCCCACCACCGGCCAGGACCATATTCAGTTGATAACCGCCAACGGCCAGGCCATCCGCTTTGAAGAAGACGAGGTTCGTCCTATGGGCCGAACCGCCAGCGGAGTTCACGGTGTTAAATTAAGAAAAGAGGATTATGTGGTCGGTATGGGTGTGGTCAAGCCGGACCGAGCCAAAAAATACCAACTTTTGACCATAATGGAGAACGGTTTTGGCAAGAGAACGAATTTAAGTCTTTACAAACCGCAAGGCCGGGGTGGTACCGGGATCAGGACCGCCAAGGTTACCGGCAAAACCGGTAATTTGGTTAATGCCTATGTAGTCAATCCGGAAAAAATGAAAGATAAAGATCTGATAATCATGTCGGAAAAAGGTCAGGTTATTCGCCTTCCCTTTAGCTCTGTTAGCGAATCCGGCCGGGATACGCAAGGCGTGAGTTTAATGAGATTAAAACAAGAGGGTGACAGAGTGGCCTGCCTAACTTGGGTTTAAGTTAATCTTCCAATAAAAAACCCCTGCTCTTTGGATTCAGGGGTTTTTATTTTTTCCGAAAAAGTATCTTCTGTACCTCCGTTTTTGTTCCGGGGTTATTCTTTGCATTAGGTCCAGTCCTCTGGAGTCAAGCTCTACCTTGTGGCCTTCCTTTTTTATAAATCCGTTTTTTTCCAAAAAATCCATATCTAGTTGGTAGTTTTCCGGGTCTACCCGGGGTAGTTTTTCCGGTTCTTCTATTTCGATCAAGTTTAGCATATGTATCCGTCGGGCCGCTTTTATAAGATTAGCTTCTTTCATTTATCTCCTCCTTGGTTAAAAAGAGCTTTAATTCGGAAATTTTAGTATATTTTTAGAAAAAGGTCAAATCAAATCAATTGAAAATCTTTAAAAGGATTGATACAATAAAAGCGAATAAATATTTTCTATGGCCAACTCGACCCAGTTTTATATCGGAACCTCCGGTTGGTCCTACAAGGACTGGAAGGGTAAATTCTATCCGGAGAATATCAAACAGACCGAATGGCTGGATCACTACAGCCGCCACTTTGATACGGTCGAGGTCAACGCTTCCTTTTATCATGAGATCAAGGCCGAGACCTACAAGAATTGGCGGGAACAAGTGAAATCTCGGGACTTCCACTTCAGCGTCAAGATCTCCAAGTACCTGACCCATATCAAGAAATTGAACAACTGCGGGGAGATCTGGAATAATTTTATCAAAAATGTGGACAATTTACAGGATAAACTGGGGCCGATATTGGTCCAGATCCCGGGCAACTTGAAGGTCAATACGGAAAAATTGGAGAATCTATTGCAAGTGATACCTTCTAAATATAGGATAGCTTTTGAACCCCGGAATGAGACCTGGTTGAGCTCGGAAGTTTATAAGATATTGGAGAAATATAATTGCGGTCTGGTCATCTCCGACACCCCGGAGTGGCCCACGGATGAAAGAATAACCGCGGATTTTGTTTATTTGCGTCTGCACGGTCCGGAGGGTCTGTATGACTCCGAATACAGCGAGGAACAACTACAGGAGTGGGCCGATAAACTCAAAGAATGGGGCAAGAAGACCAAGGAAATATATGTATATTTCAACAACGACGCCCACGGCTACGCCGTAAACAACGCCCTAAAATTAAAAGAGTTGCTAAAAAAGTAATACCATTAATAATATTCGGATGTCCCCCATTCGTAGTGGGGGTCCCCGAAGGGGATAACCATGAAGAAGAAACATTCCCAAGTGGGAAAACAACCCGGAAAACCCACCTTCCGTACCCCGGCCGGTTTTAAGCAGTTAAAGCAGCAATTCGTTAAAAGGACCAAGATCTTTCGTCGGGGCGGAAGGAAAAAGAGTTGATCGACATCCTTAGGTTGGGGTGATTTAATTTTTGATGTTTTTGTATACAAAAAATCCGCGTTATTGGCGCGGATCTTTTATTTAGGCCTACATTTGGTCTACCGATTTCAGATTCAACAATCTCATACCGTTCTCCAGGGTTTGGGAGACTGCTTTTAGAAGGGCCAGGCGCGCCTTTTGGGTTTGTTCCCCCGATTGCAATACCGGCACCGCATGATAGTAGTCGTTAAAAATTTGGGCCAGGTCAAAAAGATATTTGGCTATTTTGCTGGGGTCGTAATTCTTGCCGGCCGCGGCCACCGCTTCCGGGAATTTGGCCAATTTGACCACCAAGTCGCGTTCCCGCTCTTGGGTTAATTGTTTTCCCGGCTCATCCTTGGAGGAAGAAGGTTCAACTTCGGCTTTTCTGGAGATACTTTGGATACGGGCCACGGTGTATTGGATATAAGCCGAAGTAAAGCCGTCGAAACTCAAGGCCTGATCTATATCAAAAGTAATAATATTATCGGCGTCCACCTTTAACATTTCGAATTTAATGGCGTTAAAGCCGATCCTTTTGGCCGTTTCTTCCAGTTTTTCTCGGGACCAATCCGGATGTCTTTTCTCAGTTTCTTCCAAGGCCCTTTTCATAACTATTTGCCTCAGTTCTTCATAAGTTATGACATTACCGGATCGAGAGGACATCATTCCACTTGGCAGTTTTACGAATTCAAAGGCCAGATGGACCATTTCTTGCTTGTAGCCGGCCAATTCCAGTATCTTAAAGAGTTGTTGGAAATACAGGGTTTGGCGGTTGTCTACTACATAGATCGATTTATCCGGATCATATTTTTCCAGCTTAGCTTTGGCCAAAGCCAGGTCCGCCACCGCATACATCCCCGTCCCGTCGGAGCGGACGATCACCAGCACTCCCAGGTTATATTTTTCCAAATTGGCTATGATCGCGCCCTCGCTTTTTTCCAATATTCCTTTGTCCAAGAGTTCTTTTACTATTTTATTGCCTTCTTCCGTGTATTCGCTTTCATAAAGAAAGTCCTGGAATTCCACCCCCAGTTCTTGATAGATCTGATGGAATTGGTTGATGTTCCAGCGCCGGGTTTTTTGCCAGAGCTCATATTCTTGGCTATCACGGCTTTCGATCTTTTTCATTAATTCCGAGATCTCGGTTTGGGCCTGTTCGTTGTCCTTGGCCTTTTGGGCGGCATCGGCATAGGTTTTGCCCAGGATATAGCCCTTTTCTTTGTCGGAGAGGTTCTCGATATTTTGGTCGGGATAATTTTGTTGCAAATAATCATTCAAGTTCCACAGGGTTTTGGCCACATGGACCCCGAAGTCGTTGACATAGGACACCGGCATGGCCTCGTGGCCATTGGCGTTCAAGATCCGGGCAACGGCCTCCCCGAAGCAGATGTTTCTCAAATGACCCACATGGTATTCCTTGTGGGTGTTAACATTGGAATATTCTATTATTATTTTTTCTTTCTCTTCTTGTTCTTGAAAGCCGTAGTGTTCCTGTTTTTGATCTATCTCGGAGAGGAGTTTGTCGGCCAAATGAGACTTGTTTAAAAAAAAGTTAAGATAAGGTCCGGAGGTTTGAATTTGTTCCACGCTTTCCGGAAGAGAGAGCTTTTCTTTAAGATCTTCGGCGATATCGGTCGGGTTTTTTTGAAGAGTTTGGGCCAATTCAAAACAGGGGAGACTCAGGTCCCCCATTTCCTTTTGCGGCGGATAAACGATCTTGGAAGCGGTGATCAATTCTTGTTCTAAAATACCGTTAATATTATCCGCTATCTGTTGTTTGGTCTTATTTAAGGTGTACATAATGAAAGCTGTTTGAAGGTTCGTCCGGTCAGTAAGGGGATCAAAAGAGGTTGGATATTTTAAGAACTGATACTGGACTGGATATTAGTAAATTAGTTTAACACTGTGCCCAATATCCAATATCCAATATCTCAACCTTCTTTGTATTATTTTTTATTTTTACTTTGCTTCTTTTCCTGCTTGATCTCTTTTTCCTCTTCCTTTACCTCCTCTACTAATTTTTTCTTGGCTTTATAAAAGTCCATTAAAGAAAAGGCGATCAAACTGGAAGCGGCGATGCCCAGTGTATTCAAAAGAAAGGTTTTAAAGGCATCTCCGGCTAAAAGGAATTCCCCTCCGGAAAAAGCCAGTCCTACCGCGGCCAGAGGCGGGATCAAGGTAACAGTTATGGCTATGCCCGGCAGGGTTTCGTCCAGACTGGGTTTGGCCCAGGTGTAGCTGGCCGCTAATCCGGCCACCAAGGAGACAAAGAAATTGAATAAAGAGGGCTTCATTATCCGGACCAATTCTATATCTTTTATAGAGGCGGAAGCAAACATTCCCACTACTCCGGTTAATATAAATACCAGGATAAAAGTGGTGAGGAATATTTTTAAGGATCTTATTATTACTTTGGGTTCATTGATTATTATACCCAAGGCCAGGGCCAGGATGGGGGATAGGATGGGAGCGACCACCATTCCTCCGATGACCAAAATAATATTATTGGCCAAAAGCCCTAAAGCCACGATCAGGGCCGAGAGCATCACTAAAAAATAAAAATCCCCGTGGGGAGCACTGGATTCAATAATATAACTGCAAAATTTATTTCGGTCGGCTTGTTTAATTTTGAATAAGTTGCTAAAGTTGTTGATCATAATGTCTATTTTTTATTATTTTATACCATTTTCAGGGATTTGGCAATCAGGGGTAGTTAGAAGTTCCGGTTTTTTTCTGATATAATAAAATAAAAGAGAAAATTTATTTTTAAGTCGGATTTCGGTTCGGCATTTATTTTTAAGTTTTAAAACAGGTACAAATGAGAACTTTAGTAACCTTTGTCCGCCACGCCAAGAGCTACAACCATAAAAAAGGTCAAGCCCTACATCCCGGACCGGGTCTGACTAAGAGAGGGGAGGAGCAAGCCGAAAAAACGGCTCGTTTTTTAAAGGGCTTTGAATTCGATCTTATTTTAAGCAGTGATATGACCCGGGCTTTGAAAACAGCAGAGATTATTACGGACAACCAAAAACGGGATTTAAGCGTGCATAAGGAATTGGCCGAGCACCATGTGGATGTTTATGAAAAAACCCTATTCAAAGAGAACCTAACAGAAGCCCCGGGAACTCTTTCCCAGGCCAGAGAGACTATGAATTTTTTTCGCAAAGTCCTGCAAAAGCACAAAGGTAAAAAGATCCTTATAGTCAGCCACGGCAATGTTATTCGAGGTTGCGTTGGCACCGCCATGGGGTTTTCTTTGCGCAAGAGCCCGGAATTGAATCTATTCAATTGTTCTCTGTCCAGCTTTATTATGGATGAAGAGAAATTAAGCAGTATTTACTATCTTAATTCCATCGATCATTATAAAAAATTGAGTTTTAAAAAG
Source organism: uncultured Gammaproteobacteria bacterium (assembly GCA_964585585.1). GTDB lineage: Bacteria > Patescibacteriota > Patescibacteriia > Patescibacteriales > JAGXOH01 > CAZNAQ01. The sequence goes on along the minus strand of CAZPEL010000005.1, from coordinate 1,389 downwards.
AAATTCAAATCAGCCAAATTCATTTAATTCCCTGAATTTTTAACATAAAAATCCTACACCGGCCGGTGTAGGATTTTATTTTCGGTGTCTTTTTATTGGTTTTTGATTTCTTGAATGAACTCTTGCTTGCTTATCTCTCGGGTCTCGGTTTGGCCTCTGTCCCGGACATTCAATTTGTCCGAATTCATTTCCTTGTCCCCGACCACCAGAACATAGGGGACTTTTTCCTGAGTGGCTTTTCGGATCTTGTAGTTGATGGTGTCGTCTTCTATGTCTATTTCTGTGCGGATGTTGTTCGCTTGTAATTCTTGAGATAATTGCCGGCAATGATCATGATGAGATTCGCCCACAGCCAGGATCTTGACCTGGACTGGAGATAGCCAAACCGGAAAAGCGCCGGCGAAATGCTCTATCAAGAGGGCCAGGAATCTTTCGTAAGACCCCAGAATGGCCCGGTGCACCATGACCGGATGTTCTTCCTCCCCCTTTTCATTGGTAAATACCAAGTTGAATTTCTTGGGAGTGGCAAAATCCAGCTGCACGGTCGGAATCTGAATCTCTTTGCCCAAAGCGTCCTTGAACATAAAATCTATTTTCGGACCGTAAAGGGCCGCTTCGCCCTCACAGCGCTTGGCGTCCAGTTCCATTTCCCCTGATATTTCTTCCAGCATTTTTTCGCAAGTATCCCAGTCCTCCTGGCTGCCGATATATTTTTCCGGATGGTCGTAGTCCCGGACCGACAGGGAGACCCAGTGGTTTTCCCATAGACCCAGAGAGGTGTAAAAATCCTTAATGATCTGGATCATATTCTTAACCTCTTGTTTTACTTGCTCTACTCGGCAAAAGGAATGGCCGTCCTCTACGGTTATGGCTATGACCCGGGTTAGGCCGCCGATCTCGCCGGGTTTTTCCGCTCGGTATTGTTTTTCCGATTCCATATATCTGATGGGCAGATCCCGGTAGGATCTGGGCTTGGAGGCAAAGATCTGGGTTTGGTGCGGGCATTGCACCGGCTTCATAACATAATCCTGCTTGTGTTTAGAGGTGACATGAAAAAGCTCGTCCGCGAATTTATCCGCATGGCCCGAGATCTCGAACAAACCTATTTTGGCCAAGTGGGGAGTGATAACCTTTTCAAAGCCGTAGCCGGCGCAGGTCTCTTCCACTTTTTTTCGCAGTTCGTTTATTAAAACAGTTCCTTTGGGAGTGAACATGGGCAGACCCGGTCCGACCAGGTCGGAAAAGCAGAAAAGATCCAATTCTTTACCTAATTTGCGGTGATCTCTCTTTTTCGCTTCCTCTACCATTTTTAGGTATTTTTGTAAGTCTTCACTGTTCTCAAAGGCCACGCCGTAGATCCGGGTCAGCATTCGGTTGTTCTCATCCCCG
>CAZPEL010000004.1:0-35154 GCA_964585585.1 uncultured Gammaproteobacteria bacterium | reverse complement strand
ATAAAACCGAAGAAAATGGTTAGACCTCAAAAGCGTTGCAGTCACCTGACGGTAGGCTGCAACGCGACCAATTCGCCATATGTGTGTGCACATTATCACAATACATTGACAAATATTATTTTTTGTGTTATTTTTATAAAAATTTAAAATAAGAATTGTTCTTTTAATATAAACCAAAAGGAGGTAAAGATGGACATCAACAAGAGGTTTAGCAGGTTGCAGCAGGTTTTTGAAAGCCTTCCCATGGAAGTAAAAAACGCCTTTGGCCAGATTGATGGCTTTTTTGAGCTTGTAGATGCCAAGGTCATCTTCTTCCCCAAGGAAGAAGATATTTTGCAGACCGAATCCGAGGGATTCCCCGAGGAGGCCTTTATTGGCACAGTGGTTTCTATAAAATTCAATTTTATAGCGGACCGGGAATATGATCCCAGGAAAAGCCTGGAGGCATTCCGGGGAGAGGAGTCTCTCCCGATCATATCCACCACCTTTGGGGACATAGCTCCCCCTCTTGACGAAGAAAGCGGTTGGTGCCTCTTTCTGAAGACGGACTATTATGAAGGAGGAGTGGCTATTTTCTACCCCAAATAATTCAAAGCCGCAGAGCCGCGTAAGGAATTACGCGGCTTTTTTAATAGGGGTTTTTATTAATTTGGTATATGTTACAATAAAAGTGAATACTATGGATACATTTAAAGCTAAAAATTCCTTGTTCAAAGCCGGCAAGGGCATTCTTAATATCCTGCCCCTTTTGGTCGGAGTGGTGCTTTTGACCAGTTTTTTGTCCGTGGCCATACCCAAATCCTTCTATGTGGCGGTTTTGGGCAAGAGTTGGATCTGGGATGTCTTGGTCGGTGATGTGATCGGTAGCATTGCCGCCGGCAATCCGGTAACCAGTTATATTCTGGGTGGAGAGCTTTTGAAGAAAGGGGTGAGCTTGATAGCCGTGGCCGCTTTTTTGGTGGCCTGGGTTACCGTGGGGGTGGTGCAATTGCCGGTAGAGGCCAAATCCTTGGGGAAAAAGTTTGCCCTGCTTAGGAATTTACTATCTTTTGTTTTGGTCCTGGTAGTGGCCTTGGTTACGGTGGGCCTTTTAAATTTGTTTGTATGATCACCAAATTAAAACAACTTTCCTTTGATAAGCATTTTTTGATCCTGGTAGGGGCTCTGTATTTGGTCCTGTTTGCACTTTATCCGGATATTTTTTACCAAAGTTTGGGTTTTTCCGGTAAGATATTTTTAAAAATAATTCCGGTGTTCGCTTTTGTTTTTGTTTTAATGGCCTTGGTCAATTATTTCGTGACCCGAAATTGGGTGTTAAAGCATCTCCGAGGCAAGGGAGTAAAGAAGTGGATCTTTGCCGTTATCGGAGGGGTTATCTCCACCGGCCCTATTTATGTTTGGTATCCGCTTTTAAGCGACCTTAAGGGAAAAGGTGCCTCTGACGGTTTGATAACCTGTTTTTTGTATAATCGTTCAGTTAAATTGCCTTTATTACCCATAGCCATATATTACTTCGGCTGGCCTTTTATATTGATATTGATCTCGGTTATGGTGGTTGTTTCCGTGTTCCAGGGTAAATTAATGGAAAAGATATTATAAATAAAATTTGAAATTATGAAGATCGCTATTGCTTCCCAAGACAAAACTCCGCAAGCCCAAACCGCGCCCAACGCCGGCCGGGCTCCGTATTATCTTATTTTTAATGACGGAGAATTGGAAGAGGCCATGGAGAATCCCTTTGTCCAAGGCGGAGGCGGAGCCGGCCCCAAGGTGGCCCAGATGCTGGCCGATCGGGGAGTGGAAAAAGTTTTCCTGGAACAACTCGGTTCTAATATGGAAATGGCCCTGCAAGACAAAAAGATCGAGGTTGAATTGGTTGAATCCGGAAAAGCGGAAGATATTTTGTCCCGGCGAGATTGATTCTTCGATCGGAAAAATCATATAAAAGATCAAGTAAATTTTATTAAAATCGATTAAAATGTTAAAATAACAGTAGAATAAAAAGTAAATCCAAGGCAGTAAAATATGAAAAGAGGTAGACAAAAATCGGGTTTGTCCAATGGTTCTAAATTTTCTTTTTTTGATAAAGATTATTATTTAAAGGGTTTGGCGGATAATATCAAGGATGCGGTAGCGGTCTTTGATTCCGATAAAAAAATAATAACAATAAATTCCGTAATGAAGAGAATATCCGGTTTAAGAAAGAAGAAGATAAAATTATCAGAAGTACTGGAAAGTTTAGAGAAAAAAATAAAAACAAGGGATAACAAGAAGAAAAAAGACCTTGATCTGGAACGAGCTGTTGATAAAGTAATAAATGATTCGAAAAAATTCCATATCAAGGAGTGTTCCGTGGACGGTAAATTCTTTGAGGTCTCCATAAACCCCATTCAGGATAAAAAAAGGGGTAAGTTTGGCGGAACCATAGTTATGCGGGATATTACGCGCTTGAAAGAGATAAAGGAGATGAAAACCGAATTTATTTCCATAGCTTCGCACCAGCTTCGCACTCCCTTAACTTCTATCAAGCTTTTTATGGAGATGTTAGCCAATGAAAGGGACGGCACCTTGAATAAGAAGCAAAAGGAATATGTCAGTGATGTTAGGGAATCCACGGAAAGGATGATATCTTTGGTGAATAATCTCTTGAATGTTTCCCGTTTAGAGGAAGGTAAGCTCAAGATCGAGCCGCGGTCGGATGACCTGATTTATTTTATCAAGGATGTGATCCACGGAGTGATGCAGTTGGCTAATGACAAAAATATTGAGATCAAGTATAATTATCCCCAAAAAGAATTACCCCCAGTTAAAATAGATCGAACTTTGTTGCATCAAGTAGTCCACAATTTATTGACCAATGCCATTAAGTATTCCCCCAGTGGGCAAAATGCGGTTATAGAAGTTAATTTGAAAAACAGGAAAAATGATTATCTGATCAGCGTCAAAGATAGCGGTATAGGCATTTCCCAAGAGGAACGCAAGCGGATATTTGAGAAATTTTTTCGCTCCGATAATGCCGTAAAGGCCCATGCCGAAGGAAGCGGTTTGGGTTTATATGTGGCCAAAATAATCATCGAGTCTTCCGGAGCCGATATGTGGCTTCGTTCCCGAAAGGGCAAGGGAACTACTTTTTATATCAGTATCCCCCACGAAGGAATGAGCAAGAAAGAGGGGGCGAAGAGTTTGGTTAATTAGTTTAAATAATTATAAAATTATGACAAAAAGAGTATTATTAGTGGAGGACAACAAGCCCATTGTCAAGGTTTATAAGAAGTTTTTGGAACAGGAGGGTTATGAAGTGGATGTTGCCTATGAAGGGGATGAGGCCCTGGAAAAGATAAGAGGGGAAGAATTGCCGGATCTTATCCTTTTGGATTTGGTCCTTCCCAAGGTTCAAGGAGAAGAGATCTTAAAGGAGATGAATGACATCGGAATAATTAAAAAAGTTCCGGTGATAATCATTTCCGTTAAAAGCGATGAAGAGAACGCCAAGAAGTGTTTGGAGACCTGGGGGGCCAAGGATTATTTGATCAAATCCAACTGGAGTTTGAGCGCTTTGAAGAAGAAGATCAAAACCTACCTGGATTAATTTTAAACTAAAAATTTATGGGCAAAAAGCAAAAGATACTGATCGCGGAAGATGACAAGTTCATCTCCCGTGCTTATGGCAATGGTTTACAGCAGGCCGGATTCGAGGTCCTGATCGCCACCGACGGGGTCAAGGCCAAAGAGATGATAAAAAAGAAAAAGCCGGACTTGATACTTTTGGATTTGATAATGCCGGAAAAGGACGGTTTTGATGTTTTAAAGGAGATAAAAAAGGATAGTAAATTAAAAAAGATCCCGGTATTGATATTATCCAATTTGGGCCAGGATCCGGATATAGAAAAAGGCAAGGAATTAGGGGCGGTTGACTACTTGGTTAAAACCGATTATTCCATGAGCAAAGTTATTGATAAGATCAAATCCTGTTTGGAATAGGGATTATTTCTGTTTATTTTGATCAAACCGGAGTTTCCCGGTTTGATTTTATTTTTCCACTATTATTACATCCCGCGAGACCTCGGGAATAGGTTCATGGTAGCCGGTGGGATAGGCCCGAATGGCTTCGTAAAAACTTTGGGCGTTATATTCAAATAATTCGCCATGTCTGGTTCCCGGGTCGTTGGTGATAAAGATTTTGTTGGCCGGGTCATAACCCCGGATGATTATCATGTGGCGGGAAGGACCCGGGGGAGTATAATAGGGATTGGTTAATTTTTGTCCGTTCATGGGGGCCAGGACCAAATTACCATCCCCCAGTTCCCGGATAATATCCCTTATTGCCACATCTGGTTCTACTCGAACCCGGGAGTGGTCCAGATAATCTTGGAAGATCCAATTCCTCATATTGAGTAGGGAGATATCTCGGTATTCTCCGTATTTGTTTTGGAGAAAATCGGATATGGTTTTTATTTCTCCCAGGGCTTGTTGTCGGGTTAAGTTTTGTCCGCGGGCCCATCGGACCGACATTAGGGCCGAGGCCTCCTCACAGCCGTCCTGTTGTCTCTGATCCTGCCAATTCCCGAACGGAGCTTGAGGAGTAAAGGGAACGCCGGATATTAATATTTTGGAACCCGACTCATCTTCCGGTTTGTCAGTATCGCCCCGAGGTATGGCGGCCAGGTCCTTATTACTTATACCCAGGCCCAGTTCCCGCATTACCCGAAAAGCGTCCGCCGGACGGCCCAAGTAATGTTTTTTTAAAGTGGGCGGGTGAATATAGTAGGCCTCGCCATGCTCCTCCACATCCAGAAGTATCTTTCCGGCCAGTCTCTCCGGAAAGATATCCGTATTCGTGATGAATTGATGGCGCGCGCCCAGGGAGAGCTCCCGCATTATCCGAAAAGCGTCCGCCGGACGCCCTAAAAAATGTCTTTTTTGGTTCTTGGGGTGTACATACCAGGCCTGACCGCTTTCTTCCACTTGTAAAAGAATGCGTCCGGAAACAGGGGAGGCACCTCGGATCTTTTCGGCGGGAAATATGAGTAGTAACAATAATAAAATAAGGGTTGCTTTTTTCATGCGACCATTATAACACAGTTTTTTAAAAAGGGTAGACCCAATATTGACAGGATCCCGAATGTGGTTTATTATAGGAGATGTTTACTTACCGGTAGGTAAATAAATTGATCAATTTTCATATATGAATAATTCCAATAAAACCTACAAAAAAATATTAAAGACGGCGCGGAATTTAGTGGTTAAAAGCCCCTATCACGCCATTTCTTTGAATATGATCGCTCAAAAATCGGGGGTAACCAAGCCCTCCCTGTATTACTATTTTCAAAGCAAGGAAGACCTTTTTTTAAAACTTTTCGACGAAGTTTCCCGGGAATTTGAAAAGAAACTAGAGGGCGTTTTGTACCGGGAATTGCCCGCCAACAAGAAACTGCATTTGTTTATTGAGACCTATATCAATTTTTTCTTTACCGAAAAGCATCTTATTAGATTGCTTATTCTCCGGATATCCAAAAAGGACAAGAAGTTATGCGATAAAATGAGGAAGACCAGGGAAGATATAGTTAAGAAATTGGAAGAGATAATGGAGGAAATTTTAAAACAAGATAGAAGAAAGGATCAGATCAGCCCTCGGTTGGCTTCTATGATGATTTTGGGCATGCTGGGCACTTTTTATGTGGAGCATGTGGAGGAAAGAAAAGAGATCAAGGTTTCGCCTCGACAGGTGGCTGATCAGATAATTTCCTTCTTGGGCTTTGATAATTAATTAAATAATATAAGTATGAAAAATTTAAACAAAAGAAGTTTATCCATTATAATTTTAATATTGGCGGTTATTGGCGGTGTTTTTGCTTGGCAGTTGACCGGCCAGAGCCGGGAAAACGGCGTAAGAGGCGAACCTTCGGCCGAAAATCTTCCGACCGTGGAAACAGTCCAAGTGGGGCAATTTCAAAAGGAACAGGTCAAATTGAGTTCCATCGGCAAGGTTGAGGCCTTACAAGAGGTTGATCTAAGGTCTCAATTATCAGCTGATGTTAAATCGGTCAATGTTAGTATAGGAGAAAAAGTGGAAAAAGGGCAGTTGTTGGTAGAGTTGGACCACTCTGCTTTAGATTCGGAGGTGAATAGGGCCGAGGCCTCCATAGCGAGATTGGAAAGCCAATTAGCCCAGAGGCGGGCCGGAGCCACACAAGAACAGGTCCATAGGGCCAGTACTTCGGTGGAACAGGCCGAAGCGGCTTTAGAGCAGGCCCGGGCCCAATTGCAGCAAACCAAGGCCAACAACGAAGCCATGATCAAAAATGCCGAGATCGGGGTGGAGTTGGCCGAAGTGAGCTTGAACAACAACACCACTTCCACGCAACAACAATTGGAGAATGCTTATGACGGCCTCAAATTGTTGTCTTCCAATCTTTTGTCCACTATCAGGACCGCCTTGACCACGGCCGGTGATATCCTGGGAGAAAAGCCCGGTGATAAAAGCGCCAATGACGCTTATGAGGATGTATTGGGAGTCCAGAATCATCAGGTCAAACAAGAAGCGAAAAATACTTTTCTGCAAGCCAGGGAAGCTTATCACAAGGCCCGGGAATATCAGAATAGTTTGTCGGAAAGTATTTCCGTAGACCAGGGAGAGGAATTAGACAGTTTGGTGGGCGAGTCCTTGGATCTTACCGATCAAGCCCTGGGAGACCTTAAAATTACTCTGGATAATACTATTACCACTCAAGGTTTTCCCCGAACCTCTGCTTACGGAGATTCTTTAGAGGGGTTAAAACAGCGGATCAATACCCAGATCTCTTATATAGATCAAGCCCAGCAGAATTTGCAGACTCAAAGGCAGGCCGTAAGTAATGCCGAACTTTCTTCGGACAACACTTCGGAGCAAAGCCGGCTTAATTATGAGAAGGCCTTACAGAACCTGGAGGACGCCAAACAGAAAGCCCGGGCTAATTTGAATACAGCTCAGTCCGCGGTTCAGACCCAAGAAAAGGCCTTGCAGCAAGCCCAGGCCTCTTATCAAGAGGTAGTGGCTCCGCCGCGGGACGTGGACTTGGCCTCTATCAAGGCCTCCATCCAAGAAGCGCGGGCCGGTAAGCAGTTGGCTCTGGACAGGGCGAGTAAGGCCTATATCAAGGCCCCTTTTGCCGGAGAAGTGGGTTCAGTGCCGGTATCTCCGGAGGAATTGGTCAATCCGGGGGATGTGGTGGTTTCCTTGGTCAATAAAAGCGGTTTGCAGGTCAAATCCTATATTTCTCCCGAGGACAAAAAATTCGTAAACTCCGGAGCCAAGGTGGACTTGGAATCCGGAGCTTCCGGAGTGATCTCCCAAGTATCACCCCAAGTGGATTCCAAAACCAAAAAAGTGGAAGTTGTAACCGCGATCACCCAAGAAAGCGGCGATCTGGTAGTGGGGGAGTATGTGGACCTGAACATTCAAGCAAAGCGTTCGGGCGGGAGCGATGTCTTCCTATTGCCTTTCCGCTCCGTTAAAGTGACTCCGGAGGCCGATTATGTATTCATAGTAGGGTCGGACAATAAAATAGAGAAACAAGAAGTGGAGTTGGGGCAAGTAGTGAACGAATACAACGAGATCACCGGGGGCTTGAGTTCCGAGATGGAGATAGTTTCTAATGTCAGGGGGCTGTCCGAGGGGCAAAAAGTGAAAGTAGAATAAATTATTGAATTTTCCATATTATGACTGACAATAAACACAAGAAAACTCTTTGGGAGTTTTTTATAAACAATCGAAAGTTCGTTCTTATCCTGTCTCTGGCCATTGCGGTTATCGGGATCATTTCCATTTATAATATTCCCAAGGAATCCACTCCGGAGGTGGATATACCCATGGCCGTGGTTACCACTCCCTATCCCGGAGCCAGTCCCGAGGATGTGGAGAAACTGGTTACCGATGTTATTGAGGACGAGGTTTTGGGTATAAGCAATATCAGCAAGGTAAGCTCTCGGTCTTCCCAGGGATTTTCTTCCATTTCTATTGAATTCGAGGTTGGTGTGGACAAAGATAAAAAAGTCAATGAAGTAGAAGACGCGGTTGATCGAGCGGAAATGGACTTGCCCGGTGACGCCAATGATCCGCGGGTCCAGGATATCAGCATCTCCGAGGTTTTTCCGGTTTTGAGGTTTTCCCTGAGCGGACCTTATAAGGTCAATCAACTAAAGGATATGGCCGAAGAGCTCGAGGACGAGATCAAGAGAGTGCCGAATGTGTCCCAGGTCGATATCAGCGGAGGAGAGGAAAGGGAATTCCGGGTTTTGGTAAACAAATCCGCCTTGGATAATTATGATCTGGGCATCACCCAGGTAACCCGGGCGATCAGCTCCGCTAATTCCGATATTCCGGTGGGTGATATTGAGACCGGGGGAGCCAATTACACTGTTAATATGCAGGGACAGATAGCTTCCGCTCCCGAGGTAGAGAATATTCCCATAACTTCCTTGGAGGACAGCGTGGTCTATGTCCGGGATGTGGCCGAGGTCAAGGACACCTTTAAGGAAAGAACCAGTATTTCCCGAGTCAGTCTGGAGGGCGAAAGCTCCAATCCGGCTGTTTCCTTGTCTGTTATCAAGGGTAGCGAGGGGAATATTTTGGATATAGTCAACGGAGCCCAGGAAAAAATAGCCCGGGCTCAAGGCGATATCCTGCCGGAGAATGTTAAAATAGAGGTCATTGACAACCAGGCCGAAAACATAAGCAATGATATCCAAAGTTTGACCAATAACGGCATTCAGACCATTGTCATAATCCTGGTGCTTTTAATGATCTTTGTGGGCTGGCGCGAGGCCTTGCTTTCCGCCTTGGCCGTGCCCTTAACTTTTTTGATAAGTTTTATTGTTTTGAATTATATCGGTTATACCCTGAATTTTTTAACCTTGTTTGCCTTGATCCTGTCCCTGGGTATATTAGTGGATAGCATTATTGTTATCACCGAGGGGATCAACCGAAAGATCCGAGAGGGTCTTGAAGTAAAACAGGCCACCGTGGCCACGGTTCGGGAGTATCACCTGCCCTTGATAGCCGGCACCTTGACCACTATTTTTGCCTTCTTGCCCATGCTTTTAACCTCCGGGATCATAGGAGATTTCATTAAGTCCTTGCCGGTCACGGTTACCATAACTCTGTTGGCCGCCTTGTTTGTGGCCCTGGGGCTTTTGACCAGCTTAAGCACCAAGTGGCTTAAAAGAAACAAGAAGCAAAAATCCGGCCAGAATTCTTATTCCTCCTTTTTATTGGATAAAAGGATTTTGCCTTATTACACTCGATTTTTGAAATATTTTTTGGATCGAAAACGGGCCAGAAGGGTTCTGGGTGTGGTTCTGATAGCGCTTTTTTTGGGAGCTATGATGCTCCCGGCTCAAGGTATCTTAAAGCAAGATCTTTTTCCGGAGCAGGACCAGGATTATTTTGCGGTCAATATTGAAGAACCGATAGGCACTCCTTTGGAAAAAACTTCCGAGACCGCTTCCCGGGTAGAGAAATTATTTTTGGGAGATAAAAGGATCAGATCCTTTCAGGTTAACATCGGCTCCAGGTTTAATACTTATATTTCCAATAGTTCCGGAGGCGAGCATGTGGCCAATATTATCGTTAATCTCCGGGAAGACCGGGAGAAGGAGAGTTTTGAGATAGCCGAGGAATATAGGTCTCAGATCAAGGAATTGGATATTTTTCCGGCTGAGGCCCAGGTGGTGCAACTAACCGCCGGACCGCCTTCGGGGTCCGCAATCACGGTCAATATCACCGGCCCTTCTCTAACCAAGTTGGATGAATTGAGCGAGGATATAAAGACCGAATTGGATAATATTCCCGGATCCGCCAATGTTCAGGTAAGCCGGGAAGAATCTCATGCCCAGTTCGCCATTGACATCAACCGGGCCAAGGCCCAGGTTTACGGGGTGAACACCCAGCAAGTGGCCGGTGTTTTAAGGAATGCTATTAGTGGATCCGAGGCCACTGTTATCAGGGGCGGCGGAGATGATACCGATGTTACGGTTAAGTATGATCTGAATGGGGAAAGAGATGACCGGATCAGCCCGGACACCATAAGTTCCTTGACCATAGCCACCCCCAAGGGGGATATTCCCTTGAGCAATTTTACTTCTTTGAGTTTGGAATCCAAGCGTGCTTTTATAGATCACGAAGAAGGAGAGAGGATAGCCAAGGTTACCGGTGAATCCACCAATAATGTTTCCCCGATAACGGTAACCGGGTCCTTGAAAGAAAGAATAGATAAAATGGATGTCCCGGCCGACTATGAGATCAGTTTCGGCGGAGAAGAGCAGGATATCAACCAATCCTTTAATGATATGATCAAAGCCCTTCTTTTGGGAATATTTATTATAGCTATGATAATGGTTCTACAATTCAAATCTTTTCGACAGCCCCTGTTCATTTTGGCCTCCATTCCCTTGTCGGTCATCGGCATTTTTCCCGGCTTGGTCTTGACCGGCCAAGCCCTGACCTTTCCCGGTGTTATCGGAATAGTGGCTTTGGCCGGTATCGTGGTCAATAACGCCATTCTATTGATAGATGCTATTAATCAGCGCCGCCTGCAAGGTGTGGACAAAAAGGAAGCGGTTATCCAGGCCGGTCAGGTCAGATTTCAACCCATTATTCTTACAGCCGCCACCACTATCGGCGGTATGATACCCTTGGCTTTCTCCAATCCTACTTGGGCCCCTATAGCTTTTTCCATTATTTTTGGACTGCTCTTCTCTACGATTCTGACCCTGGTGGTAGTACCGGTGCTTTACCATTCTTGGGGAGAGGAGTATTTAGACCTAACAGAAGATCAATAATTTTTATAAAAAAACAGCCCCCGCCGGGGGCTGTTTTTTATTTCAATTTTAACAGTATTTATCCGCCACATTGGAAGCGGCAAAGGATTCGGGTTTGATCGAGGCCTTGAAGCCGTTGCCCTTGACCATGCCCACCACCTCCTTGATTATTTTTTGGGTGGGGCCGTTTTCGCCCACATCTATGTGTATCTGGAAGTCGTAATTTATTTTTTTGTCCGGCGAGAGTACTTCTTGTAATTGAGCCAGGATCTCCTGGGCCACCTCCAGAGAGATGGTCACTTCCTGGTGGATCCTTTCCTGCAGGGAGTAGTAGGGTTTTTCTCCCGGTGTCTTTCGCCAAAAATACCTGGCGCCCTTGCCCACTCGATAAATGATTATGGCAGCCACAAAATGAGCGTTATTGGCATCTCCGTTGGAATCGGTTCCCACTAAGAGTTCGTATTTTCTGTCCGGAGCTTCTTCTAAAAACGCTTTTATTTCCCGGGCCACTTCGGTCATGGTCAGAGGGCCCGAGTTGGGGTTGTTAAAAGTTTTCTCCTTCATTTGTTTTTACTATACTCTGTTTGCCCGATAAGTTCAAGGCCCGAGGCCAATTCACTTCCTTGATCCGGGTGAATTTATTTAGTTCGGTTTAAGCTCGATCGCGTTTATGTTATAATATAACCTATGGAATGCCAATTACAGAAAAACCTCGGCAGATGTCCCTGCACTTACCCCGACTGTCCTCGGAAGGGTGTTTGTTGTGAATGTATCGAACATCACCGGGCCAAAGGGGAGTTACCCGCTTGTTATTTTTCTCCGGAAGCGGAAAAGACTTATGACCGCTCGGTGGATAAATTCCTGGAAGATAGGCGGGGGCGGTTTTAGCTCTTGTTGTGAAAGAAAGGGAAATAAGCTATAATAAAATCAAGGATTTTAAATACAATTTAAATGGAACAGATCCAAATATTGGCCGCGATGTTTGGACCTGCCCGGGTTTTTATGTTTATCGAAAATAAAAATATCGGTAATTGGTTGTTCAGATCTTTTTTTATTTGCGCTTTGGCCGGGTTCCTAGTAGGAGGGATCTTAGGCATTAAAACTTTGGCTGCTCAGACCAAGGAGAGCCAAACTTACACCGTTTGCGCCCAGGACTGCGATTTTACCGGAGTCCAAGAGGCCGTGGACCAAGCCCAGCCCCAGGACACCATCCAGATAAAAGGGGGCAAATACAACGAGGAAGTAAAGATCAAAAAAAATGTTACCCTGCAGGCTTACGGCAACAAGGATGAGATCCAAGGGAGTGTTTATTTTGCTTCTCCTTCTTTGACCGTGCCGCAACGGACCACTGTTTATATATCCAAGATAGTTCCGGCCAAGAAGGAACAATTCCCCGAAGCCGCCAAGGAAAAGAATACCAAAAAAACATCCAATACCATTCCCGGGCAAGAAGAGGCCTCCGGGAGTCCCACTATTTCCACTCCCTTATTCGATGTTAGTATCCAGTCCAAGACCCAAGACAAGACCAATCGGGATGTGATAATAACTTTGCTTATATTCCTGGTTATATTACTGACCATTATCGGATATTTCGTTTTCGGTTATATTGTCCACAAGAAAAATAAAAGTGATAAAGACAAGGAGTCACCACCAAATAAATGATGAATATGAAGAGAAAAAATCGAATCCCTGCAATTTTTAAGCCCTTGGTTTTTTTGGTTCTGGTTCTGGTATTGGGCCTCGGTTTTTCCGCGTCAGCCCAAACTCGGGATTCGGCCACCATAAAGACGGAAGGCATGGGCAGGGTTTCCCGGGTGGCCCCGGGCGAGAGTCTGCCTATGACCGTGAAATTGATGAATTTCGGCGAAGGCGAGAGAGTGGATGTTACCGTGCATTATAATATAGTCGATTTGCTGGGCCATACAATGATCCACGAAACGGAAACAGTGGCCGTGGAGACCACGGCCAGTTTTAAAAGGGATATTCCCATACCCCCGAATTTTCCGACCGGCCGGTATACCGCTTATAGTCAAATAGAGTATCGAGGGCAAAAGGTTCCGGCCAAATCCCAATTCCAATTCACGGTGGAGAATAAGTTCTGGGGTCTTTTTATTTCCGATCTTGTCCAATATGCCCTGATCACCGTGATAGTGGCGGTTTTGGCTCTGGTGGTGACCAGATTTGTGGTTAAGGAAAGAAGAAAAAGATTCGCTCCCCATAAATATTCCAATGTGGAAAAAGGGGAAAGGATCTATTATGAATTGATCAGCGATATGATAATGCAGATGCGGTATCGGGAAGGGGACAAGGCCATAGAGCTGGCTCAGGGCATAGAAGGGCTAAAAATAGACGAGGATACCGGCCGGGTGTTGGAGATAAACAAAGACCCCACCGAGATCATAACCTTGTTGATGATCCAATATAAAAAGAATTTCGGTAAAAATAAGACTGATCAGATCTCTAAAAAAATGAGCCAGAAAAAACCGGAGAACAAAGAATCGATTAACAAAAACCTGGAAATGATAAATAAATACTTTAATTAAATAATAATCAAATCATATGAAAAACATCCTAGTGGTGGACAATGACGAAAATATCACCAAAACCATAGATGCCGCTCTTTCCACTAACAAGAACTACAAGGTGGATGTGGTCTATAGCGGTCAGGAGGCCCTGGACAAAATGAGAGAGGGGAAGAAGGAGTATGATATCGTGCTTCTGGATCTTATGATGCCTAAAATGAGCGGTATTGAGGTCTGCGAGGAAATGATCGAGGATGATAAATTAAAGAATGTCCCGGTTCTGATAGTGTCCGCTTTGCCGGTCAATTCCGAATCCTTCCAAGAGTCCCAGGGCAAGTTTGATGAACTGGACGTGGTCAAGGACGTTCTGGAAAAACCCTTTGAGGTCAAGGACTTGTTTGCCAAGACCAAGAATATCTTGGGGGAATAAAACACTCTAATATAATTTAAAATAAACGAAGCTTTTCATGGTCTCTTTTTTATACGGGGAAAAAGAGAAAAAAGGAACAAAGAGTATTTGTTTGGTTTTGTTTTTGGTGGTTCTTCTGATATCCCCTTTTATTTGGTTCCATTATTTCGATATTTCTTATCCTTTGAATTTGGGAGGGGTCTTGTTCCGATCCCTTTATTTGTTTTTGACCATTATTTCCTTTTTTATAGTTTTAAGGATCAATATCTGCGTTTTGACCTTGGGTTGGTTTTTGTTGATCCTTTCTTTTTTGACCGAGCTTTTATGTGAATTGACCGATCCGCCGGACCTGGTTACTGTTTATGTCAAGGGAGAATTGACCTCTTTGTCTTTATTGATCGTGGTTATCGGGGTCTATATAACCATTAATAAATTCCAAAAGGCGGAGAAGAGGTTAAGAGAAAGCCAGGAAAGATACAAGATGATCTTTGAGGCCTCGCCGGAGGCCATTGTTTTGCTGGATCGCAAGGGCAATTTTGTTGACGCCAACAAGAAGTTCGAGGAGTGGCTGGGTTATTCCGCAAAAGATTATAAGGGTAAGAATATGGCCGAATTCGATTTTATGCCTTTTAAAAGCAAAAAAAAGGCCCTGCGAAATTTTTATAAAAGATGGGAGGGGCGGGACCCCGGACCTTATGAATTGGAATTCCAGGATAAGGACGGCAATAAGATGATCGGTCGGTTATCAGTGGCCTTAATGAAGGACGAGAACAAGAATTTAATGGAGGATCTGGTAATGGTTTCCGATGTTACCGGCCAGAAAAAGGCGGAAAGACAGGTCAAGAGCTTGAGAGAGCTTGACAAGGCCAAGGACGAATTCTTAAATATAGCCGCTCACGAATTAAAAACTCCCCTGGCTTCCATTATAGGTATGAGTCAGATATTGCAGTCCCGGAAGAGCTTAAACACCAAGGGGGCCAAGGAATCCGTAAGGGTTATTAAAAACGAGGCCTTTCGTTTGAATCGAGTGGTCAAACAGATCCTGACGGTTACTCGTTTTGAGCGGGGCAAACCCAAGATCAGAAAAAAGGATTTTATTTTGGGGGATTTTGTCGAGTCCCTTCGTTCCACTTTGGAATTATTGGCCCAGCGAACCCAGTCCCGGATAAAAATAGAACACAAGAACGAGAATATAAAAGTTAAAAGCGATCAGGATAAAGTGGCCGAAGTTATTTACAACTTGGTGGAGAATGCGGTCAAATACGGCCGGGAAGAACAGACCATAACTATAAGGATGTCCCGGTTGAACAAGAACAAGGCCAAAGTGGAGGTTATAGATCAGGGGAAGGGCATATCCAAGGAGATGCAGAAAAAAATATTTGTTAAATTCGACCAATTAGAAAATTATTTAAGTCGAACTCAAGAGGGTATAGGCCTGGGCTTATATATTTGCAAGGTGATCTTGAAGAAATTAGGCGGCAAGATCAAAGTAAAAAGCACCCCGGGGCGGGGCGCTAATTTTTACTTTACTTTACCTTTGGACTCTAATAAAAAGACCAAGACCAAGACCAAGAAAAAATGATCTATTCCAATCTGGAGATTATGGTCTGGGCGAATTCAGCGGCCGCTTCCGGTCCGTTGGCTGTTATTATCCTTCCGTCCACGGTCACTTTATCCCCGGTGAATTCGGCTCCGCCGGATTCCAGGTCTTTTTTGGCATTGGGGAAGGAAGTGGCTTTTTTATTATCCAGTATTCCGGCCCGGGCCAGAATGGCCGGAGCCACGCAGATGGCGGTGGTTAATTTTTCTTTTTGGTAGAAATTCTGGGCCAAAAGGGACAGGGTTTCATCCTTGGTTATCTGGGCCATGCCGGGTCCGCCGACAAAGACCACGGCCTCGTAATCATCCGGCGAGGCCTGGTCGGTGGTGGTATTTATTTCCACTTCGGCGCCGTTTACTCCCACGGCAGTGCCGGTCTGTATGGAAGCTACCTCCACTTGATAGTCATTATCCTCAAAAATATCCCGGGGTTCTTGGTATTCCTCATCCCGGAAATCTTGGGGAGCTATTACCATAAGTATCTTGGGGGATCCGTCCATACGCGAGGATTGCTCCGCTTCTCCGGCCTTGTTCGGCGAAGAAGGGGATTGGCAACCGGTTAAGGATAATATTAGGACCAATACCAGAAGTGGTTTGGTTAAGATCTTATATCTGATCATAGCTCGTAGCTACTGTTTAAGTTCTTTTTCTCCGGTAAAGACCTTGTAAGCATCATCCACCGAATAATCATAAAGAGAGACGGCGGAAATGGCGTTGGCCATTCTGACGGCCTCATCCAGGGGTCTTTGATAGATATTTCTGCCGGTGGCGTTACCCCTGGCTCCGGCGATGTTGATCTGGTTGTGCAGGCTTTGCAGGTAGGTTTTAGGGGCTTTTTTGGATCCGCCCACGCAGATCACCTTGGTCCGGCCGGCCGCGGTTACCACTTCCTGGAATTGTTCGGCCACATCCTTGTCGTGCTTAGGGTTATAAGGATAATGGATCTTAACAAAATCGGCCCCCAGAGTTAGGCCCACTCCGGCTCCGCCGGCCAAAAGGTGGATATCATTCTTTTCATCCCGGTCTTTGACCGCCTTGCCCCGGGGATACATCCAGATCACGGAAATAAGCCCCTGTTGGTGGGCTTTGTAGATAATACGGGCCGCCTGGCCGAACATATCCGCCTCATAAGCGCTTCCGATATATACGGTGTAGCCAACCCCGACGACATTCAACCCGCTTTGTTGTCGGAATTCATCGATCAGTTGCATAGGCAGCCATCGATTGCTGAAGGGGTCTTGGAATCTTTCCGTCATCAGGTTGGTCTTGGAGTTGATCTTAATAAGATAGGGGATATTGGGATAATCCCGGCCGTATTTGGCCATAAGCCCCACCTGGGTGGCAAAGACCCCGATATGAGCTTGACTGGCTATTCGAAAGTAATGCTCCGGATCGGCCACTTCTTCCGGTATTTTCTTGCCGACGAAATCATTGTTCAAGTGTTCCACTTTTTGGTCCCCGGCGAACATCATCATCCGGCCCGTGCCCCTAGTAACGGTCTCATAATTTTTTAAATATTCCCGTTGTTTATGCCTGGGAACAGTCAGGGGTACTTTTATATCCAAGTTTTTCCTTTTCATAATAAAAAATTTTAAAAATTAAAGCAGTTATGTTAAAATAATAATAATTGCTATTTCGAATCTGCTTCGAGCGGGTTTGTAATAATTATACCATAAAAACAATAAGTTAAAAACCTTATGAGTAAAACACCAAAACCCATAATACTAATGATCCTGGACGGTTGGGGGGAGTGGAATACGGAAAAAGGTAATCCGGTATTTAAGGCCGAATTACCCACTTATAGCAAACTTAATCAGTATTACCCCAAAGTGTTATTGCAGGCCTCGGGTATGTCCGTGGGTTTGCCTTGGGGGGTGATGGGCAACTCCGAAGTGGGTCACCAAACCCTGGGCAGCGGTCAGATAATCTATCAGTTCCTGCCCACTATTAACGCGGCCATAAGCGACGGTTCCTTTTTTGATAACGAGATTCTTTTAAAAACATTGGAACATACCAAGAAAAATGATTCCGACCTGCATTTGGTGGGCCTGGTCAGTGACGGCGGGGTTCATTCTGATATGGAGCATTTAGTGGCCTTGTTGGGCTTCGCTCAAGAGCAGGGGCTTAAGAATGTCTATATTCATGCGATCACCGACGGACGGGACACCGATCCCAAAAGCGCCACTAATTACATAACTTCCCTTCAGGAAAGCATAAAAGAGATCGGGGTGGGCACTATAGCCACTCTATCCGGCAGGTATTACACTATGGATCGGAACAAGAATTGGGATCGGCTGGAAAAATCCTTTTTGGCCTTTACCCAGGGCAAGGGGGTACAGGAAACCGATCCGATCCAGGCCATAGAGAACCAATATCAAAAGGATATTACCGATGAATATCTGGAGCCGGTGGTTTTGACCGATGATTCCGGAAAACCCCGGGGCTTGATCAAGGATAATGACGCCGTGGTCTGCTTTAATTTTCGCAAGGACAGATCCAGACAGATAGCCCGAGCCCTCAGTGTCAAGGATTTCAATGAATTCAAGGAGGTTAAGCCGCCCCAGAATATTAAATTCGTGGGATTTACCAAATATGAAGAGGCCCTGCCCATAGAGGCGGTTTTTCACGCCCAGGAGGTGACCACCAGACTGGGGGAGATACTTTCCCGGAACAAAAAGAAACAATTCCGGACGGCGGAGACAGAGAAATACGCCCATGTGACCTACTTTTTCAACGGCGGGGAGGAAAAGGCCTTTCCCGGAGAGGACAGAAAGGTGATACCTTCCAAGAATGCCCCCTCTTACGCCACCAAGCCGGAAATGAGCGCCCGGGAAGTAACAGACGAGGTTTTAAAGGCGGTGGATTCGGATAAGTATGATTTTATCCTGGTCAATTACGCCAATCCGGATATGGTGGGCCATACCGGAGATTTCCAGGCCGGGGTTAAGGCCCTGGAATTTGTGGATAGTTGCGTGGACGAGGTCATCAAAAAGGTCTTGGCCAAACAGGGAAACCTGATCATAACCGCGGACCACGGAAACATCGAGGAAATGATAGATCTCTATACCGGAGAAAGGGATACCGAGCATTCCACCAATCCGGTTCCGTGCTGGTTTTTAACTCCGGATAATAAAAAGAGCGCTGCGGGGGACAAGAATTTCCGGGGAGAAGTGGCCGGAATGCTGGTGGATATAGCGCCTACTATTTTAGACCTCTTTAAAATAGAAAAACCCGACCCTATGGTAGGGCGGAGTTTATTGGAAAATTTTGAAAGCTAATATTTATTCTTCGACAGTAATAGCTTCGGTCGGGCATTGATCCGCGGCCTTTTTAGCGCATTCCAGATTTTCTGTACTGACCACTTCCGATTTTCCTTCATTGGTTAAGTTAAAAACATCGGGACAGATCTCGGTGCATCGCCCGCAACCGATGCATTTTTCCGGGTTTACATTGATGGACATATTTTTTAGGTTATTTTTAATGATTTCATTATAGCATATAGCATACATTGTTCAATTGTTCCATTGCTAAATTGTTGGTGTGGTATTGACACAACCAAAATATATGTTATTATACTAATTGTTCACGAAAAACTGAAATTATATCTTTACCACAGACAGCAGGCGCGTCATAAGACCTGCCGAGGTAAAAGAAATATATTTAATCCATATTTAAATATATATTTTTTACTCCGGATCTGTGGTAATAACCACAGATTTTTATTTTAATCAATTAATCAATTCTGAGTTTTCGAATCTCCTGCCTGCCGGCAGGCAGGAGATTTTCGATTTTCGGATTTGTAATATTATGCCCAAAAGTAAAGAACAAAAAAAAGAGATTTTGGAGAATCTGAAGCAGAAAATAGGCGACTCCAAGTCAGTGGTTTTTACCAATTTTGAAGGTTTGGGAGTCAAGGAGAACGAGGAATTAAGAAATCGACTGAAACAAGAAGGAGGGGAATACTATGTCCCCAAAAAGACCTTGTTAAAAATGGCCTTGGAGGAAAATAATATTTCCAGCGTCAATCCCAGGGATATAGACGGGAAATTGGCAGTGGTATTCGGCTATGAAGACGAAGTGGTTCCGGCCAAGATCCTGGATGAATTCAAAGAGAAATACGAAGGCAAGATCGAATTTGCCGGCGGGATATTGGAGAACCAATTTTTATCCCCGGAAAAAGTGGGAGAATTGGCCAAATTGCCAAGCAAAGAGGAATTATACGCCAAATTGGTCGGTTCCCTGGCCGCTCCTATGTCCGGTTTGGTTAATACTATGGCCGGAAACATGAGGAATTTGGTCTATGCCCTAAAGGCGATTGAGGATCAAAAAAGCCAGTAATAAATAATTTAAAAATAAATAAACGATTGTTACACTAAACATTTTAATAATTTATTTAGCAATGTAACAATTCAATAGAGTTATGGCGGAAGAAAAGCAAAATCAAGAAGAGCAAAACCAAGAAGAGGCCCAGCAAGAGGAAGCTCAACAAGAAGAGCAAACCTCTCAGGAAGAGGCCCAAGGTGAAGAACAAGCTCAAGACAGTACTTCTACTGAAGAAGAGGTAGAGGTACCGGAAAAATTCCAATCTTTGGTCTCCCAGATCGAAGAGATGAGTGTTCTGGATCTGTCCGAATTGGTTAAGATCCTGGAAAAGAAATTCGGTGTTTCCGCGGCCGCTCCGGTGGCTGCCGCTGGCGCTGCTCCGGCTGAAGGCGGAGGCGAAGCCCAGGAAGAAAAGACCGAATTTGATGTGGAATTGACCGGTGCCGGTGACAACAAGATCGGTGTTATTAAGGCCGTTCGAGCGGTTACCGACATGGGCTTGAAAGACGCCAAGGAATTAGTGGAAGGAGTTCCCCAAGTGATCAAAGAGGGAGCTAAAAAGGAAGAGGCCGACGACATGAAGGCCAAGTTGGAAGAAGCCGGAGCCACTGTTACCTTGAAATAACATCTTTGACCCCTAGCAAAAACCCTGCACCGAATGGTGCAGGGTTTTTTTGTGGAAAAAATTTTTGGTTATTCCAAACTTTGGGAGTAAAGAGTGTTATCATTAAGGAAGTAAAGAGTGTTATTCTCCGCATCCAGGTAAAAATCCTTTATATTCTGGAATTTTTCTTGATCCCGGTATTGTTTTAGAAAGTCACCGCTTTGCTTGTCAAATACAACTATTCGGTTCTTCTCCGCGTCCAGGATATACAGAGATCCTCCCTGATCCGGGTCTCCCGGAGCTTGGATGCGGGTGGTTTTACCCCAGTCCGGACTGACTTCCTCCAGGGAAAACTCTTGTAATTCTCCGCGATAATATTTTTTTACTTGGCCGGCGGAATCCAGAGTGTAGATATAGCCGTCAATGGCTATGTCTTGAACTTGGTCGGATATTTTTTGGCCTTCGTTCATCCACTTTTCTCGGCTAGCCAGGTCGTTGTAGGTTTTCTCGTATTTATAGATCTGGCCGGAATTTTTATCCGCCAGATAGATATTGTCAGCATACCCCCCAATGCCGCCAGCTTGGAGGTTCGGGGGGAGGTCCAGGTCTATTTTTTGGGTCTGGTCATTTTCCGGATCCAGCTCCAAAACACCTCCCGAGATTAAGTAGTACAATTTATCACTGGCTTCGGTGTAGTTATTGTTTTTTAAGGAGGACAGGTCCGGCGCCTCCAAAGTTTGGACCTGGTTGTTGTCCGGATTGGTTTTATATATCCGGGAATTATTTTTGTCGCTTATATACCAGGAGCCATTCAGGGGATAAATGGTTCCCGCTTCAGTTGTTTGGCCGTTTTCCGCCAGGTTTAGTCTTTCTTGGGCCGAGAAAGGCACCACATGCCTTATTTCTTTAACTTGGTCCTTTATTTTTTGGACCAATTGATTGTATTCGGAGAATTTTTCTTTTGGGGCCGAGGAATCTTCGAGTTTGTTTTTCAGCTCCAACATGGTTGCCCTGACTTCCTCTAAAAGGGTTCTGGCTTTGTCCTCGTTGCCGTAGAGAAGGTTGGCCTCTATTCGGTTTTGTGTTTTTTTGACCTGTTCGGTCAGGTTTTTTATTTCTTGGCTTATTTCTTGGTTTTTGTTCTCCGAGGAGTTGAAGCTAAGCGACACCAAGAAGGCAAGTAAAAAGACCACCACTCCGCCTAAGATCAATTTGCTCTTCCAACCCAATAGCTTCGGGGGCTTTTCAATTGATACTTCTTCGCTCCGGGGAGGTCTTTGGAATATTTTTTTGCCGGTACGGACTGTTATCCGGGATATTTTTCGCAATAATACCGCTATAAGCGCCCCCAGTTTTTTCAAGGCCGCGCCGGTTTTTTTCCATTTTTCCCGGCGGGCCGGGGATGGAGCCGAAGTTTGGCCCGAATTTTCCGAAGAGGAAAATAATTTTCCCGATTTTCGGGCCAGGCCCTTGAGATTGACCACTCCGGAGGGTTTGAGTATTTGTTCGGTATCCTCCTTGGTCCGGTCCAGGTTGAACAAGTGAGAGCTCCCCTTTTTGTCCTCTTTCTCCGGTTCCTCCGAGGTGTTTACGGTATTCTTTATTATTATTCCCAAAAAATTAACCGGTACATTTATTTGTTGGATGATGTTTTTTATATGAGTGGCGGCGCCGGCCGGCGGGAGCTTAGTGATGGCCTCGGTTAGCTGCTTTTCCGACAGATGCTCCGTTAAGGCCTCATTGGCCAGAAAGTAATAACCGTCCTCGGGCAAGGGGCCGCTGACCACATCCGAGAAAAGCTTGGTGAAGCTAATGGCTCGGGCGCTTTTTTCCTGTCTTTTTTCTATATCGGTGATCTTGTAGTGGGTTTGTTCTTCTTTCCGAACTGGATATATCAAAAGATTGCGGTTCTTGCCCAGCGAGGAGAGATGGAGCTGGTTCTTGTAGATAACCCCTACGGTCAAGTTAATGGCATAGGGACTGATCTTTATCTTTTCTTGTTGTAAAAATTCCACCAGGTCCTTGTTCACGTTGGCCAAAGCTGTTTCAAAAATGTGCTCAACCTTGAGATCGGCTATTTTTTCCCGTAAAAGTATCTTTTCGTTCTGGTAGTAGTTGTAATTTATATTATTGACCAGGAAATTGGCTATTTTCAAGGCCTTACTTTTGGAGGATTCTATTTCCAAAAGCAGGAATAACCGGCCGGCCAGGGATTCTTTGTATTCATCGGGTTGGGCAATAAAAATTTCGCTAGCGTTGCTAGCTTTTTGCCCATTATTAAACATTATAGAGGAGATTTTGTAATACATAGGGAAGTGTTTTATCCCGAAATCCCGCTTTATTTTCAGTTTGACTATTATATTATTGTATTATACTATAAGAATAGAGTCTAGGCAAATATTTTTGCCCTTTTTGATTTTAAACAGGAGGCCTTCAGTTTAGTAAATAAAAGTCATATCAAAATATGTTAACAAGATTGTTCGGGTCCCGAGCCAGAGTAAGATTATTGAAACTTTTTTTGTTCAATCCTGATCAAAGATTTTATATCAGGCAAATAGCACGAAACCTGGACTTGCAGGTCAATTCGGTGCGTCGGGAATTGGAGAATTTAAAGAGCTTTGGACTTTTGGCCGTGGGAGGTAAAGTGGGAGGTAAAGAAGAAGCTTCGGCCGGGGAAGAATCCGAAAAAAAATCCGGCCAGGAAAAATATTATTATGTGAACAAGGATTTTGTTTTGTTCGGAGAGTTGCGGTCCTTAATAGCCAAGGCCCAGGTCCTTTATAAAAAGGATTTTATGGACAATATCAAAAAGGTGGGCTCCCCTCAATTGGTGGTTTTGACCGGTTTGTTCGTGGATAATGACAAGGCCCCCGTGGATTTGCTTATAGTGGGTAAAGTAGAGAAGAAAAAAGTAAAAACAGTAATAGGCAAACTGGAAAAGGAGCTGGGCACGGAATTGAATTTTACCATACTAAGTTCGGCCGAATTCAAGTATAGAAGGGATATCACCGATGTTTTTCTATATAATATCCTGGAGACCAGGAATATTATTTTAATAGACAAAATAGGAGTAACCGCGGAACCGGAAGAGTAAAATAGCTGATTCCCGGATCGATTTTTTCGCCTCTTTTACAGGGGCTTTTTTATTTTGGTTCTTTTAGGCGTTTTTTATTGACTTATTTCTCTTATTATGGTAAAGTTGCTCGAATTATGATTATGGCGGTCCGGGCCGAGGTGTTGCTATTACTGCGAATCCGGGCGGTATTATAAATATTGTTTTCCGGCAAGGCCGTATTCGGGTTTTATAAGGCCGGCGTGGAACATATTCAGTTATATGGATTTTAAATATTTTTTAGCCCTGGTAGGGAGAAAAAAGAGGGTGGTTGCCTCTATTGTTCTGACCTTTCTGGCCTTAGCCACGATATTTTTAGTGTTCAGTCCTTTTAAATATGAAGCTAGCTCTAAAGTGGTGGTAACCCAGAAGCCCCTGGAGAATGAGAGTTCTTATGCCATAACCCAATCCAATATACGCTTGAGCCAATTATTGGCCGAGGCGGTGGATTCTTCTTCTTTTTTTAAAAAGGTTCTTGGGTCCGGTTATGGCATAGATGAGGATTATTTTTCTCGTACCGGGGACAGCCAGGAAATGGTTCGGAAATGGAAGGCCTGGGTTGAGGCCGGTGTTTCCGGATCCGGAGACGGAGTGATCAATATAAAAGTTTATCACACCGATAAGGCCCAGTTGAAAAGAATAGCCGATGCCATAAATCAAGTTCTAAGAACGGACAACTCCGATTACCATAGTCTGGGAGACAGAGTAGAGATCCGGGTGATCGATCAACCCATGGTCTCGGATCGACCGACCGAGCCGAATATTTTTTTGGTCTTGGCCCTGGCCCTGGTTCTTGGGATCACAGTTGCCTTTAGCTATGTCTATTTATTCTTTTTTTTACCCGACCAGGAGCAAAAACGAGTTGGGGATGTTGACGGTATCTTTCCTGGTTTGGGTGGTTATTCGGAATATTCCGCGGAGAAAAAAGAAGGGTCTTCCCGTCCCGGTACCAAAGAAAAGGAGGCGGAGAGAGCCGAAGCAAAAGATGAGGTCCAAGACCCCTCTATACCCATAATCCAGGAGGACCCGGAGAAATATTTGAGTCCGGATGATCGTCCTTCTTCCACTCCGGACCGGGACGAGGAAGGGGAGGAGTATCCCGAGAACAAAGAAGATGACACAGAAGAAGAGGAAATACCCCTGTCGAGGGACAGGGTTAGTCCGGAAGAAGTGGAGGAAAAAGGGGATATCAGGAATATTTTTGGGTAGTGGAACTTGGGGCAGCCCAGGTTTTACTATCCAAAATTTGGATAAGCTCTTTGACAATTAAAAGATCAATATAAAAAAGGAGGGAGAAAATGAAAAGAGCAATTATCTTGGTTGTTATTTTATTGTTTTCTATGGTTTCCTGGGCCGCAGCCGAGGAAGGTAATTTCAATGTGGGGCCTTTTCAGAAAGGTAAACCCTTTTTGTCTTCGGACCTGAAACAGCAAGTGGTTACCGGAATGGCTCGCATTCCCCAGGGGGCTTCCGTTAGGATCGTCGGTCATACTGATTCTTCCGGATCTCCGAGTTTTAATCAAAGGTTAGCCACTTGGCGAGCTCAAGAGGTGGCGGAAGAGATCCGGGACATAGCCCCGAAAATCGAGGTCAAGGAGGTTGTTGGAGAACCCTTTCAGGGCAAATCCGAAGGGATCAATTACAGGATAGTTCGAGTGGTCCTTTCCGGCTCAAGCTCTGGTGGCGGATCGACACCAACCTCGAAAACGAAGCAAAACAAGGACAAGAAAGCAAAAGCAAGTCTGTCTCCGGAAGTCCTAAAACACACGGATCGGATCAGCCGGCAGATAAGAGAATTGGAAAGCAAGCTGGACAAGTTGCGGCAAGAATCAACCCTGACCGGAGAGCAGTTTTCCTCTATGGAAAAGCAGATCGAAAAAGACATCCGGATCTTGATCCAAGAAGCGAATCAAAAAGACCAAAACCGACTTAAAGAAATACAAGCCACCCTAAAGCAAATAAAACTGGAACGAAAACAAGAATATTCCTTCGGATTTTGGGTCTTATTGATCGTGATGATCATGGGAATATTGGTATTGATTGGCCTGGCGGTAGCCGGATACTTGTTTTTCGGAAATAAGATAGACCAGGAAGCAAATTTCATCAAAGATGGCATAGATTACAGGGTTACTTGTATTATGGAAGGTATTCGAGAAAATAAGAATCAGATATCCCAGGATATCGAGGAGAGAACTGCAGAAGCCAAGACCTTTTTTGATTCTTCTTTGGGAGAAAGAGTTGAACAGATCGAGCAGAGGATCGAGGAAGCGGATGCCAAGACAGAGGATCTGTCCCGAGGATTGAACGCTAAGTTGGATGAACTTAAAAGTATTGGGTTGACGCCCCAAGAGGAGCAGACATTGCGGGAAGAATGGGTTAAAGTTAATTCCCATCAAGTGAAAGTTCAGGTTACCTCAGACAGGATCTTTTTGCCCTTTATTTCTTCCCATGGTGACCGGATGTACCGCTCTTCCTGGAGAGATGTTAAAAAGGCCCTCAAGGGAGCCCTGAAAAAGGAATCCTTTGCCGGCCAGGTCGAACAACTGAAACAAGAAGGAAAGATCATAGAAAATAAGGAGGAAGAAAAATGAAAACAAAGATAAGAATGATCGGATTGGGCCTGATCCTTCTGGCCCTGTTCCTTTCCGGTTGCGCTTCTTCCATGACCTCGCAGGAGGAGATGTTTATCGCCCCCAATTTCGAGCAAGAAGAAGCCAGGCCGGAAACCATTACCAATGTAATGTTTCGATTGTCACCCCGATTGGATGTGGCCGACAGCGCTTTTCTTTATGACCTGGGTATTAAAACCCCCTCCCTTTCCTGGAAGGCCATACTGTGGCGAAAACGGGAAGGGGACTGGCAAAGAGAGGAGTTGAAGGCGCTTCGATTGCGACGGCCCGATGCTGCGGCCAGACTGATCATTACTATTCCTTATTCTTTGAGTAAGGTAGAAAATGCTTATTTGGCTGTAGTGGATCACGCCGGAAATCGGATCTATAACCGGCAAGGTAAATATATCATGAAGGATTATCGGGATGTGGATCCGGAGAATCTGTCTGATTTTTTATCCTTGGTCGGGGAATCCGATCCTCTGGAACTGAAAAAGGGAAGCGAGGATTATAAACAGATTCTGTCCCTTTATAAAAAATTCGCAGTTCTGGAGGCCTTGCAGTTACGGAACCATATCTACAAACAGGAAGGAATACCGGTCGGAACTGTCCTAACAAAGGAACAACTCGATCGCATAGAAGAGAAGTATGAAAGCCATACTTCCAAACTGAAGGAATTGTTCCTGGATGACTGGTATGTGATCTTCACTTACCCCTTGCTTTCTCCGGTGGAATACGGCGGCTATATCATGGCCAGCAAGTTGTTCCAGATCCCGTCGGTGTGGTGGAAAAAGGATGTTAACAGGCCCGGTTATATGGACCGGAAGCTGACCGCGGCCGGGGCTTATGATATGATGAGCTATTTTGCTCAGCATTATCTTTCCCGAGGCGACTCCCTGGGGTCGGGACAATTGACCGCAGAGGAGAAAAAGACCCTCGAGGAGGCAACCGGCCGAAAATTCTCTACTTACAAGGAGTACCTGCAGTGGATCCGAAAAAAGAATCAGGAGATCCAGGAATACAACAGTAGCCTGGAATAGCCAACAACAGCCGGGTGGAGCTTCCAGCTTCACCCGGCTCCTAAATTCAAAAGGAGGTAACACCGATGAAACGATCAGTATTAGCGGTTGCGGTGTTGCTTCTTGCGGTGATCATCGGCGGACCGGTTCAGGGCGAAACTTACGAGGTCAAAAAAGGGGATAGTCTTTGGCTTATCAGTCAAAGGCAGGGAGTTAGCTTGGAGGCCTTATGGCAGGCCAACCGGGATAAGATACCCAGCAAGGATATTATTTATCCCGGCCAAAAGCTTAAGATCCCGGATGGTTTTTATTATCGCCATCCCAATGCTAATCCCTTTTCCGCGGCCCGGGATCCGGCTCGATTGATCCGGAAATTCGATTGTCCGCAAGAAGTAAAGGAAAAATTCCTGGGTATAGTCCGGGAATTAAAAAATTCTGATATCCGAAATTATCAAGTTAAGAAAGGAGACACTCTCTGGAAGTTAGAGAAAAGGTTCGGCGTTAAGGCGGAAAGAATTTACCGCCAAAACCGCGATGTGATAACCCATTCTCAAAAATGGTTGTTCCCGGGTCAGGAATTAGAAATACCCGGCAAATCTTTGGGGTCGCCTCAATCCGGTGATAGTGTTTATTTGAGTTCTCAGGAAGGTCATTTAAATTTCCTGGAGCAGATGGGGTTTGGTGATTACCAAGTAGTAAATCGGGTCCAAGTGGACTTTAAAGAACCTCAAGAGGCCCAAAGATGGCGAGTTTCAAGCAAAAAGCGAGATTATTTTCTGGTTTTGCCCTGGAATTGCCACAATTGGGGCTGGTATGACAAGCCCCGGAAAAAGAAGAAATACTCTGTGATAATTCTTCCCCGGTTTTTCGGACCAGATAAAGAAGCTTCGGAGGCCTTAATTTCCGGCTCCGCGGAACATTATCCCGAAAAGAAACGGGAATGGAATCCCGGGGTGGAAGCCGGAGCTTATGCCGGCCATTACAAAGGCATCCAGGAAGAAAACAGCGAGAATTGGCACCAATATTTGGGCGGCCATCTGTATCTGTTTCCGGATTCCTATGTGATCGGCGAGGGCAGGTTCCGAGCCGGCCCAGCTGTTCACGGTTTGGCTTGGCAAGGCGAAGCGGACGAGGCCGTAGAGTATAGCGGTGATTACAAGGTAGCCGGCCTGAGAGCGGAATATCTACAAGAGTGGTCAGAGACCACCTTAACCCTTGCCGGAGGCGAGAAAAGAGGCCGAGTGGAAGGAATCGGCTTTCCGTATAGGTCCCGGGAAGAAGCGGATATATTTATCGCCGAGGGGCAGCATTCCTGGTGGTATCCGCGTTCCTGGTTCCGGCAAATGGAAGTAGGATTTCGAGCTCAGGTTTCCGGCAACGAGACCAAGGAAACTCGCTTGCTCGGGGAACCCCTTTCCGACCCGGCAGTGGACCAGGGAGAATATAGCGCTCGTTACAAGACCGATATTTACGGTCATTGGCTGGCCACTCCGACCATGGAATTGGCCGGCGGTTGGCGGGCTTTTGACCGATCGGCCTTCTTTGAACCCCGAGCCGGTATTGAATGGCTCCAAGACACAGCAGCCACGGATGTTAGCTACCAAATGGTAGAGCATTCCCAGAATAATATGGCTGCCGCTCATATGCGCTTGGATGTCTCCAAAGCAACCAAAAAATTAGCCCAATGGATAACTGACAGCTGAACCGATCTTCAAAATAAAACATTTTTATCCCAGTCCGATCTTTAAGGGGGCAAATGCCTCTGAGTCTCAAATGGGACGGATCGCAAGGGATCAAGTGGTCCCGCTCTGGATAAAAATAAATTTTTGTTTTTTAGTTTCAGCTGGTGATTAATTTTGCTAATATTGTAAAAAAATCTTGACAAATTTTTGTCAAGATATAAAATATTACAATCCCGGTATGGTGGGGTATCATATCGGGGGTTCCCGGTATGATATCGTTTCTTACCGGGAACCGAAAAAACCAGGGATCTTGGATCCCTAAAATAGTTCTTTAAATTAAAAGGAGGAAGGAAAAATGAGAAAAGCATTATTTACAGTAGTGGTAGGATTGATCTGTGCGGTTTTTACCGCAACGGCTATGGCCAATTCCGGGCTTGTGCCCCGGACCGACGGCAACGATGTGCTCGTGCCCAACATGGTCATTGAGGCCATCCCGAATTACAATCCGGGCGAGCCCGTTTACGCGGCCTGCGACCTCAACGGTTGGTTGCAAAGCCCCGGAGAAATTCCGGACCAGATCATGGAGGCCACCGAGATGCAGAAGACAGACCAGGGCTGGGTTGCCCAGGACATGAGGGGCGTGGTATTCCACCCCACCCAGATCCAGAACGGCCAACCCACTCCGGCCAAGCTCGAAAATGTGTATGTACACATCAAGGAGTTTGACTTCATCGACTGGTCGGGCAAAGGCCCTTCCCTAAAGGTCGAATAACGACCTCACCCCCGGGGCGCTTACGAAAAAAGTAAGCGCCCTTTTTTATTGACTTTTTGTTTTATTGTTAGTATAATTGTTTGGTTACGGTTTTTTACTGTTCCAGCTAAGATAAAATTTTTGCAAATTTTCTATGTTTTTTAAAAAACAACCGAGCGCCCCTGAAAACAGGTCCAGGTTTTTAAAAGTATTGTTCATGGCACTGCTGGTTTTAAGCGTGCTTTTTTATTTTCATTCCCTTTTAAGCTGGCAGGTTCTGGCCCTTGTAACCGTTTTTCCTTTGTTGTTTTGTTTTTTTCGGGATAGATTATGGATCCTTTTATGCTTGGCCGTGCCGGCCTTGTTGGCGGGAAAGATATTTTATTTTCAAGTGGGGAGCAACTGGATATATGAGGCCAGATTGACCGAAGTATTGCTTTTGGTGGCTTTTTTGATATTTGTCTTGGACCATTTTTTGAACAAAAAAGAACAAGAGATCAGGATGGATAAATTGAGCTTGGTCTTGTTTTTATATTTAATGGTCGCGATTTTTTCCTTTTATTATATAGTGGATCTCCGGTATTTCGTGGTCGGCCTGAAAGTTTTGGTTTTTTCTTTTATATCCTATTTTTTGGCAGTCAATTCTTTGAAAACCTGGAGATCGATCAGGTGGTTTTTGCGAACATCCGCGTTTTTTGTTATTGTATTAAGTTTTCAGGTCTTTTGGAAATTCTATCAAATGGGTTTTTCCAGCAAGTTTTTCTTTGAAAGAAGCTCCATAGTCGTATCCCTGGGTCCCATTGCTTTGGTTTCGGCCGTTTTAGCTTTTTTATTACCGCTTTTGTTGGCCTGGTTCTTCTGGTACCGAAAATGGAAGCCGGAAAAGCTATTCGTGCTCGGGGCTTTTTTGGTCGGGGGAGTGGCCGTGTTTTTAAGTCTGGGCAAGGCCGCCATATTCAGCGCCGGCCTGGCCCTTGCCTATCTTTTTATCAAATTGAGGAGCAAGAGGGTGTATTTTATTCTGGCCGGAGCCGGATTTTTGGTTTTTGCTTTTATTTTTTTCCATTCCTTTTTTACCGGCCTATTGGAGAGGATCAGCCGAACTTTTATCAGTCAAAATACCCAATTTCGGATAACCGAGTACCAAGTGGGCTGGCAGATCATTAGGGAGCATTTTTTCTTGGGAGTGGGCGCCGGCCAGCAGTTGGCCTATTACAAACAGGCCCTGAATTGGAGCGATCCGCAATTGGTCAATAATTTCTTCCTCCAGGCCTTTATTGAACTGGGCCTGGTGGGCCTGGGATTGGTCCTGGCCGCGGCGGTTTTTGTTTTTCAAAGAGTTAGGGACAAAATAAGATCCCTGCGCTTTTCCCAGAGAAAAATATTGGCCTATGGTTTTGTAGGTAGTTTTATAGCTTGTCTGGTCAATGGTCTGGCCGAGGTAACCCTATTCGCCCTGCCTTATGCCGTGATATTTTGGTTGGTTTTAGGGGCTTTTACTAATATAAGCAAACCAACGGTTTAATTTTTTCTTATGTTAAAGGTTTCAGTTATTGTGATCAATTACAACACTCCTAAGTTGACCGTTCAAGCGGTAGCGGATCTCGTGAACAAGGAGAATCAACTGGATTGGCAGATCCTGGTCATTGATAATGGCTCTCGGGACAAAGTAGGGCCGGAGGATTTTGATCAGCCCGGAGTGGAGGTTATAAACAATAAAAAGAACATCGGCTTCGCTCCGGCTGTTAACCAAGGTTTGGCCCGGGCTACCGGGGATTATATCTTGCTTTTAAACTCCGATCTTTTTATAACCGATCGGGCTATTAGTAAAATGTTGGGCTATATACGGAATCATAAAGAGGTCGGTCTGGTGGGGCCCCTGATCAAGTTCCCGGACGGAAGGTTCCAAATAAGTTTCGGCAAATTTCCTTCGGTTTGGCGGGAAT
The DNA here is from genome assembly GCA_964585585.1 of uncultured Gammaproteobacteria bacterium. Taxonomy (GTDB): domain Bacteria; phylum Patescibacteriota; class Patescibacteriia; order Patescibacteriales; family JAGXOH01; genus CAZNAQ01. The sequence goes on along the minus strand of CAZPEL010000004.1, from coordinate 3,781 downwards.
TTTTAAGATTGAGCGGTCTTTATAAATTGGTCCCCGGAGCCACTTTAACCCGGGATACCCCCTTTAAAAAGATAGATAATAAAGAAATTCGAGAGGTGGATTGGATTACCGGAGCTTGTTTGCTTACCACTAAAAAAATAATAAAGGAATTGGAAGGAGTGGACGGCGGTTATTTTTTGGGAGGCGAGGATTTTGACTTGGGTTTCCGAGTCCGGCAAAAAGGATACAAGGCGGTCTATTATCCTTTATCCCGGGTTTATCACCATCACGGAGCATCTTCCGGCGGAACCGCGTCCATATTCAGATTAAAAATGGATCGGGATGGCATGGTCAGATTCTTTAGAAAAAATTTTCCCGGCCGCAAGGTATCCCGAGAGGTGGTTAAATTATTTTATAATCTAAAAATATTTTTTATGATAGCTATCAAAAAATTTAAAAAATCTTTTTCTAAGAAACATAATCCAGAAAGCGCTACCATAGCCATAACTTATAATTGCGACGCCAGGTGTAAAATGTGCAATATTTGGAAGTACCCGGCCGGGCACCATCTTTCCCAAAAGGCCTTGTCCCGATTGGACGGGGAGTTGAAATATATCAATCTTTCCGGCGGTGAGCCCTTTTTGAATCCCGAGTTACCGGATATTGTGAAGGAGTTAAAAGAAAAACATCCCCGGTCCCAGATAATAATATCCACTAACGGCCGGGCCACTGAGTTTATCACCAAGGCAGCGAAAAAGATATTGGAGATCGACCCCCGAATCGGGGTTAGGGTGTCTTTGGACGGAACCCGAGAGACCCATGATCGGATCCGGGGAGTTCCGGGAATATATGACAAAGCTTGGGCCACTTTGAAGGGCTTAAGGGAGCTGGGAGTGTCCAATTTGGGGATCGGTTTTACCCTAATGGAAGATAATGCGGCTGACCTGGAAAAGATCTATGACCTGGCCCAAGCAGAGGGCTTGGAGCTATCCTTGACTCTGATCCGTAATTCCGAGATCTACTTTCAAAAAGAAGACAATCAGATAGATTCCACCGACGAGATCAATAAGCAATTAGAGCGGGTGATCAACCGAGAGTTAAAAAGTTTTAAACCCAAAAGATGGCTTCGGGCTTATTATAATTACGGTTTAAAGTATTCGGCTGAAACAGGGGGTAGGTTGTTGCCGACCGGCGCCGGTTTTGATTCCTTTTTTGTGGATGTTACCGGAGAGGTTTTTCCGGGAAATCTGGTAAATTCTAAAATGGGAGATCTGGAAAAGAATACTTTGAGCGAGATCTGGCAATCCCGGGAGGCGGAAGAAGTCAGGGATAAGATCAAAAAAGGGGAGTTACAGGAGGATTGGACCATCTGCACTCTACGGAAACAGATGAAGAAGAATTGGTATAAGGTAATTCCGTGGATCATTAAAAATAAGATAACAATATTTTTAAAGAGATGATAGGAATAACCCCAAGTGCAAAGCTACAATTTAAAACCAAAATTTGCACTTTGAGTTGTAGTTTTGAGTTTTGATTTTTGCATTTTGAGTTTTGATATTATGAAGGTATTACAAATAAACAATTTTCATTATTACCGGGGCGGGGTAGAGAGGTGCTACCTGGATACCGGCCGGATATTGGAAGAAAAGGGACACGAAGTGGCCTATTTCGCCGCCGCCCACCCCAAGAACTTGCCCAGTAAATGGCGGGATTATTTCGTCAGTTATTATGAGTTGAATGACAAACAAAGTTTTGTAAATAAATTAAAAGTTGCGGCCAGATTTTTTTATAATCGGGAGGCCAAAAAGAAGATAAGGAGGTTGATCCGAGACTTTCAGCCCGATGTGGCCCATGCCCACAATATTTATCATCACTTAAGTCCTTCTATTTTAAAGGAATTGAAAAAACACGGGATTCCGGTGGTAATGACTTTGCATGACTACAAGCTGATCTGCCCCAATTATAATCTTTTTGTCCGCGGCCGTATTTGGGAAAAAAGCAAACCCCATAAGTATTACCGGTGTCTCCTGGATAAATGTGTGGGTGATTCCTATTTCAAGAGTTTATTATGCACCCTGGAGGCCTATTTTCATTATTGGTTCCGTTTTTATGGTCAAGTTGATGTTTTTCTGTCTCCGAGTCGGTTCTTGGCCGACAAATTTCGGGAATTCGATTTTAAAAGAGATATCAAAGTTCTTCCCAACCCCTTGCTTTTAAACACTCCCGACCCCCAAAAAAAAGAGAGGGATTATTTCCTTTATTTCGGCAGATTGGCCCCGGAAAAGGGAATAAAAGAGGCCATCCGAGCCTGGTCCGAGCTAACAGACCCGCCCCGATTATTGGTCTTGGGAGAAGGGCCGCAAAGGCAAGAATTGGAAGAATTGGTGGAGCAAAAGAATTTAGAGGGTAAAATTGTCTTTTTGGGACATAAGAAAAAAGAGGAACTTTTCGCTTATATTAGCTCTTCGCGCGGGGTAATATTCCCTTCCCGCTGGCAAGAGAACTATCCTTATAGTCTTTTAGAGGCCGGGTACTTGAAAAAAATTTTAGTATGTGCTAATATAGGGGGAATTTCCGAGATAGTAGAGAAGGGGGTAACCGGATTTTTATACCCCCCGAACAAGCCGGAGGAATTAAGGGAAATAATCAGGAAGGTGCGGAAGGACCAAGGAAAATGGCAGGACCGGTTGGGCAAGAATATATTTGACCAGGTTAGCAATACCAATCATCCGGAAAGTTATTATCAAAGATTAATCACTATTTATAAAAATTTAATATAATAAGCAGATATCAACCATGCCAGATCAATTTTTAAAAAGCGGGAGGGGGAAAATAATTATCGGTTCCATTCTATTTGCCGCAATGGTGGCGGGAGCTCTTTTTTGGGGTCATTCCGGCCAAAGCAGGATCAAACCTTATTACAGCGGAGAAACCGTGGCCTATCAGGGCGATATATATGTGGGAACAGTCAATACCGGCGATTTCGAATTATTCCTGTGGCAGGAAGACGGGCTTCATAAGAAAACCAATATCATGTCCACTTTTCATAAGCACCCCCACTTCAATGATCTAAAGTTTGAAAAGAATGACGGCCGGTTGTATGTGTATTTGATCGACGGTAGATATCTTTACAAATATGATCTAAGCAATCCCTTGGTTCCGGAAAGAGAGGCCCGGATAAAGGATAATGCCTGGGATTGGTTTCAGGGATTGGAAGAATCCCGAGGACGTTTAGTAACTATGGGTATACATGGTATCAAGGTCTGGAACAAGAATTTGGAAGTGATAAACAGCTTCAATATCAACAATGATGTTAAGGAAAATATTTCCTTTTCTCCGGGTGGTAAATATATTTTTAATATCAAGAATGGCCGGATCAAGATATATGACACCGAAAGCAGACAATATGAGCAAGAGATCGATCTGGAGCTTAAGAAAGAAGGCGAAATCAGAAAAATTTATAATGATCCGGAATTGAGCTTGATCTATGTAGTGGATGACGAAGCTTTAAAGGCCTTTAATTTTTCCGGGGAGTTGGTTCGAAAATTTGAGCATATTTCTCCCAAGGGTTGCGATGTTATCCCGGCCAGCGACGGAACCCACTTGTATTTCTCCGACGGTTTGGGAATAGTCAAAGTGAATAAATATAATTTTGAACCGGTGGATTGGAAGCACACCACTGATGTGGCCGAGGGAAGTTGGTTGATGCGGATCAAGGCCATTAAACCGAACGGAGAACAAAGAATAGTTGGCTTTAATGCCTCCAATTTGGTGGTCATGGACAGTGATCTGGAGATATTGG
>CAZPEL010000003.1:0-39879 GCA_964585585.1 uncultured Gammaproteobacteria bacterium | reverse complement strand
ATTTAAAAACGCTTCGCACCGCCCGGGTCCGAACCTCGTCCAAAGTATAAACCTCCCGGGACCAATCGCAGGAACTACCCATTTTCTTGATCTGGTTTTGGATGGTACTATGAGAATTAGAAGCGAATTCCTGAACTTTTTGCAAAAACTCCTCCTTGCCCAGGTCATACCTGGTCTTGCCCTCTTCCTGTAAAACCTTGTTCTCCACTTTGGCCTGAGTGGCTATAGCGGCGTGATCGGTGCCGGGGATCCAAAGAGCGCGATACCCGCGCATCCGATAAAATCTGGTTAAAATATCCTCAAAGGCGAGCATAGCGGCATGTCCCATATGAAGAATGCCGGTAACATTGGGCGGAGGGATAACTATGGAATAAGTGGGCGCATTTTTGTCCAAATTCAAATTATCAGGGTTAAAATACCCTGATCCTTCCCACTTTTCATACAATCCTTGTTCCTGTTCTTGGGGGTTGTAGGCCTTGGCTATTTCAGTGGTCATATTATTAACTTAACAAAAAGGTCCTGATTTGACAAGGTTAAAATAACATCAAATCCTTGATAAAAAATTTATTTTTTCACGCTTCGCTTCCTTGCTTGACACGGCGGGAATCTTTTTATAATATTCCTAAATTCCAATCCTAAATATAAAATATGAAAAACAAAGAAGAACAAATACTGGATCAGGTGAACAAAGCTTCGCGCATCCTGATAACCGCCCACGCCCCCTGGAATGAAGAAGCTATCACCAATGCCTTGGCCCTGAAAATGTATTTGGCCAAACTGGACAAAAAATGCGACATAGTCATGGAAAACGGAGAAGGGAGCGAATTTCTCAAGCCCTCTCGGGAAAATTTCTCCATTTTCAAGGGTTTCCAAGATATTAAAAAAGAACTGAAGATCACCAGGGACTTTACGGTATCCATAAACATCTCGGACGCGGAAATAGAGAATATAAAATATAAGATCAATGAAAACCACCTGAATTTCTTTATCCGCCTGTCCCAAGGGGATCTAAACTCGGAGGACATCCAAACCGAAAACACTTCCTTTGACTATGATCTGATAATTGTTCTAAACACTCCGGACCTGGAACTCTTGGGAGATCTTTACAAAAAAAATCCGGAGTTTTTTTATAATACCCCTATAATCAACATAGATAACCAACCTTCGAACGAAGAATACGGCCAGGTCAACCTGGTTCAGATAACCTCGGTTTCCGTGGCGGAATCATTGTATTGCCTGTTCACCGAACAGAACCCCGAACTAATGGATGAAGAAATAGCAACCTGCCTCTTGGGAAGTATCATTTATAAGACCAAGAATTTCAAAACCTTTGTCACTCCCAATATATTGAATACAACCTCCCAGCTTATCTCCTGCGGGGGAGACAAGGAGCGGATCATAGATAAATTCTACCGTTCCCGCAATTTAAACGCTTTGAAACTATGGGGTCGGGCCCTGAACAATTTGTCCAGTTTAAAAGGCATAGACAATAAATTGATCTGGACCACCCTCCAGTTCCAGGATTTCCGGGACACGGAAACCACGGAAAAGGAACTTATAGACCTGGTAGACGAAATAGTTATTCATATTCCCAAAGTCAATGTAGTGGTGGTCTTTTACGAAAAGGAAAAAGAGAACGGAGAAAAAACCAGAAATTTTCTTATCTACTCCCACAAGAATATAAATCTAAAAACCCTCTTAAAAGAATACTCTCCGGCCGGGAACGAAAAAGTTATCCAGGCCCGATCCTCCCAGGATCTGGAAGCCATGAAAAAAAGCGTTATCTCTTCCTTGTTAGAATCAATCAAAAAAACCGAAGAGTAATCCCGCACCTTTTTTATTTTTCCGATTTGATCTTTTAACAATAGCCAAACTAAAAAAATAACAACATTAATTTATTTACGTTATTTTTAAAAAAGGTGCGGGATTGAAATAAAAAAAATAAAGTGCTAAATTTAAAATGAAAATAAAAACCGTTTGTTTTTATTTTGTTTATTTTCAAAGATCCTAACAATTCACAATTTTGATTTTTGAATTTTATCTAGGGTATGTAGCTCAGTCGGTTACCTGCCTGCCGGCAGGCAGGGAGCACCACGCTTATAACGTGGAGGTCGGTGGTTATTAAAAATTTAAATAAAATTTAGGGTATGTAGCTCAGTCGGTTAGAGCACCACGCTTATAACGTGGAGGTCGGTGGTTCAAGCCCACCCATACCCACATTCTCATTTATGATTTTAAGATTTATGATTTATGATTTTTTAAATCTCCAAATCTTAAATCCTAAAACTTAAAATGAACAAGGGGGTCTGTAGCTCAGCTGGTTACCTGCCTGCCGGCAGGCAGGGAGCGCCACGTTGACCCCTAAAACAATTAAAAATTCAAAAATAGGACGCGTAGCTCAGTTGGTTAGAGCGCTACGTTGACATCGTAGAGGTCAGAGGTTCAAATCCTCTCGCGTCCACGTTTACCAAGGGGAGGGCGATATTATAAAGGTCGGCCGTTCCCTGTCCGCCGGAGCTTTAGCGTAGGCGGGAAATCGGCTCAGACCCACAAAGAGCGGAGCCTGTCCCGCCCCTCGCGCCCCTCGCGAGGTGCGGGATTGACATCGTAGAGGTCGGTGGTTCCCTGTCCTCCGAAGTTTTAGCGTAAGAGGAGAGTCCACCCGCGTCCACCTCTAAACACTCTCAGCGGTTTTCTGTTTTTTAAAAAAATGTTATAATAAAACCACTTTTTAAAAATAACTCCACCCCCATGCTTAAACCTTTTAAAAAAGAACAAGAGGAAGAAAAAATTCCTAATCCTCTGCGGGAAAAAGAAGAAACCTCTCGACAAGAAGACGAGGACGAGAAGGAAGAACAAGAATGGCTGGACCAAGATTATGAAGAAGGCCAATTATCCGTGGATGTTTATGAAACCGAGGACAAAATAATCATCAAGTCCACCATCGCCGGAGTAAAACCCGAAGATCTGGATATTTCCATTAATAATGATATGCTGACCATTCGGGGGGAAAGAAAGGAAGAAGAAGGAATAGAAGAAGATGATTACCTTTATAAAGAATGTTATTGGGGCAGTTTCTCCCGGACTATTATCCTACCCTCGGAAGTGGACACCCAAAAAGTTGAGGCCGAACTGGAGAACGGCATCTTGACCATAACTTTGAAAAAAACCGAAGAACAGGAGGATATACCGGTAAAGGTAAAGGAATAATATGGAATATGCTTTTACAATAATAGAATGGCGCGATGACGGCGTTATTCTGCGGGACGAAGAAGGGGCGTCGGTGAAATGGCCCCGGGACAAAATACCTCCTGATCTAAATACAGGAGATACAATATTTTTTTATATCTCACCCCAAAGATCTCAAACCGCCAAAGACATCTTGAACGAGGTTTTAAACACGGAGGAGGATTAATATGGCTTGGACCAAGGAACACAACAGATCATGGAAATGGCTACTCTGGGTGGTAGCTATTTTTTTTATAACCGCTTTACTGGCAGCGGCTCTGGTTTGGGGATGGCAAAAATACTACCAAAACAAGATCTATCCGGGGGTGGAGATCAGCGGCATCAAAATGGGTGGCAAAACCCCGAAAGAGGCGGAAAAAATATTGAAGCAAAAAATCAATCAAATAGACCAAAACGGCATCCCTTTCCACTTTAAAAACAATTCTGTTAATATCACTCCGATCATCTCCTCCTTTTCCGGAAGCATGGCCTATCCGATCATGGAATTCCAACCCCAGCAAACGGTCAAAAAAGCTTGGACCTGGGGGCGAAGCGGGGGGATATTCCAAAATATCAATCAACAGATCAAATCCCTCTGGAGTCCGGTGCGGATCGGGATGAAAACCGAATTAAGGGAAAAAGAAATAAAAAAAATATTGCAAAAAAACTTCGGGGAAGACCAAACTCCGGCTCAAAACGCTTCCTTGAAACCGGTAGAAACCCAAGGGACCATCAAATTTGTAATAACCCCGGAAGAACATGGGCAAGCCATAAATTACGACCGGGCCGTGGATGTTTTAAAAAGAAAGCTTAAAAATTTGGACACCTCGGCCATTGTTCTAAAAACCCAAGAGCAAGAACCCCGCATACACCAAAAAGACTGCCAAGGACTAAAACAGGAAGCGGAAAAGATCCTGGAAAAAGCGCCTTTAAAACTACTGGTTCCAATAGAAGGACGGGACAATGCTTCCCGGGAATGGACCGTAAATAAATCCCAACTGGCTTCTTGGCTGCAATTGCAGCTACAAAAAAATTGTTCCCGGGTAGAAATAGGATTAAATAAGGAAGAAGTGGGCAACTTCCTGGAAGAAGCTATTTCTCCCGAGGTGGATCAAGAACCGGAAGAAGCCAAATTTGAGATCAAGGACGGAAAAGTGGTCAAGTTTAAGGCCAGCCAAGACGGGCTGGAATTAGCCGTGAGCACCAGCTCCCAAAAAATAGAACAAGAACTTATCCGCGGCACCTCCACCACCTCTACCCAGATCAAACTGCTTACCCGGACCGTGGAAAGCAAGATCAAGGCCGGCAATATTAACAATATGGGCATAGAAGAAGTTATCGGAGTGGGCCAATCAGATTTTTCCGGCTCCCCGGCCAACAGGGTGCATAACATAGAAATTGGAGCCAAAAGCTTGGAAGGTCGATTGATAAAACCGGGGGAAGAATTCTCCTTGGTCGAGGCCCTGGGTAAGATCAATGCCGAAAACGGCTACAAACCGGAACTGGTGATCAAGGGCAACAAGACCATACCGGAATACGGAGGTGGTCTGTGCCAAATAGCCACTACTATGTTTAGAACCGCCCTTCAATCCGGATTAAAAATAACCGAAAGAAGAAACCATTCCTACCGAGTTTCCTACTACGAACCGGCCGGAACCGACGCCACTATTTATCCGCCCCACCCCGACCTCAGATTCATCAATGATACCGATAACCATATATTGATCCAATATCGTATAAAGGATTCCAAGCTTTACTTCGACTTCTGGGGAAACGACGACGGCAGAGAGGTTAAAGTAACCGAACCCACTATCTACAATCTGGTCAATCCCGGACCGACCAAAATCATAGAATCCACGGAACTGGATCCCGGAAAGAAAAGATGCACGGAAAGCGCTCACACCGGAGCCGATGCCTATTTTGACTATAAAGTTAATTATTCCGAAGAAGACAAAGAAACCAAGGAAAGGAGATTTTATTCCCATTATGTGCCCTGGCGGGAAGTTTGCCTGGTCGGAGTGGAAGAACCCCCAAAGGATTCCGACGGCAATAAAAAAGAAGGCGCTACTTCCACGCCTTCCTCCACCGCCGCTTTCTTTGAATAAAATTCAGTTTTTCCAATAAAAAAGAGGCCAACTTGAGCGGGCAGGCAAGAAATTTTCTCCTAGGTTTTTATAAGCCATGGCCTATAAACCCTAGCAAGAAAATCCCCATGCTTGTCGTTGCCTAACCCGCCGAAATTGGCCTCTTTGCTATTGGTTTCTGGTTTTTATTTTAAATAACACTTTATCATAACACACTCATTTATTTTGTCAACCCCTTCTTCAAATACCTTATATTTATAGCAGAAAAATATTGTTGTGTCAATAGTTTCAAAAATTTTTCAGTTGTGTTAAATTAAAAGTAATAAAATTAGTTATATTTTAATATGACCAATAAATTTTATTTACTGTTGGTGGTCTTGGCTGCAATTGTCTTGAGCGGAGGTATAAGCTTATGGTATTACTCCCAACCCCAACAAACCGCTCCGGACACTCCTCCCCCTGACAAGGACCAAGGCCGCGAACAAAAAGACCAACAACCGAACAATAAAGAAATTCCCATTCAAGCTCAATACGAAACCAAAATAGTTTACACCACTGACCAGGATGTCAATATAGCAAACCTGAAACAGGACTGCCAAAAAAGAGACGGAAAATTTAAAAGCTGCGGCTCGATTTGCGGCCCCGGCGCCAGTGAATGCGCCTCTGTTTGTGCCTATACCTGCGAATTGGGCCCCGATAAGGACCGTACGGAAAAATTCGGAGAATGGGAAACTTATACAAACCAAGAGGTCGGATTTAGCATGGATTACCCCTCTGATCTGAGAATAAGCCAAACTTCGGCCGAAGTCGCCAAATTCACTCTGCTCGGCCCCACCCAGACAGAAGGCACCGAGATCTTTGACGGCATCAGTGTCATAATAACCACGGACACTAATTCCCAAAAGAACCTAAAGTCCTATATTGATTCCCAAGTCCGAGAGACCGGCCAAGTGGGCAAAATAACCAAGGATCCGGAACGGGTGGTTCTTAACGGTAATAACGGATACCTTTACCAAAAAGAGACCTTGGGTACTTCCACCGTGCTGACATTCCCTCTCAAAGCGAATAGAATAATAAAAATAAGCTATTCCGCGCCCGACCCCGAAAACAGGGGCCACCAACAAGTGGTCCAAGAGATGATAAAAAGTTTTAAACTTCTTAAAAAAGACCGGGGTACGATAAGCGTTAACCTTTACTATGTCAACGGCCGATCTCCGGCCAGCACCTGTGGCGATATTGATGTTTCCCCGGTATTGAGAACAATAGAAAGAACCAAAACCCCGATCCGAGATACTATCAAACTCCTGCTCCAGGGAGAACTGGAAGCGGCGGAGAAAAAGCAAAACTTCTCCACCGAATTTTCAAAGGACCACAGAATAAACCTGAAGGCCTTTGACTTGGAAGAAGGAGTGTTAACCCTGGAATTTTCTGATCCGGAAAATTTTAGTTCCGGTGGCTCTTGCCGGGTGGGACTTTTAAAGAGCCAGCTCCAAGAAACCGCTCGGCAATTTTTTGAAGTTAAAGAGGTCAGGATCAGACCCCGAGATCTGTTCCAACCTTAAATAAATATCCGTCCACAAAAAAAGAACCCGCCTTTGGCGGGTTCTTTTTTTATTTCCGATGCCAATCTAAGTCAATTTGTTTATAAATCGACCCAACTTTTCTTGAAAACCCCCTTTACTTACCTCTTTGGTGGTAAACTCCATCAAAGCTACCGGAGCCCTTTGGCTTACCGCCTCCAGGTCCTTTACCACCCTCTGAGTTTGGGCGCTTCCCTGGGTGGTAAAAAAAGCCAGGCGATCGAATTTGTCCTTATTGTTATCCAAGTAACTCCGGACCGGCGAAGCCATGGTCCCTACCCATACCGGAGTTCCGACCACTATCAGATCATACCGAGCCGGATCTTTTTCCAGAGATTTTAAACTCGGCTTGGTCTTTCTGCCCGCCTCCCAAGCGCTTTGCAAATATCCTTTTAATCCTTTTCTATTCTTTTCTTCCTTGATCTCCTCTGTTTCCGCCCCCAAACGGGAAGCCAATTCCCGAGCCACCTTGGCGGTGGTTCCGCTCCGGGAATAAAAAACCACGAGAATGCTCATATCTTCAAACTTAATAATAAAAAATCAAACAACAGTGGTGCCGAAAGTGTTTTTGGCCCATACACCGACCAAATAAGTGGCTCCGATAACTATCAAGGCGATAAAAAGGTGCTCCGCCACTACTTTCCAAGAGGAAACGTTTTTCTCCAAGTTGCCCAAATAATAACTGAACACGGACAACAAGAACAGCCCTAAGGCCACATTAAAGACCACAGCCACTTCCAAAGGAAACAACAACACCGGCACCACAAAAAGAGAAGTAAAGATGAATTTGGTGATAAAGGTGGATATAGTAGCCCCCCAGACCTGTCCCTGGGAAATATCTATCTCCGCTTCTTCGGAGACATGTATGCCCAAGGAGTCGGAAAAAGCATCGGCCGTGGCCATAGTCAGAATACCGCCGATAACCACCAAGTCCGAATGCGATCCGGAGGTCAAACCCACCATCAAGCCCAAAGTGGTTATAATGCTCGAGGTTAAACCGAAGCTAAAACCTTTTTTTATTGATTCCTTGATCCGCATAAAAAACTCATTAAGTGTATTTATTGTAGCAAATAGCCCGGAAAAAATAAACTGCGTTTGACAAAAAGGGTAATTAAAAGTTAGAATAGGATAATATTTGTCAGTCATATGAACGATAATAATATCCAAAATCAAACAGTGATCGCTATGCCCTTGGTAATCAAGGGAGTGATTAGAGTGGGAGGGCTTTATAGTCGAGGGCTTATAAGGAAACAAATTCAATAGACATACCATTAGATAAGCAATAAAGCCCTCGGTTCCGCCGAGGGTTTTAAAATATTAAAGGAGGAAAAATGTACCTTGACAACCAAACAAGCAAAAGAGAACCCGCAAGAAAACGATAAAAAAAGGAGGTAAAACCATGGCACTGAAAGAAATTTTGAGTTTAAACCAGCATTTAGGCAAGGTAAAGAACGAGGAAAGATCCTTTGAGAATGCTTTCCAGGCAGTGGCCAGAATGGTCCTGGAGCCCGGATTCGAAAAGATCACGGTGAACGGCAAGACCACCTACGACTTTAAGGTCTTTCGGCAGGGAAACAAACACATAATCGGCATGCATGACGAGGTCAATAGCTTTGTTTCTTATGTCAAAGACGCGGCCGAAGGCGGATCTTCCAAAGAAATGGCTTTCGTATTGGTCGGAGAGCCCGGAAACGGCAAAACCTTTTTTGTGGATTTCCTGTGCGAAAAATACCGGAGATTCCTGACCGAGGAAAGAAATGCCAAATATACCTTTGAATTCATTGATCTGGACCGGATCGGCAACGGCAATTTCGGCAATATCACCTCGATCGAATCCCAGACCTACGAGGATCCGATGATCCTGGCCATGAATCTGCACGAAAACCCGGAAAAGAACAAGGAGTTTCTGCAAAGCTTGGGTTTTAGCGCCCAGAATATCGACAAAATGTATATGGATTATAGACCTCTGGGGGCTTGTAGCGGTTACATTTGGGAAAAGATCCAGGAGCAAACCGGCAGCCCGGAAGAAGCTTTGAATTTTGTCCGGATCAAGCCGGTCCCACTTCAGGAAAGCCTGGGAACCATAACCGGAAAATACCCGGCTAAGGACAAGATCACCTCTTCCGCCGTGGACCTGATCGGAGAAGAATCGATCCAGCGGATCCTTAATATCGCGGATACCAACAATCCCTACAAGTACGATCTTCGCCGCGGCGCCCTGGCTCGAGTGGCCGGAGGCGGTATCCATTTCAGCGACGAGATCTACAAGAATAAAAAGGATCTGATCCAGGTCTATCTGGGAGTTATCCAAAATCGGGAGATCGAACTGGAGGGCTTTAAGTGGCCCATCGATTCCTTGATCATAGCTACCAGTAATAACAATGAATTCAATCAATTCCAGGCGGAAAAAGAGGAAGCTCCGATCGTGGACCGGTGCCGGATCTGCTATGTTTCCCACAACACCAACTACAAACTGCAGCAAAGTCTCACTTCTTATGCTATAGGAAGCGAGGTTAAAACCACCCTGGGGAACAACAGTCTGCACCAGGACCCCAACCTGAATTACGCCGCTTCAGTTACAATAACCTTGACCCGATTGCCCCGGGCGGAAAAACTGACTCCGGTGGAGATGATGAAATTGGCCGCTGATGAAGTGGCCGGGGAAAAGAGCATTAAAACCCTGTCCGAGGTCGTGGATGCCGCCAACGAAAACCCCGATGTCACGCAACGTTTCGGCCAAAAGGGCCTGGGACAAAGAAACCTGGGCCGGGCCATCCAATTGATGGTGGAAAAATCGGAAACAAATGAAGGCCAATGTATGTTCGCTTACGACTTCTTCGAGGCCTTAAGGAAAGTGGTCCTGGATTATGTTACCGACTCCAACGACCGCAACAAATACCTGGAGGACCTGAAAATAGGCAAAGGACTTTACCGGGAAAGAATAATGACGGAAATGTTCAATGCCTATATGGACGAACCCCAGGCCATCCGCCGGGATGTCATGAACTACATCAACATGATCATCGGTATTGACGCCGAGAATCTGGGTCCGGACAGAATGTGGAAATACAAGGACCCGCAAACGGGCGAATTAAAGGCCATAAAGATCGATGAAACCTTTATTAACAGCGTGGAAAAAAGAATGGGCCTGGAAACCTCGGAACAACGCGAGGGCTTCCGGACCATGATGAGAAAGATCTTTGGGCAAAAAATATCGGTGGATCCCGATTATGACTTCATGGACAACCTGGAACTGGTAAAAGCGGTCACCGATGTCCGCCTAAAATCGGATATCGCCGGAGCCGGCAGCTTGGTCGGAGCCCTGGCCAACCGCAGTAGCGAAGAAAACCAACAGCTATACAACCGGATCATCAACACCATGATGAACAAGCTGGGATATTGCCAGACCTGCGCCCAGAAGACCATTGAGTATTTCTGCACCCAAGAAGACGAACAATAAACCCAAAACCAAAAACCGGGCGGCTTTCTCGTCGCCCGGTTTTACCAAAGGAGGTAAGAAATGAATTCAAGGAAATGGAACGATATCTCCATCTTCCATGAAGATCCCATTAGCCTCTCTTCGCCGATAACGCTCCTGAAATCCTTGGATGATCTATTGAAAAAGGATCAAGCCCGGGAACAAGACGGCTTTCCCAGAAAGATCCAGATAGGCAGGATGCTCAAACCGACCAAGGGAGGAAACAAAATAGTCGTAGTTCCCACTCTGGAGGAATCAAAACTCCTCCATGACCAAGTCAGGATACCGCAGCAGAACCAATCGGATGATTCCGGCGAAGAAGGAGGCGGGTCCGGCGAAGGAGAAGAAGGAGAAAAAATAGGTGAAGCACCGGCCCATGAACCCGGCCAATCCGGAGATAACGCCGGAGAAGGCGGGGAAGGTGAAGGCACCCAGCATGAAATAGAGGCCTCGGCCTATGAATTGGGCAAAATGCTAACGGAAAAATTCGAACTTCCCAACATTACCACCAAGGGCAAAAAGGTCCTGAGCCACTATGCTTTCGAGCTAACCGACAAAAACGCCGGTACCGGCCAACTTCTGGATAAAAAAGACACCTTAAAAAGGGTAATAGAAACCAATCTGAACCTGGGTCGGATCGATCCCCTTACAGCCAAATTCGACCCCTCCCAGTTGTTGGTGGCCCCTCGGGACAAGGTTTTTCGGATCCTATCCCGGGAAAAAGAATACGAATCCCAAGCCCTGGTCTTTTTTGTCCGGGATTATTCCGGGTCCATGTGGGGCCTGAATACGGAAATAGTGGTCCAAACCCATATTTTGCTCTATAGCTGGCTTACTTACCAATACCGCAACCGGGTCGAAACCAGATTCATCCTGCATGATACCGAGGCCAAGGAGGTATCCGATTTTCACGAATACCACAGATCCCGAGCAGCCGGAGGAACCAAAATAGCCCCGGCCTGGGAATTGATCGACGAGATCGTACGAAAAGAAGGACTGGCCCGGGATTATAATATCTATATCTTTTACGGAACCGACGGTGACGACTCGGATAAGGAAGGTAAAAGCACCCTGCCGGCCATTAGAAAATGCCTAAACTTCACCAATCGCGCCGGTATCACTCTGGCCGGATCCAGAAACAGAATGTCTCCCTTGGAAAATTATCTGGAAGAACTGATCCGGACCCGAAAAAAATATCTGAGACTGGACCGAATAAGTGAAAAACCGGATGAAAATAGGTTGGTGGAAGGTATAAAATACCTGACCGAGGAGGAGCAACATGCAACTGCTTGACCAAAGAAGCAAAAAAATAATGGAAGGTTGTAAGGACAGGGCGCGGGAAGCCGGCTTGAACTTTTCCCGGGAAACCCTGGAATACATAATAAGCAACCAAGACCTGCTGGAATTGACGCCCAAAAACATGATCCCGACCTTGTATGATTTCTGGTTTCACGATGTGGAATTGCACAAACAAAAAGGGAAATATAAATTATATCCCAGCAACCCCTATGAAACCGTTATCAACACCCGTCCTCCGATATCCTTTTACAACGACAACAATCCGGACTGGTTGAATGTGATGATCTTCTATCATGTGCTGGGCCATATTGACTTCTTCCAGAACAACACCTATTTCCAAAGAACCTGGAACGAGGACTTCAAGGAACAAGCCCTGGCGGACAAGCGGAGAATAGCTCAACTCCGATCAGATCAAGGCAGATGGGTAGATTATGTTATAGAATTCGCCCGACAAATAGACAATATTAACAGCTACTACCAGGAGCTCTGCCGGGCCGGCGCCGAGAATAAAGTCCTTACCAAAATGGATTATTTCTTCGATATTTTCCTGCAACAGGAAAAAGAGTTAACGGAAATAGAATACCTGAAAGAAGTCGAGAAGTTCAATTCCTACATCCAAAAATACGGGGAAAACGAAGGAGAAAGGATCTTTTTCCGGGACACCTCCAAACAAAGGTACCCGGAACTGGAAGAGCGTTACAAAAGATACTGCCAAAAAGAAAAAAAGAGTGACCAGAACCGTGACCTGCTGAAATTCCTGATAGATCATTCCCCGAAACTGCAAAAAAGCGAGAACCAATGGATGAAGGAGATCCTGGAGATAATCCGGGAAACAGCTCTGTTCTTTGAGGCCCAGATCCGAACCAAGATCATAAACGAAGGTTGGGCCAGTTATTGGCACGAAAAACTCTTCCTGCGGGACGAAAGGATCAAAACCCATGAAACCGACTTTTCGATAACCAATGCCAAAGTAACAAGCATGCCTAAAGTGGGTATCAATCCTTACGCCCTGGGTAAAAACTTGTGGGAGTACGCGGAAAAACTGGCAGAGACCGGGAAGGACACCTGGATATTTCAACAAGTTCTGAATCTTGATCAAAGAAAAAATTACGACCAACAAACCGGCCAAGGCCGGGAAAGGATCTTTGAATTAAGGAAAAATTTGAGTGACTTTTCCTTTCTCTGGTACTACCTGGACCAGGATTTCGTGGACGCCCACCGCTTATTCGTGTCCGAAAAAAAATTCAACCCGGTTCGGCAAACTTGGGAATATTTTGTTAAAAGCCGGAATGTTGAGGACTACTGGAATATGATCAAGGATCAAATGTATCACCCACCTTCCCTGAAAATAACCACCAAAGGAAACGGCCGGCTGAAGCTCTATCATGAATTCGAGGGCAAACCCTTGGTTCAAGAATACATCCAAGATG
This sequence comes from uncultured Gammaproteobacteria bacterium, assembly GCA_964585585.1. GTDB lineage: Bacteria > Patescibacteriota > Patescibacteriia > Patescibacteriales > JAGXOH01 > CAZNAQ01. Next base: position 26,780 of record CAZPEL010000003.1, on the reverse strand, counting down.
TGTTAAGGGGCCTGGAATTCCTGTGGGGGGAGCCGGTAGAACTTACATCCCATATTGTCTCTCCCAAATCCACTCCGGAGGATATTCAGTGGACCAAAGTAAGGTACACTGTAAAAAACGGAGAGCTAAATGTTAAAATGACCTGATTAGGAGGAACAAAAATGAATATATCGGCAAGAGATAAATTGGCTCAAGAGATATCTCCTCCCGTGGACTCCCGGATCATGGATTTCCAGGATTTCGAGGAAATGGTTACAAAAGATCCTTTTCTGCTTTTGAGGAGTATATCCCAAATTTTCTATGACATGGTCAAAAAAAATCTTATCCCTTTGGAGGATAAGTACAAAGACGATCCGCAAAGAATAGGTTATACCCCCTATGATTGCACTCCCCTGTTCGTGGAAAATATAGACCGCCCCTTCTTCGCCGATATGATCTTCGCCAATAACCTGGCCATGGTGGTGGAAACCCTGAAAAAGAACGCCCAGCAAGCAAAGATCCAGATCTTTCGCGGGCCTCCGGGCTCGGGCAAAAGCACTTTCTTGAATGCCATATTAAAAAAGTTCGAGGATTATTCCGCTACTCCGGAAGGTTTTGTTCCGGAAGTGGTCTGGAAAATAAACATTCCCCGAATTAATGCGGAATTAGATCAGGAAAAAGAATTGGAAATACCCTGTCCCAACCACGACCATCCCATCCTGTTGATCCCCAAAAGATATCGTAAAAAATATCTTTCGGAACTATTGGCGGATCATGACAAGCAAACCAAGGAACAAATATTCCAAAACAATGAATTCAACTGGATCTTCAAGAAAGAACCCTGTACCATCTGCGCCTCCATTTGGGATGCCTTGCGTTCCCAAATAAGTGACATCCACGAAATATTCTCCATGATCAAAGTGCGGCCCCGCAAATTCGACCGGCGAACCGGAAACGGCATCAGCGTCTTCGGATCCGGGGACAAGATCTCCAAAGAGGATGATGTGATCACGGACAAGCCCCTACAAAAAAAGATCGACCGGGTCTTCGGCAGTAGCAACAAAATACACTATGTCTTTTCTTCTTACGCCAAAACTAACAACGGCATCTACGCTTTAATGGACATCAAGGAGAACAATGTTCCCCGACTCTGGGATCTGCACAATCTGGTAAGCGAAGGAGTTCATAAAGTAAAGGATGTGGAAGAAAAGGTGGATTCCCTATTTCTGGTGGTAATGAATCCGGAAGACGATGAAAATATAAAAGATGGGGGTAAAAGTCTTAACTCCTTGTCGGATCGGGTGCAATATCACCAGATACCCTATGTCAAGGATTATCTCACAGAAGTGGAGATATACCGGAAAACTCTGGGAGAGGAGATCGAATCCTGGTTCCTGCCCGGGGTCCTGAAAAACTTCGCCCGGGCCATAATCTCTTCCCGGTTGCCGGAAGATTCCCCGGCCCTAAAAAAATGGATCCAAGACCCGGATTTCTACGAACACTGTTGCGACAGAAAGCTCAAACTCCTAAAAATGGAGTTCTATAGCAACAACATACCGAGCTGGCTGGATAAGGAAGATCGGGATAATCTGACCACCAGCATCCGGAAAGAGTTGATAGAGGAATCGAATATAAGCAGGGAAAAAGCTATTTCCGGCCGGGACGCCATCCAGATAGTCTCCATTCTTCTGTCTATGTACCAAAAAAAGAACCGACTTATCACCATGAACGATGTGATCGAGTTCCTGCAACACCTAAGAGAAAATGTAAAGCATAAGATCAACGGGGAGCTGGAAAATGTTATCTCTACGGAATTTTTGAACGGTTTGAATAGATTCTATAATTACCAACTGATTCAACAGATCAAGGAGGCCATGTATGAATACAACCACGAAAGAATAGCCAAGGAGATCAAAAACTACCTCTCCGCCCTGAATTGCGAAGAAACAAACGGTACTATTACCTGTAGATTCACCGGGGAAAAATTGAATGTCACCGAGGACTTCCTGAGAAGCATTGAGGACTACCTCTTTTACGACAATTCCTTTTTTGCCGCTCAACAATTCTTGCGGGAAGAAATACAAAAAAAATTCGTCAGCATTACCCTGTCCCAGGAAATATTGATCGACGGCAAGGATATTGAGAAAACAAAACAATTCCAAGAACTGATGGATCAATATTCTCGTTCCCTGAAGCAGAATGTCCTTATTCCTTTCATTAAAAACGAAAATTTCAGGAGGGCGATCAAGGAATACGACCAGGAAAACTTCAAGAATTACGATTCCAAGATCAAAAGAAAGGTCAACTTGTTGTTTGACAACCTGATGACCAAATTCAACTACTCCCGAGAAGGAGCACAACAAGCCTGCATCCAAGCTTTGGATGTCTATGCTATGGAAAAGGAGTATTGAAAAACTAAAACCCGATTAAAAACAGGAGGAAAAATCTTAAAACCCCGATTTAACAAAAATCGGGGTTTTCTTATTGACAAGTAAATATATTCTCCTATACTTAATCTTAGATCGTTTTTTACAATTTTTAACTCCGGTTACGGAGGGTGTGGCGCCCCTTCTCTCGATCCCGGGATAAGCCGGATTAAAAAAGAGCTCCCGCTCCAAGCGGGAGAAGCTGGATGGAACCGCGGGGAAACACCTTGAAACTTTTTTAGAAAAAAATTTCAAAGTTTAAACATCCTCGTTCCAGCAATTTAACTTAATTATGGTTGAATTGCGGGAACGGGGTTTTTTATTTATCCGGATCCCGTAAACAACCTCCAAACCTATGTCCAGCCAAGACAAAACCATGGACAAACTCGTTTCTCTTTGTAAAAGAAGGGGGTTTGTCTTTCCATCCTCCGAGATCTACGGCGGCCTGGCCAATTCCTACAGCTACGGCCCCTACGGAGTGGAACTAAAAAACAATGTCAAACAATTATGGTGGAAGAAATTCGTCCATGACCGCTCCGATATGGTAGGCATAGACGGCCCCATCCTGCTTCATCCCCGCGTTTGGGATGCTTCCGGCCATACCTCCGGTTTTAACGACGCCTTAGTGGACTGCAAGAACTGCAAAAAGAGATTCCGGGCCGACCACTTAGTGGAAGAAGCGACCGGCGAGGACCTGGAAGGGGAAATGGAAAAAATGAAGCAGGCCATCCAGGAAAATGACATCAAATGCCCGGAATGCGGCAGCTCTGATTGGAGTGATGTTAAGAATTTCAACCTGATGTTCCAGACCGAAATGAACGGCATTGACGAACCGGTCTATCTGAGGCCGGAAACCGCCGGGGCCATATTTATTGAATTCAAGAATATACTGGATTCCATGAGAGTAAAACTTCCTTTCGGAATAGCCCAGATCGGCAAGGCCTTCCGGAACGAAATAGTGGCCGGTAACTTCATTTTCCGCCTGCGGGAGTTCGAACAAATGGAAATAGAATACTTTATCCATCCGGAAACGGACTGGGAACCCTTGTTCGATAAATGGTTGGACCTGCAAGAGGAATTCATTATGGAGCTGGGAGCGGATAAAAAGGATCTGCAAAGATACGAACATCCGCCGGAGAAACTGTCCCATTACTCCAGAAAAACAGTGGATATAGAATACAATTATCCCTTTGGCTTTAAGGAACTGTTCGGCTTGGCTCATCGGGGCGACTTTGACCTGAGTCAGCATTCCCAATACTCCCGGGAAAAACTGGAATACTATGACCAGGAAAAACAAGAAAGAGTGGTTCCTCATGTGCTGGAGCCCACTTTCGGAGTGGACAGGACTTTAATGGTGGCCCTGCTGGCCGCTTACACCGAAGAAGAGCTGGAAAACGAAACCCGGATAGTCATGAAATTCCCGCCCCGCATAGCCCCCAACAAAATAGCTATCTTTCCTCTTATGAAAAACAAACCGCAACTGGTGGAAAAAGCCCGGGAGGTCTTTGATGAACTCAAAACCAAATATGTCTGTGAATACGACGAGGTGGGCAGTATCGGTAAAAGATACCGTCGCCAAGACGAGATCGGCACCCCGTATTGTGTTACCGTGGACTTTGATACCGTGGACAAGGACAACACCGTCACGGTCAGGAATCGGGACACTATGGAACAGGAAAGGATCAAGATCGAAAACCTGGAAAGTTATTTTGCCGAAAAATTAGAGTTCTAAATTCTGCCACCAAAAAACCCCGGTTCATTCCGAACCGGGGTTTTTTATTTTGGAATTTAAGAAGATAATTTAAGCAGAAACAGATCCAACATACTCTTGGCCTCACCCTGGCCGGTCTTTAATTCGCTATCTATCTCTACTAATCTGTTAAGGGCTTTTTTAAGTCTGTCCAGACTGAAGCCCCGGACCTGGCTGATTGATTTTTGGACCACAAAGGGATGAAGCTTGACTTGGCCGGCTATTTGGCCGGAACCATAGCCCGAATCCAAGGCCTGGCGGATCTGGAGCAGGATCTTAACCTGCCTAATGATCATATTCAATAAAAAGTGCTCGCTGACCCCGGATAATAACTGCTCCTCCAACAGTCTAAGGGCCAAGCCCGGATTCTTGGAGCCAACGGCGTCGGTCAAAGCGAATATATCCTGATTAAAAAGACCGGTGGTTACGGCCTCGATGTCCCGGGCCTCTATCTCCACCTGCAGAGATGAGATTTGGCCTTGTTTATAATGGATCAATTTTTCTATTTCCCAATGCAGCTGCCACAGGTCGCCTCCGGTCATACCAAGCAATAATTGAGCGTTCTTATTGCTTATTTTTCCTCCCCGGGAGTCGACTCTATTTTGGATCCATTGAACCGCTTCCGGATCGGACAGGGAGGCGAACTCCTGAACATATTGCTGGCTGGACAAAAAATCAAAAAGTTTCTGCGCTTTTTTATTCAAGGTTTTTTCCCGGCCCGAATCATCCAAGAATAAAGGAGTTTTCTGACCCTTTTTCCTCTTGGTCTTGATGCGCGAATCCTGAAAGACCACAATATCCTCACTACCCTTTTCTTCTTTATCGCGAAAATAATCCACTGCTTGTTCCAGGATCGAGGTGTTACTGAAAAGATCCTCCACTATCACCATTCTTTTAGAGCAAAAAAGGGAAGAAGCTCCGCATTTCTCATTGATCTCCTTTATGGAGGCCTCGTTTCCCCGGATAACAACAAGACTGTTGCCGGAAGGATCAACATCCCGGAGGAATTTTTCTTTTAACTGTTTAACTTTTTCCTTGCTCCGAAAATCATCCTCGCCAAAAATAAATATGATCATAGAAAGTAAATTAAATGTAATAATAATTTAACTTTTTTAACGGTCCTTTGTCCAGTCCGATTATTGTTAAACTTCCTAAAATTTGGTAAGATTGAATATAATTAACAAAATAAACAAAAAATATGGAAAACAAAGATCGATCGGTACTGAATATTAAAAAAGATATTTTAAAACAATCTTGGAAAAAAACCAAAAACAATTTTTGGTTTCTGGTAGGGATCTTGATATTGGTTTCTTTGATCAACACGGTTCCCCTAACTGTTTCCACCCCGGAACAACAAGGATTATTTATGTTTACCAGTTTGATCTCGGCTCTTTTAAGCCTATGGCTATCTTTGGGGGTGATAAAAATAATTCTGGACATGACCCGGGACAAAAATTATAGATTCCTGGACCTTTTTCTCCAGGCCAAATTAATACCGAAATTTTTGGTCAGCACGATCATTTACGACCTTATAGTTACCGTCGGTTTTTTATTATTGATCGTTCCCGGCATAATTTGGGCTATTAAATTCGAATTATTCCCTTATTTTATAGTGGAAGAGGGCATGGGACCGATAGAGGCGCTTAAAGCCAGTTCTCAAATAACCTCCGGAGATAAATGGAATCTTTTTCTCTTGGGTCTTTTGTTGTTGTTGATCAATGTCTTGGGATTTTTGGCCTTGATCGTAGGCATGCTGGTAACCTACCCCTTGAGCATGCTGGCTATGGCCTATGCCTATATCCACCTTAAAAAGGCCAAATTCTCAAAGACGCCGCCGGAAACAAAAGAAAAAGCTCCGGCCACGGCCTAAATCCACCCATTTCCCACAAAAGAAGCTTTCAAAGCTTCTTTTTTGTTGCTCTGATTTCTGTTAAAATAATAAATATGAATATCTTTCTGTTTTTAAGCTTAGTTTTTCTTCTTACTTTTGCGATCGGAAGATTGATAGAAAAGATCCGGGTTCCCTGGTTGTTCGCGGCCCTGCTTGTGGGCGGTTTTTTAGCCGCTTACAATCCTTTTACCGAAATAACCGAATCCCAAACCTTTGAATTCCTGGCCCAAATGGGTATGTATTTTTTGCTTTTTATAATAGGTTTCGAGATCAATTTAAAACAACTTAAAGGCAAAGGCAAATTCATTGTCCGTTCCGCTTTTTTTATTATTTTTCTGGAAGCAATACTGGGCAGTCTTTTGATACACTTTCTTTTTGATTACAGTTGGTTTATTTCCGGAGTAGTGGCCCTATCCTTTGCTACAGTCGGAGAGGCCATACTGGTACCGGTCTTGGATGAATTTAAGATCCTTAATACCAATTTGGGCCAATCCATTATCGGCATCGGAACTCTGGACGATGTTATAGAAATATTCATCCTGATCTTGGTAATAATAACAGTCGGGATTCAGCAACAGGACGGCCTGAACATTATTGCCGTTATCACTATAGTAAGCTCTCTGCTGCTTCTCTTCTTGTTAACCGTCGTTTTAACCAAACTGCGAAAAGAAAATTCTAAATTTCATTTTTCCAAAATAGAAACCTTATTTCTGTTCGTTCTTTTTGTTCTGTGCCTGTTCCTGGGTATAGGAGAATACGCCCATGCCGCTCCCCTGGCCGCCCTGTTGGCCGGAGTGGGGTTGAGAACCTTTATTCCACCGGAAAGGTTGGATATGGTGGAGACAGAGGTCAAGACCATGTGCTATGGATTTTTCGCCCCCATTTTCTTCCTGTGGGCCGGGGCTACCATGGATATGGATTATTTAATAGCGGCGCCGCTACTGGTCCTGGCCGTGATCATAGTAACTAAAAGCGCTAAATTCCTGGGCAGTTTTATCACGGCCCGGAAGGAACTGGGTACCAAGCAATCCCTGCTCTTGGGACTGGGTCTATCGGCCCGTTTCAGTACCAGTATAGTAATAATCAAAATACTTTACGAGAACGGCCTGATCGAAGCGGATCTGTATTCGGTCATTATGGCCTCCAGCCTAACCTTTACCTTCCTAGTTCCCATTCTTTTTGCCCAATTCATCTCCAGATGGGGACTTTATGAAAAAATTAAAGCTAAAATCAATTAATATGACCTCGACAACCAAGGGTCTGTCCGGCCAAGAAGCCCGAAAAAGGCTACAGCAGCACGGACCCAACAAGATCAAAAGAACCAAAAAAGTAAACCCCCTAAAAATACTATTATCCCAATTCAGTTCGCCCTTGATCCTGATACTCGTCGCGGCGGCTGTTTTGTCCTTTTTGGTCAATTATTACCGGGGAGAAAGTTATTTTGACTCCATCCTGATAGTAATAATAATCCTGGCCTCCGGAATAGCCGGTTTTGTCCAGGATTACAAGGCGGAAAAAGCGGTGGAAGCCCTAAAGGAAATGGCCACTCCCAAGGCCAAAGTGATCCGGGACGGCAAACAACAAGAGGTCAAAGCCACCGCCATAGTTCCGGGCGACCTGGTCCTGCTCAGCGGCGGAGATATTATCCCGGCGGACGCCAAGATCAAAAAAGGAAAGCTGGAGGTCAATGAAGCGGTCTTAACCGGAGAATCCAAATCCATTAAAAAGAAAAAAGGTAATGAGGTTTATTCCAGTTGCAGTGTTCTGTCCGGGCAGGGAGAAGTGGAGGTCTCGGCCACCGGGATGAAGACCCAAGTGGGCCAAATAGCGGAAAAAATGCAAAACATAGAAGAGGGTAAGACCCAATTCCAAGAGCACATGCATAAATTCACTAATAAGCTGGTCTATCTGACCGGCTTGATCATAGTGCTTACCTTCCTGGCCGGTTTTGAAAAATTCGGCATGATAGAGGCCGGTCTGATAGCCGTATCCCTGGCCGTGGCCGCCATTCCGGAAGGTCTGCCGGCGGTCATCACCCTGGCCCTGTCCCTGGGAGCCAAAAGTATGGTAGCCAAGAACGCGCTTATAAGGAAGTTGGCCATAACCGAATCCGTGGGCAGTATCAACACTATTTGTACCGACAAAACCGGTACTTTGACCGAAGGCAAGATGAAGGTCAAAAACATTTGGAGCCCGGAAACGGGAAAAAACATAAAGGACCTATCCTATCAATGCGCCTATTACTGTAATGACGCTAAAAACATTCTCAAGCAAGGGGAGGAAAAAATGGTCGGGGATGAAACCGATATCGCCCTAAAGCAATACTCTCGAAAGAAAGTGGAGACCGAGGGGGAAAGAAAAGAAGAGATATCCTTTACCAGTGAAAGAAAAATGATGTCAGTACTCCAGGAAATAAACAAGAAAAAGATAATTTTTGCCAAAGGTGCTCCGGAAGTATTGATAGAAAAATGCGACTCCGTCCTAACCGAGAACAAAAGCAAAAAATTATCCTCATCCCTGAAGCAAAAAATACTGGACAAAAACAAAAAACTGGCCTCCAGCGGCTACCGTATTCTGGCCCTGGCCTACAAAGAGAGCAAACAATTAAAGGAAGAGGGCTTAACCTTTGTTTCCTTGATCTATCTCAATGATCCGGTCCGGGAAGAGGCCAAAAAATCGGTCCGGGAATGCCAAAGCGCCGGCATCAGGACTATTATGATAACCGGAGACAATCCGCTGACCGCCCAGGCCATTGCCAAAGAAGTTAATATCAAGACTCGGGAAGTTTTTACCGGGGAAGATCTGGACCAAATGGAAGAATCGGAACTGGAAAAAATTTTAGAGAAAAAGAACAACATCTTTGCCCGAACCTCGCCTTTTCATAAACTACAAATACTAAAAACCCTGCAAAAACAAAAACATGTGGTGGCCATGACCGGAGATGGCGTTAATGACGCCCTGGCCTTGAAAAAGTCGGATGTCGGAGTGGCTATGGGCATCAAGGGCACAGAGGTTTCCAAGCAAGCCAGCGACATCATTCTGCTGGACGACAATTTCGCCACTATCAGGAATGCCATTAAGGAGGGTAGGAGGATCTTTGACAATATCCGGAAATTCGTTAACTACCTGCTTACCTGTAACCTGGCCGAAGTTCTGGTCATATTAACAGCCACCATCACCCTCCCGTTTGTGGCCCTGTTCCCGGTACAGATCCTGTGGATCAACCTGATAACCGACGGCCTTATAGCCCTGGCCCTGTCCCTGGATCCGGCCAAGCCGGATGTTATGAAAAGAAAACCCCGCCCCAAAAAAGAGGGTATAATCAACAAAGAGCTGGGGGTATTAATACTGGCCAACGGCCTACAGATGTCCTTGGTCCTTTTGGCCGTTTTCTTCTTGGCCTTGAAGCTGGGCGGAAGCCAGGAAAAGGCCAGAACCATACTCTTTACCGGATTCATTCTGTTCGAATTCGTTCGGCTGGGAGTTATTAAACATAATGAAGGGCTGAACAAGATCCGGGATTGGCTGGCCAATAGATTCCTCCTGTATTCCCTGGTCGGCTCTCTGGCTCTGCAATTTTTAATACTCTACACTCCCTTTATCGCCAAAAAATTCCAAATAACCAGTTTAAATTCCTGGGACTGGGTCCTCCTGTTAAGTTTTACCGCCCTGGGCTATATTCTGGGTGTGGGCTTGAGCAAATTGGTGCATAAATGGTTATAAAAACACTTCTTATTAACTATAAAAAACAGGGGTTTCAAAGCCCCTGTTTTTTATAGTTCCAAGCTTGAATTATTATCCGTTTTGATGTATAATTTAATTTTGACATCAAGCTCCTGCCTAATAATTTTATACATCAAAAACTAAAATAAATCCTCTTTATATGACCCAAAAAATCATCAAGATCCAGGGCGCCCGCGTCCATAATCTTAAGAATGTAGATGTAGACATCCCCCGCGATAAAATGGTGGTTATCACCGGTTTGTCCGGATCCGGAAAATCCAGCCTGGCCTTTGATACTCTTTACGCCGAGGGCCAAAGAAGATATGTGGAATCCTTGTCCGCCTACGCCAGGCAATTCATTGGCGTTATGGACAAACCGGAAGTGGAATCGATCGAAGGGCTGTCCCCGGCCATATCCATAGACCAAAAATCCACCACCCACAATCCCCGCTCCACTGTGGGAACCGTAACCGAGATCTATGACTATCTCCGGCTTTTGTTCGCCCGTGTGGGAACTCCGCATTGCTACAAATGCGGGAAAAAAGTAAAAAAATATTCCGTGGACGAGATAGTCAACAAAATATCGGAGAAATACCTAAAACAGGAAATGATAATATTGGCTCCGGTGATCCGGGACAAAAAAGGGGAGCACAAGAATATCCTGGAAAATATTGAAAAGGCCGGATATCATCGCATCCGATTCGACAACCGGATCTACACCCTGGAGGAAGTCCGGGAAATGGAAGTGGAAAAGAAAAAGAAACACAATGTGGAAGTAATAACCGACAAACTTCGGATCACCGAGGACCATGAAGACCTGGCCCGCTTAAATGAAGCGGTGGAAAACGCCCTGGACCTGAGCGGAGGCCTGATCACTGTTTTTGATCCGGACAAAAAACAAGAAAAGACCTTTTCCCGGGATTTTGCCTGCCCGGACTGCGATATAAATCTTCCGGAACTGGAGCCCCGAAATTTCTCCTTCAATTCCCCGCACGGGGCCTGTCCGGAATGTTCCGGCTTGGGAACCAAACTGGAGGTGGATCCGGACCTGATCCTAAACCCCAAACTGACCATTGCCCAGGGTGGCATTAAACCCTTGGCTCATAACATTACCGGGGGGCAAACCTGGTTGTTGCGACTACTGGGCACGGTAGCGGAGGAACACGGCTTTGACCTGAATACCCCCCTGAACCAATTAAGCTCCAAGCAACTCAATGTCATCCTCTATGGCTCCAAAAACAAGGAATACAATGTGGAATATCAAGAAGATGATGTTTCCGAAGAAATGATCACCAATTTCCGGGGTATTATTCCGCATTTGGAAAGGAAATATTTTCAAACCGAATCCGAATATCTGAAAAAAGAGATCGGAAAATATATGAAGGTCTTAAAATGTCCGGCCTGCCAAGGCAAAAGGTTAAAGCCGGAAATGCTGGCCGTAAAAATACAGGGGCTATCCATTTACGACATAGCCAACAAAAACATCTCTCAAGCCCGGGAATTCTTTGAGGGGCTGGAGGAGTCAAAGCAATTATCAGCCAAGGATAAAAAGATCTCCTCCCAGATAATAAAAGAAATCCGATCCCGGCTACATTTTCTTTTGAATGTGGGTTTGGATTATCTGACCCTGGACCGGCCCGCCAACACTTTGTCCGGCGGAGAAGCGCAAAGGATCAGGTTGGCCACCCAGATCGGCTCCGCCCTGACCGGGGTTCTTTACATTCTGGATGAACCCTCGATCGGACTGCACCAAAGGGACAACTCCAAACTTATAAACACCCTGCAACAATTGCGGGACCTGGGTAATACGGTGATCGTAGTGGAGCATGACGAAAACATAATCACCTCTTCCGATTATGTTATTGATGTGGGGCCCGGGGCCGGAGAACACGGAGGAAAAATAATAGCCGCCGGTACGGCCAAACAAATTGAAAAAAATCCTCAATCCCTGACCGGACAATATTTAACCGGGAAAAAAGAGATACCCTTGCCCTCGAAAAGAAGTGCCGGCAACGGCCGGATATTAAAAGTGGTTGGGGCTTCGGAAAACAATTTAAAGGATATAGATGCGGAGTTGCCTCTGGGCAAACTCATCGCCCTGACCGGGGTTTCCGGATCCGGAAAATCCACTCTAATGACCGATATTGTGGCCAAGGCCCTGGCTCAAAAATTCTACCGGGCCAAGGACGAACCCGGGGCTCATAAAAACATAGAAGGTATAAGTCATATTGATAAGATGATCAATATCGACCAATCCCCGATCGGCCGCACCCCCAGATCCAATCCGGCCACCTACACCGGCGCCTTTACCCCGATCCGGGAATTGTTCGCCTCCACTCCGGAGGCCAAGATCAAGGGCTACAAACCGGGTCGCTTTTCTTTTAACGTGGTCGGGGGCAGATGCGAGGCCTGCAGTGGAGACGGCTTGATCAAGATCGAAATGCAATTCCTGCCGGATGTCTATGTGGAATGCGAGATCTGTCACGGCAGAAGATATAATAAAGAGGTCCTGGAAGTCTATTACAAAGGCAAAAATATTGCCGATGTCCTGGAAATGACCGTGGAAGAGGCCATGAATTTCTTTAAAAATATTCCCAATATCCACCAAAAACTCAGTTTATTATATCAAGTGGGCCTGGGTTACCTCAAACTGGGACAACCGGCCACCACTCTATCCGGGGGAGAGGCCCAAAGGATCAAACTGGCCACGGAATTGTCCCGCCGCTCCACCGGCAAAACTCTGTATATCCTGGACGAGCCCACCACCGGACTGCATTTCGAGGATATCAAAAGATTACTGAGCGTCCTGCAAAAACTGGTGGATATGGGCAACACGGTCCTGATCATTGAACATAATATGGATGTGATCAAATCTTCGGACTGGATAATCGACCTGGGTCCAGAAGGCGGAGATAAGGGCGGAGAAATAGTGGCCCAAGGAACTCCGGAAGATATAGCTAAGGTGAAAAAAAGTTATACCGGACAATATCTTAAGAAATATTTAAAGTAGGTATTATGGTTCAACACCTTGGCAACACTTTATTGGCTAAACAACAGTCTCCTGACAAGGAACTGTTGTTTTTTGTAAAAAATTTAGAAAACCAAAAGACGGCTCCTTTGGTAAATCAAAAACTATAGAGAAATCTCCAGAGATATCTTTATAGCTGAAATGTTGCTCCGGGAAAAACCAAAAAAATAAGCGGTGTTTGTTTGGGGTCTGGAAATAATTGTTAATCCCGACTATAAAGCCCAATGAGTTCCGTGCTGTCAATAACGGATCCTTCCATGGCCTTGTCAATTTCTTCTCTGGTCGCGCCCTCTTCCAGATCCAGCTTCTTATCCAGGGCGTAAAGCCGGAAAAAATACCTGTGTTCTCCGGAAGGAGGACAAGGACCGCCATAACCGGAAGTGCCAAAATTGGTTTGCCCCTGAACGGCGCCCGGAGGAACACTGTTCTCCAGGATCTCCTTGGTGGCCGGATCGATGTTCCACAGAGTCCAATGGACGAAGCTTTCGGCAATAGGGGCGTCCGGATCATCCATGATCAAAACCAAACTCTCGGCCTCTTCCGGCACCTCGCTGACCCGCAGATCCGGGTTGATGTTTTCTCCGTCACATCCATACTTATCCGGTATGGATTGATTATGAGAAAAAACGGAGCTGGTTAACTTCATAGATTACGAAAGGCACGAATACCATCACGAATTGCACGAATTCGAGCAAAGTATCTATGCTTTTATTTTAATGAAGGTGTTATTTCAATTTTATATATTCTAAACAAAATACCTTCTTATCTTTCCCCTTGAATAAGTGGGAGAGATAAATACTCAAGTACTGCAATTCAGCTTTATTCAGAGGTTCCTCCCCTTTGCAAGGGGAGGTTAGGAGGGGTTTTACGCAAGATCAACAATCCCTCTTATTCTCCCCTTATAAGGGGAGAAAACCACGGGACAACAAACTTTCAGTTATAAAAAATTAATCTTTATTTTCCACTGTACTAAAATCATCCACTGTAAAAGCATACATCTCAAGTTCCGGGTCGTTTTTGTAGCTCTCCGGCGGTAGGCCCGCTTTGTTCCAGCATAATTGAGCCAAAAATTCTTCCTTGCCCCCGCTTATCTCCTCGGCCACCTGGGGTAAAAACACCCCGCTATTCCCGCCTTTTCTGACTATAACACCGTGCTCTCCTAATTGAATATCCTTCCAATCCCGAACCGAAAAGGGCAGAGACAAAACACTGATCTCGTAAGTGAGTTCGGGCAATTCTTCCGAAGTGACCGGAGAAAAACGACCGTCCTTGGTGGCGGCGGCAATGGCCATATCCTGGGCCACTTGCCACAAGGGTTTCTCACTCTGCACGATCTGGCCGATACATCCTCTTAGTTCCTCTCCTTTTTTAATGGTCACAAAAGCGCCTTTGGGTTCTTGTAAACGCTCACTTGGCGCTTCGAATTCCGGAATCCGGCCCTTATTGACATAATTCTCCACTGATTCCCGAGCCACCTTTAAAAGAAATTCTCTTTCTTCCGGGGCCAATTGCTCCGGCCGGGTTGTTTGGGCCTGTTCTTCCTCTTGGCTTTCGTTATCGTCTTTTTTCTCGCCTTGGGCAAAAACAATAGTCCCGTAACCCACTACACTATCCTTGGAAGCCAAATCGGTATCCCCGCTATTGGCGTACCGCAATACCTCCCCCTTGCCCCAATCCCGGGAGCGGGCCATTTCCATTATTGTTTTTACTCCGTCTTCGCCGCATAGCAAGGTGTCCTCGCCGGGAATTCCTTGTTCCATAACCTCGCTGATATGATTTTCCAGTTCCTCTATGTCCCGATCAGCTATTATTTCCAAAGTTCGACTGTCTATTCGATTGGCCTCCTCATAAGGAGGAAAATGAGACATATCACTGGAAGCCACCACCAGATCTCCGCCCTGCAAAATCTCACTCAAGGCAGAGGCCATATGTTTGGATTCTTCTCCGGAGATATTGCCGAACAATACCGGCACTATCTTAAAACCCGGCTCAAGAACTGTTTGTAAGAAAGGGAGCTGAACCTCTAAGCTGTGTTCCCGGATATGAGGATCCTCATAAAAAATAAAGCTTTCCTGGGAGTCCACCAATTTTTGCGCCTTGTCCTTGTCCACCTCTACCTCTCCCAAGGGAGTGGTCCAGGAATCGGACTCACTAAGGGCTACCCCCTCGAAAAAAGAGGAATGGGAATTACATAAAAGCACGACAGTGCCCCTTTTTTCTCCTCGGATCTGCTTATACGCTTCGGCGGCCACCGCCCCGCTAAAAGAATAACCGGCATGGGGAAGCATCAGGGCCTTGATATCTTTATCCAAGTCCCTGCTTTCGGCTTCCTTTAAAAACTTCCGGATCTGAGATCTTAGTTCTTCCGGATCAGCCGGATAGAATTGGCCGGACACAACAGGTTGACGAATATTTTTATTATTCATAATAAATATTATTTAAAATAAATTTTAATATTGACCTGCAGTAAACAGTCAATAGTAAACAGTAAACGGGAGACGAACAAAAACAGTTTACTGTTGACTGTTTACTACTGACCGTTGACTTTTTATTACCGCCTCTTTCGATCTAAAATCTAAAATTACTTTAACGAATCCAATATTTGCTTATGCACTTTCCCATTACTGGCCAACATATCCCGGCTTTCCAGATTCCATTTTTTGCCGTCAGCATCGGTGACCTTGCCTCCGGCTTCTTGAACCAATAATACTCCGGCGGCCACATCCCAAGGGTGAGTCCCGGGGATGACAATGGATTCGATCCGGCCGGCAGCCACAAAAGCCAGCTCAATAGCGGCACTGCCCAGTTGCCGACAGTCAAAATTATTTAACTTTTGTTTTTTGTGATATTCTACCGCTCTTTTAATGTCTTGGGGCTCGGATCCGTGGCAAAAAGCATTTAAAACCTTACCTTTATCAATATTTGATACCTGCATCTTTCTGCCCTTGGAAGAATCAGCCGGAGAATAAATTTTAGACCCTTGGTCGACTTCCGCTAAAAAAAGTTCGTTTAAAAAAGGAGCATAAATAATTCCCAAAACAACCTGTTCTTTATAAAAAACTCCGATAGACACCGACCATAAAGGATTATGCATAGAAAAGTTGGTGGTGCCGTCCAGAGGGTCTACCACCCACAAATAGTCGGAATCCTTTTCCGTGTCCCCGGCTTCCTCGGAAAGTATCCGGTGCTCCGGGAAATTATTTTTGATCTCTGACAGGATCTTTTTCTCCGCGGCCAGGTCGGCCCGGGTCAGGATCTCGTGATTTGATTTCAATTCCGCCGTTCCCCGGTCGAATTTATCAAAACGGGCAGACAATTCCTTTCCGGCCTTTAAGGCCGCTTGTTTGGCTGTTTTTTTTATTTTCATAAGCTAGATATTTAATATCCAATATCAAAAACTATAATCTATTCACCATCTTTAAACTCAATTCCTCGGTTTCCGTGTTATAAACGGCAAAAGTGGCTTCGCTGAACACTCCTCCCAGAGTTCCGGGATTTACCACCCTGGTTTTGTCTTGTTTTTCTTCCCAGGGTTTATGAGTATGTCCATAAAAAACCAGGTCGCATCCCCCTTTTTCTAAAACCTTAGCAATCAAATAGGGCTCATGGCAAGCCCCGATCTTTTTACCGCCGATATCCCATACACCGACCCGGCCGGCGTAATTAATGTTGGAGAATTGCTCCACTTCTTCGTCCTCAAAGATCTCCATATTTCCCCGGACCAAAAATATGTCCTTTTCAAATCCGGATGACAAAGAACTCAAAGTTTCCACTGTGGTAACATCCCCGCAACAAACCAGGGCCTCGATATCATTTTTGGAAGCCCAATCCAAGAACTTCTTAAGAGTGGCGGAATTATCGTGAATATCCGCTATTATGGCTACTTTCATATGGTTATTCGCTTCGCGAACCCCCGCTACGAATGGGGGGGGCATCCGAATTGATTATTTATGGTTATTCGCTTCGCAAACCTTTTCGCTATGAAACCTGTCCTCCAAAGCCCCGGAGGAGCGTAGGAGGATTCGGATTATTACATCAATTAAAAAAATACCACAATTCATAGGCCAACCCCAAAACAAACAAAGAACACAAAAAGACGGCCACGGGAACGCTGAGCTTATTGGTAACCGCCGGAGTTTGCTTGCGGTCCTTTTTTACCCGGAACAATAATAGAATCAAAATTATTCCAAAAATACCACCCACCACGGAACCGGTCAAGCCGATAACTTTAGTTAAATTACTGATTCCCACCAAATAAAGCAAGAAGGGAATACCACAGGCCAAAAACCAGGAAAGATTGTTATTGATATTTAGATCCCACCAATAAACTTCCCGCAGGGATTGGCTGATAACCAAAAAGGAAGTGATCACGGTCAGCAGGCCAAAGATCAAAGAAAAAGTTATTACTCCGTCGTGAAAATATCTTTTCAGGCCGATCAAGGCCTCGGCCGTGGTATGATCCCCGGTTATACCCACCACCACTACGACAAAAAAGAGCATCAATAAAGCGGGAATAAAAGTGCCCCAGGCAATAGCGCTTTTGATCTTATTTTTTTGGGCCCGTAGCAACCGACACACCTCTGGTATGGCCGCCTGACCGCCGACCGCAAAAAAAACAGGTCCGTAAGGCAGGAAAATGTGGTCCCGGTTGAATAAAATAAATTTATCCCAGTCAAAATGAATCGAACTTTTAAATCCGATCAAAAATATCAAGGCCACCAATAAAGCGCTCAGGGCCAACTCCACTCCGGCTATCAAACGCAGACCGAAAAGAACTATCAAAGACTCTATTAAAAATAAAATGGTAGTATATATAAAAAGGTTTCCTCCTAAGATCGGGCCGAGTAAACCGTACAAAAAGCTTCCGCCCAAAAGAATATAGGCCAACAAAGCCCCATGCTTACCCAAAATGGAAAAAAGCAAAGTCCATTTCTTGGCCCGAGCCCCTCGATATAAGCCCACATAGCCGGGCATACGGTGCCTCTGCTTGGAAGAAAGGATTATTTCGGCGTAGATCATGTGCAAAAAGAATTGCACCAAAGCTAAAAAGGGCAAGTAAACCAAGAAAGGTAGTATCCCGGCCTTACTTACCACCAAAGGAGCAGCAAACAAGCCGCCACCAACAATAGTTCCGGCCAAAGTGGCTATGGCGTAAAAATAATTCCTCCTCATGAAGACAGTTCTTAGGTATATTAGCTTCCGGCTTTTAGCTTTTAAGAGTCGAGTTTTTTTATTATACCAAAATTTTACGGTGTTTTCAATTTACAAAACCGACCATTACTGCTACTCTAAAAGTACTTATGAAAGCGGTAATTCAAGTAGTGAACCAAGCCCAAGTAAAGATAAACGGCTCCTCAGTAGGTCGGATAAATCGCGGCCTACTGGTTTTTGTAGCTATTCACAAAAACGACACCGAAGCTTCGATAAGCAAAATGGCCAAAAAATTAAGTGAATTAAAATTTTTTGATAATTCCGAAGGAAAATTGAAAAAAACCATCCGGGACGTAAAAGGGAGTATTCTTTTGATCTCCCAATTCACCTTATATGCGGATTGCCACAAGGGAACCACACCCAATTTTTCCGAGGCCGCGCCCCCGGAAAAAGGCAAAACTTATTATGAAAAATTAATCCGGGCCTTGGAAGACAAAAACCTGGATGTGGAGACCGGTCGTTTCGGCGAATTTATGGAAATAGATTCCCAAAACAGCGGTCCGGTGACCATAATAATTAACACTTAAATCATGAAAATAATAACAGCTCAAAAAATAGGTTTCTGCTTTGGAGTCAGAAGGTCCATTGATATGGCCAAGGAATCCCTGGACCGAGAAAAAGAAAGACCGGTCTTTCTTTTGGGTAACATCGTTCACAATGAAGAGGTTATCCAACATATCGAGGATCATGGAGGCAAATTCATTTCCTCCCTGGAGGAGGCGGAACCGAACAGTCTGGTAATAACCAAGGCCCACGGAGTATCGCAAACAACCCTGCAGCAAGCCCAAGAAAAGGGAATAGAAATCCAGGATACTACTTGCCCTATAGTCCAAACCGCCCAAAAAAGAGCCCAATCCCTAAAAGACGAGGGTTATAAAGTAATAATAATCGGAGAAAAAGATCATCCGGAACCTCAAGTGATCCAAGAATACGCCGGAAAAAACTCTTTGATCACGGAAGAAGAGGGAGACTTAAAAAACATGGACAAAGCCAATACCGCCATAGGAGTGGTGGCCCAAACCACTAAAAAAAGAGATAAAGTGGAAAAACTGATCCAAGTTCTGCAAGAAGAGGGGCAAAAGGTCAAATGGGAGGATACTATTTGCAATGAAGTTTCGGATAGACAAAAAGAATTAAAACAAATACTGAAGCAAACCCAAGGAGTGATAGTAATAGGTTCCCGAACCTCGGCCAATACCACCAGACTGGCGGAGATAGTCAAGGATTCCGGACAAAAGCTCTGGTGGATCAATTCCGTCCCAGAACTTCCAGCCGAGGAAATAAAAACATATGAAACCATCGGAGTGGTTTCCGGAACTTCGGCTCCGGATTGGGAGGTGCAAAAAATAATCGATTTTTTAAAAGAATTATAAAAATATGAATATAAAAAGAAAAACGAGCCGGGAAATAAGTATAGGCAAAGTTAAGATCGGAGGAAATAATCCAGTGGCCGTCCAGTCCATGACCAACACCCCGACCCGGGACATAGAGGCCACGGTAGAACAGATCTCGCAATTGGAGCAAGCGGGTTGCGAAATCATTCGAGTGGCGGTACCGGACCTGGAATCCAGCCAAGTATTGGGCCGAGTCAAGGAAAAGATCAATATACCCCTGGTGGCTGACATTCATTTTTCCGGAAAAATAGCTATGGAATCCCTAAAACAAGGAGTGGATAAATTAAGAATAAATCCCGGTAATTTTCCCCAAAAAGAACTGGAAGGAATTATCAAATTAGCCCAAGAAAAAGGAGTTCCGATCCGGGTCGGAGTCAATGCCGGATCCCTGGAACAAGAAATGCTGGATAAATACGGCGGGGCGACCGCCGAGGCCATGGTGGAATCAGCCCTAAAAAGTGTCAAAACTATGGAAAAATACGGTTTTGAAAACTTGGTAATAGCTTTAAAAGCATCCGATATCCACCGAACCATCAAGGCCTATGAATTGCTGTCCGAACAAGTGGATTACCCCTTGCACCTGGGAATAACCGAGGCCGGGACCAAATTCTCCGGAACTATAAAATCCTCCATTGGCATGGGATATTTATTGCTTCAAGGCATAGGAGATACTATGAGGATATCGCTGAGCACGGATCCGGTCGAAGAAGTTCGAGTGGCTTGGGAGATCTTAAAAACTTTGGAACTAAGGGAAAAAGGAGTTCAAATAATCAGCTGCCCCACTTGCGCCCGAGCCAGTATCAATGTGACCGAGTTGGCTCCCCAAGTAGAGGAAATGCTTCAAGATATAAAAAAACCGCTTAAAGTAGCGGTTATGGGTTGCGTGGTCAACGGACCCGGAGAAGCCGGAGAAGTGGACCTGGGCGTGGTCGGTGCCGGCAAAAAGGCCATGATAATGAGGAAAGGAAAAGACAATCGTTTTATAGAAAAAGAAAATATCTTGGAAGAACTAAAAAAAGAAGCGGAAGATATCTGCCGAGAATAACCTTACTGGCTTTTTAAGTTGATCTCGTAATCCATTTGCTCTATTTTTCTTAGGCCGGTTTTGGCCTGGTCGTATTTATTCCGCAAATAACCGGTAAAGTCGAATTGGATCAATTCCTCCATGATCTCCGAGATCATGGTTTTTATTTGCTTGACCTCTTCCATCCGGCCGGAGGAGGCCCTGTTCGTGGCCAGGCGCACTAACTCCCCGACCAGGTCGCACATCCCGCCCAGATAACTATCCAGGGGAAGGTTTACCTCCTTGGTCTTATCCAATTTTTCTCCGTTTAGGATCTTAAAAAACATTTTGGCCTCGGCGTACTCTTCTGCGGCCGCCTTAAAAGAGCCCTCTTCAGTCAACCTTTTGAATCCGAACTTCTTTTCCAGGTCCTGAAAACCCTTTTCAATTTTTTGAAAACTGTCTTGAGCTCCTTTTATTCCCTCTCGATGCAAGGCAAAAATAACTCTTTTGGAAGCATGGAGGAGTTGATTGGACTCTTCTATTATTCTCTTCCTCTCCTCCTCTCTTTGATGATAGTCCTTCCGGAGTTTTTTAATAAAAGTCGAATTTATATGGGACATAGGTTTGAATTTATATTATTGGATCACTCGATAGATCTCATCCAGGCTGGTTTTGCCCTCCAAGGCCTTTAATATACCGTCTTGGAACATTAGAACCGTCCCCTGCTTTACGGCCTCTTCCTCTATTTCCGAATAAGTCACATGATCTCTCTGGACTATTTTCTGCATAGGGCCGTTCATCTCGATCACTTCATAGACTCCCACTCTACCTTTATAGCCCAAATGGTTGCATTCTTTACATCCCTTACCCTTATAGAATTCCAAATTTTTCGGGGGCTTTACTCCCGAGGGAAGATTTTCCAGGGATTTTTTAACTTCCTCCATTCTTTCCTCGGAAACTTCGTCCTTGACCTTGCAGTTGGGGCACACCCTCCTGACCAAGCGCTGCCCGATGGTGCATTCCAAAGAATTGGCCAGGATCTGCTTGTCTATATCCAAGGTCATAAAACGGGTTACCGCTCCGGCCGCGCTATTGGCGTGAACAGTGGACAAAACCAAATGCCCGGTTTGACTGGCCTCAATGGCCACATCGGCAGTTTCCTTGTCCCGGATCTCACCCACCATCATGATATTGGGATTCTGCCGCAACAGAGATCTAATGGCTTTGGCAAAAGTATAGCCCTCATCCGGATTGACCTGGGTCTGCATCACTCCCTCTAAATGATATTCGATCGGATCCTCAATGGTTATTATCTTGACATCGGATTGGTTTAGCTTATTCAAAATACTGTAAAGAGTAGTGGTCTTACCGGATCCGGTGGGACCGGTGTTTACTATTATACCCTTAGTCTTTTTCATGGACTTTTTAACCGGGTCCAAGGCATAAGAACGCATACCCAGTTCCTTCATATCCAAAGAAGCGGCCTGGTTGGCCAAAAGTCTGATAACTACCGTTTCTCCGTAACCGCCGGAAATAATGGAAACACGGCAATCCATTTTGTCATCTTTGATAAAGATACTGAAACGCCCGTCCCAGGTGGCTTTTTTCACATTAGTGGGGAAGCCGGCCAATATCTTGATCCGGGAAAGAAGATTCAAATAATGATCCTTGGAAAGCTCCAAGAAATCATGCAAGATGCCGTCAATTCGAAACCTAACCTTAACACTTTCCGCTTCCGGTTCAATATGAATATCCCCGGCATTACTTTTTATAGCCGTGGCCAAAATAATATTGACCATTTCCTTGTTGGGAATATTGGATATCCTATCCTTGTCCACATCATTGATATTCATGGCCATTTCCCAACCTTCATTCATTTCTTTTTCAGTCAGCTTTACCCCCCGGCCAAAGGTCTTGGAAATAACAATATCATACAAAGTGTCGATATAATCGGTCTTACCGATAACCCGATAAACCTCGTCCAAGCTGGTAACTCCGTCCAGGGCTTTTAAAACACCATCTTGAAGCATGGTGACCATTCCGTTCTCAATGGCTTGCTGTAATATCTTAAAAGCCGGGGCGTTATCGGTCGCCAACTGCTTGATGTTATCGGCCATAGTGAAGATCTCGTAAATACCCACTCTTCCCTTGTAGCCAATACCGTTGCAATGCTCACAACCGTCTCCGACCTTATAGATCTTGGGGATCTTATTAGGAGTGTCCACTCCGGATTTGGGGGAGATAACAGCCAATATCTTTTCCACTTTTTCCCTCTCGTCATCCTCTAATTCATGTTCTTTTTTACATTTGGGGCAGAGTCTTCTAACCAGGCGCTGCCCAATAATGGCGTTGATAGAAGGAGTTAAAAAATAGGGTTTAACTCCCATGTCTATTAAACGCGGCACTACTCCGGAAGAATCATTGGTATGTAAAGTGGATAAAACCAAATGTCCGGTCAAACTGGCCTGGGTGGCGATCTCGGCTGTATCCAGGTCCCGGATCTCACCAACCATAACTATATCCGGGTCCTGCCTCAAAATGGAACGCAAACCCTTGGCAAAAGTATAGCCCTTGTCCGGCTCCACCTGGCTCTGGTTGATGCCCTCCAAATGATATTCCACCGGATTTTCCAAAGTGATTATCTTAGTCTCCGGATTGTTCAATTTTTTTAAAATAGCATATAGGGTGGTGGTCTTACCGGATCCGGTGGGGCCGGTGGTCAGGATCATACCATTGGGCTTTTTCATCTCTCTTTTTAGGATCTCATGCGCCTGAGGCATTAAACCCAATTCTTCAAAGGGCACATTGATAGAGCTGGACCTTAAAAGTCTCATTACCACACTCTCCCCGTAATTGGTGGGCAAGAAAGAACTTCTTACCTCGATCTCTTCCTGGTCCAGAAATATGGTGTATCTGCCGTCCTGCGGAGAGTCGGTGATATTTATCTTGACTCCGGCCAAAAGTTTCATCCTGGAAACTATTTTTTTCCATTTGTCCTTATCGATATTGGCCGCCTCCTGCAAGACTCCGTCGATCCTAAACCTTACTTTGATACCGTCCTCTTCCGCCTCGATATGGACATCACTGGAATCGGTTTTGATGGCGGTGGCCAATATTAAGGTTACCACACTACTGGTATTAACATCACCTATTTTATCATCCAGCTTTTTATAGTCGGTTATCTCTTCTTTGAATTTTTTTAGATCTTCTTCTTCTATTTTTACTCCTCCCCGAACATTCTCCACTTTGGGTAAACTCTTATAAACCTTTAAAGCATAATCCAAACTATGTTTGGATATCAAATACAATTTAGCATTTACATGAAGATCCTTTTCTTTTTCCTTTAACAATTCCTTGACCTCTTTTTTTTCCGGATTAGTGGAGGCTATTCTCATATTCTTACCGTCATAATAGAAACAAACCGCATTCAGCTCATTGGCTTGTTCTTCTTCGATCAGGGATAAGGCCTCGGGGCTTAAGGGAAATCCGAATAAATTAATATAAGGCAAGCCCATCTGCTGGGCCTGCTTTTTGGTCTGTTCCTCCAATTGTTTTATCTTTATCTCCTTATTCTTTTTCTGAAATTTGCCCTGGACGGTTTCCTCATCCATCTTTTCGCCTTTGGAGGCCCGAATTAAATTTTCCACTGACTGGAAATTGTCAGACATAATATCTGTATATCCTTAAATTTTTTTAACTCTTGATCTTTTCCGCCCATCTCACAATCTTACTTAAACCCCCCTCTTGGCTACTGATCCGAACAAACAGGGTAGTCCAGGAAGAGATCCGAAAACTGGTGATCATGCCTCCGATCACTGCCACAAACAGAGCCATTAACAAAAGCATGGCCACGACCACCCAAAAACCAATAGCTCCAGCGCCCGAGACTACCAACAAATCAATCAAGAAATAAACCGGAATAGCAATGATCAAAGAGGCGAAGAGCAAAACCACGGTGGCCGCAAAAGTGATAAAGAACAATATCAAGGCCATTTCCAGGGTTATTAACCAATTACGCAAGAACAGCTTCCAGCCCTTTTCTATGGAACTCACCAAACTCTCTTTGCCTATTATCACATAACAAATGGAGTATTTTAGAATAAAGGCCGCAATCAAAGCTATAGGAAGGAAAATAATAAAAAGCAGTACATACAGGGCCTCGATCCATAATTGTCCACTTTGGGGAATAAGAAACAGAAAAACTAAACTCAAAAAGAAAAAGATCAAGAAAAGCAACAACTTGGACAGAATGTTTAAGGCCAAAACCGGCCAAAAATGATTCATGCCGGATTCCAGACCCTTTTGAATGTTCAACTTGGAGGAATTCTTTTTACTTTCGATCAACTGCCCGGTGCTGAAAATTATCCCCACCTGAGAAACCACGGCCAACCAGATCAAGAATATTATCAAGGCCAACAAGATCAACAACATGCCAATGACTATCACCATGGAAATGGGCGAGGCCTGAAAAAGGTCCACGGCATTACCCCAAAACTCCCAAGAAAAAATGTTCAATTCTTGAAAACGCTGAAATTTGATCAAAAAATTCTGGGCAAAACCGGAATCGGCTCTGTTGAACATCAATTCATATTCCCCAAAACCGCCCAAAAAAGCGGCAAAAAAGCCAAAAAACCATAAAAATTTATGTCGCCAAACGATCTGAGCGGCTTGTTTTAAAATGTTTCGATACAAACTCATAATTTTAATGTTATTAAATTAAAAATTCCCTTCTCAACGCAAAGAATTCTTAAAATTCCTTGTTTGGGATTGTGTATAAAAATTATAACATAAATTAAACAAAACAAAAACCACCTTTTTTAATAAAAGGTGGCTAAAATTATCTTGACCCCGATTCATATCTCCGGACTCTCGAGCGACCAAGTGTGGTTTTTCGAAAGGGAGTACCCTTGTTTTTCCGAAAATCAAGGATTACGCCAAAAATTCCGAGATTATCAAACTAAAAATCTACAAAAATTTTCGGAAAACAGCCACTAACAAAGAAATAAGCGCGCTCAAAATTATCAAGGTGGTCACCGGAAAATAAAAAGTGAAGTTCTCCTTTTTAATCAGGATGTCTCCGGGCAATCTTCCCAAATTAAAAGGTTGAAATTTAAAGACAATCCCCAAAATCACCAGGATCAAGCCCAAAATAATAAAAATTTTGCTAAGATCCATAAATAAAAATTAATAACTCTGTTTTTATTGTACCAGATCCCGCCTTAATTCCAAGAGTTTGACTAAATACGGGGTAATTACTATTCTAAAGATAATTATAAATAAAAAAACATATGATCCAAAGAGTGACCATGACCATCCAAGGCAGAGTTCAAGGAGTATTTTTTCGAGAAAGCACTAAAAACAAAGCTAAGGAATTAGGCCTGGCCGGAATAGTGCAAAATCAATCCGACGGATCCGTTTATGTGGATGTCGAAGGAGAAAAAGAAAAACTGCAGGAACTGCTGGACTGGTGCCATCACGGCCCCAGCTCCGCCAGAGTGGACAGTTTGGAGCATGAATTCACCAGCGATCTTAAGGGTTATCAAGAATTCGAGGTTAATTTTTAGGATTATGTCCAGCGGATTTTTAATAATAAACAAGCCGGTCGGCCCGACCTCTCATGACATGGTGGACCGAATGCGAAGAATAACCGGAATCAAAAAGATCGGCCACGCCGGAACCTTGGATCCCTTTGCCAGCGGAGTTTTGATACTGGCCATAGGGCGGGAAGCCACCAAAAGGATCCAGGGCCTGGTTAAAACAGACAAGGAATACATAGCGGACCTTTATCTGGGCACGACCACCGATACTTACGACCGGACCGGCTCCGTTTTGAAAACCAAAGAAGTTACCCCTCCGACCGAAAAAGAGGTCCGAGAAACACTGCGGGATTTTCAGGGTGAGCAAAAACAAATACCGCCCATGTACAGCGCCAAAAAAATAAAAGGTAAAAAACTATATGAATTGGCCCGCCAAGGAAAAGAAGTAGCCAGAGAAGCGGTGCCGATAACCATTCACTCTCTGGAAATCTTGGATTATGATTTTCCGGGATTGAAAATAAAGGCAAAATGCTCTTCCGGCACCTATCTAAGGACCTTGGCCTATGACATAGGAGAGGCCCTGGGGTGCGGAGCTTATTTACAAGAACTACAAAGAACAACCGTGGGCGATCACAAACTGGAAAGGGCGATAGACCCGGGCAAGCTCACTTCCGATAATTGGACCGAGTATTTAATTTAACTGTTAAATCATTCAACTGTTAAACTTGCTTGAATTCTCTACAAAGGAATTCAAGCATTTTTTAATAAAATATTATTTGTGAATTTGTAATAAGGGTTGACAAAAATCATTTTTGGGTATATATTTATAAATACA
>CAZPEL010000002.1:0-40019 GCA_964585585.1 uncultured Gammaproteobacteria bacterium | reverse complement strand
CTACATCTGGAAAACCTCCAAAATAATATTAAGAAGTTTTGTTTATTTCAAACCTTTAAAATTTTTCGGTATTCCAGCCTTGATAACCTCAGTGGCCGGCTTGGGTTTTGTGGGCTTTTTGTTTTTTTATCGCCTAACCAATGGTAGCTACACCCCCTTCAAGGCCTATGGCTTCATCGGGGTAGCACTAATATTTTTTGGTCTACTTCTAATGGCAATAGGCTTAATGTCTGATATATTAGACAAAAATAGAAGGATCAATGAAAAAATATTATATTTAATCAAGAAAGATAAATTTTATAAAAACAATACTGACAAATAAATTAATATATTAAAATTATTTAACACCGATTCTTAATAATACTAAGGTCCATGAAAGCTATAATTAAAAATTTTTTAATTGCAATTATTCTAATTTTAATTTTTTATTTGCTTTTTCAAAGAATATGGGTTGA
Source organism: uncultured Gammaproteobacteria bacterium (assembly GCA_964585585.1). GTDB lineage: Bacteria > Patescibacteriota > Patescibacteriia > Patescibacteriales > JAGXOH01 > CAZNAQ01. The sequence goes on along the minus strand of CAZPEL010000002.1, from coordinate 39,564 downwards.
TTGGGAAAAAATAAAACAATATGAATTCATTTTTAACTACCAAAATTTATTAATATCATATTTTATTTTTTTTGTTAGCGCCATTGTTTTTAGTCAAGGTTGGCACTACGTCTTAAAATGCATAGAACCCTCGTCCCAGATAAAAAAATACGAGGCTTTTAAAATAATAACATATTCTCGCCTAGCTAAATATATTCCGGGAAAAATTTGGGGGGTTGCCGGCCGAATATACTTAGGAGCCCACTATAATGTCTCCAAAAGATCTTTATTGATAGGATCCTTACTTCACGCAGCGATCTCAACTATAAGCGGCATCACCCTGGGGGTTTTTATAATAAGTTTAGTTTTAAATCCGGCTTATAATTTTTTTTATTTGCTTGTCTTTCCCTTGATCGGATTGGTTATATTATTTAATCCAAAATATTTTTATCAAACACTTAATTTTGTAATAAAAAAAATCGGTCGGAAACCAATTACAAGATATTACCATTTAAACAAACAGCAACTACTATTTTTATATTTACAAGTATTGTTGGTTCAAATTTTAAATGGTACTGCTATGTTCTTCATGATGCGCTCTTTTGTTGAAGCTCCCGGCAATATTTGGCTTGGAGTAGTGGGGATTACTGTATTTGCCAATGTGTCCGGATTTTTGGCTGTTTTTTCCCCGGGAGGGATAGGAGTACGCGAAGGAATATTAACTTTTCTTATGAAATCTTATTATTCAGTTGGTTTGGCTGCTTTAATATCATTACTGGCCAGATTTTGGCTAATAATTGGGGAGGGCGGAGCCGCAATAGCCGTATTTATTTTTGATAAAATCATCAAACAGACAAAAAAAATAAACTAAAAACACTTTATATAAAAAATTAAAAACATTCATTTATCTATATCCAAACTTGTCCATTAAAGGGCCGCAAATATCTTCAAAAATAGTTTTTTGTTTGCCTGTCCAGTTGTTATATTTAAAAAGATCTCCTTTCTTGGAAGCGTTTATCTTATTTTTCAAAAATAAAAATACCTCTTCTCTATTATATTTTATATGTATGTTCCGCGAATTAGAAATATAATCTAAAAGATCCAATATTTTCGAGTCTTCGACTTTGGATGTAAAAATATCTTCAAACTTGTATAATTTAATATTTGAGTCTTTCTCTATTGAATTTAAAGCGAATTCATTTAAATATCTCCAAGCCCAACAAATTCTAGCAAATCTGCCCATTTCCGGCCATTTGTTTTTATACGGATCATCAAACAACTCATCTGCCCGTGGCCAATTATGGACAAATACTTTTTTAAGTCCTTTTTTGTTATACATTTTCCCCCAATTATATGCGGATTGCACCCAAGTACGGGCATCACGAACCAAATAAATAGCGCAAAAGTTTTCAAAAACATCTCCCAGAATATCCAAAAGACCATAATAGCCTATGCTGGATTCAATATAAATACCCGCGGTTTTGAAATCTATAAAATCACTTCTTTGCTCAAACAATTTTTTGGTCGCGAATTCCTTGTCAATTCGACCCGTAAAACGATCATCTGATATCTTTACTAAACTCCAAGAACCTCTTATTTTTAGCCACAAATATTTTCCCCCTATTTCATTTATTTGCTTGGCTGTATTTTTTAAAGCCTTGTTTTTTCTAATAGTTAAAACATCCGGCTCATGTAAAGCAAGGCAATCTTGACACACGGAATTAAATAATTCAGCAAAAAAATTAGTTCCTGTTCTGCCTATTGAGGAAAATATTATAGTTGGCCTGGATATCATTGACCTAAATCTTTATAAGTTATTTAAAGACTAAAACAAAACAAACAATAAATAATAATTTTAAAATTCTTTTAAATCAAAAAAAAGGGGGGGGGTGATTTTTGGACAATATAATTTTATGTTTATTTATTTAAAATTTTTATATACAGATCTTTTAATTGTCCAGCTTTAATATTTGAATCATATTCTTTTTCAATAAATAACCTGGCTTGTTCGCCTATTTTTTTTCTTTTATTAACATCGGATGATAATAATTCTATTTTTTCTGCAATTGCGCTGACATCTCTTGGCTCCACCAAAAAACCGTTATAATCATTATGTACAATATCAGATATTCCGCCAACATTACTGGCAATACAAGGAACTCCGCAAGCCATGGCTTCTAAAAGAACCACTCCCAAACCCTCAGTATCGCCTTCTTGGTTAATTATTGAAGGCATAACAAAAATATGGGAACGTTGAAAATATGATACGATATTTTTATTGGGTATATTTCCCAAAAAACTAACATTTTTTTTTATATTATTATCTCTTACGAATTTTTCGAGTTTATTTTTTTCCGGGCCATCTCCGATTAAACAAAGATGAAAATTATCTATTTTATTTTTTAATCTGAATACTGCCTCTAGTAAATATTTAAATCCTTTCAATTCTATTAGCCTTCCTACTGCCAATATTAATGTTTTGTCTTCTGTAAAATTTAAACAATCTGATTTGTTATCAGGATAAAACCTTGAACAATCTACTCCAGGGGGAATCACTACGCAAGATTTGGGTTTGCAATATTTTATTATTTGATCTTTGTTGAATCTGCTATTACAAACAATACTGTCTGCTTTTTCGATGATAAATTTATCCAATCTATTTATCTCTTGTCTGTTTTGCCCGTGGTGAATATTTATAACAACAGGCACTTTTCTGATCTTGCCCGCAATTATTGCTGCCAAACCAGTAAAATTCCAATGGGCATGAATTAAATCATACTTTTTACCGCGGAGTAAAATATATATTAAAAAATTTAAACCTAATACAGGAAGTTGTAATCTTGCTAAATAGCTACTTTTAATATTTACGGGCATTCCCGATCCATAACAAAGATTTTGCCATTTAGTAGGAAAGAAATATCGTAGCCTTCTTACCTTTACACCATCTAATTTCTCATGTGTTTTAGAATTGTGGGCGTGAGGCGCCAATACTTCGATATCTACATTGTTATTGTGCAAGCTTTTAGCTAATTCTAAAATAAACACTCCAGCCACATTCTTTGAGTCCAAAGGGAATGATGTGGTTAAATGAAGAATTCGCATAATATATTTTATTTTGTCTTACTTGGTGATTTTAAATCAGGATCTAACCTGATCAATTATATTATATTATTTTCTTCTACCACAACCCATTCTCATCCTCCACTTCTTCAATTTTGGCTAGCCAAAATTGCACTCCTAAAGTTATACTTAATAAGGATTTAAAATTTTATCCCCCAGCCTATCAATGATTAAAGAAGACCTATTATTTATATAGTTTATATGATCACTTGGCAAACTTATATTATTATAAAAAATTTTTTTAGACTCATTTCTGGAAAAATTTTTTATATTATTTTTAAACTCTTTCTCTGTGTTTGGGTCCACTTTATAGTTTGATATCTTTAATATTTCTTTTACGGCTTCTTCGGGGTTATTTTTTAATTCTTCAAAATAAATAATGTGATATTTGTCCGTTTTATTTTTTAATTTCAAAATGTTGGAATTTATTAAATACCAATTTTCAACACAGATTTCAAAAAGTTTAGAATCTAGATTGTTGTCCAGGGTATATTTTGAAGGTTTGAAGGTCCAATAAGGAAAATATAACCTTAAATTTTGGTTTAATTTATTGTTTTTTATCCAATTAAAACAACTTTTAACATATGAATATGGGTCCCTAACCATATGAATATAATTGGCTTCCGGAAAATAATTAAAGATTGTACCGAGATTGAGATGTACTCTTATGGGAGGATTTATTTCAAAGTGCGTTTCCTTATTATTTTTTAATACGGATTTGAATATATAATTAACAGCCCAATCTGTAAAAACATAATCAGGATTATGAAATCTTACATTTTCCAAAATCCGCAAAAATCTAGCTCCTCTTTCATGTTTTGCGGAAACCCCTGGCAATTGATCTAATATATTACTAACAAAAACAGTTCCGGTTCTGCCTGTGGAGAGTACAAATGTAGGCATAATTAATTATAATAATTTTGCACTATGGCCTTAAATCTTATTCTTTAATATGATTTCCCACCAAATTATATTTACAGCAACAATTGGTTCAATTTTCTTTTACCACCTCTCCTTTTATTATTTTGTCCTGGGATTGACCTGAATTGTCATCTTTTTCTTGGTTGTTTTTATTGTCTTTCTTAAAGATATAGATCTGCTGCAAAAGCATAGTTATATTAAACACCAATAAATACAAAGTAAAAGCGGCCGGTAAAGTGGCTCCGATAAAAACGATCAGGAGCGGCATAAAATACATCATCTGCTTATTCATGGAAGCCGCCATGCCCTCGTCCTGGGAGCCCGGAGACTGAACGGCCGGCTTTTTGGCCATCATCATCTTGGTCTGGAAGAATTGGGCTATACCGGTCAATATGGCCAAAATTATATTCGGCTGGGATAGGTCCAGAAAACCAAAGGCCATGGTATTAATGGATTCCGGTGTTTCCAAAAAAGGATAAACCAATTTTAGGGATTCTTCTTTTAAACCGGCCCGAAAGATCTCTACTATGGCTATAAAAAAGGGCAGTTGCACCAAAAGGGGCAGGCAGGAAGAAAAAGGGTTGACCTTATGCTCCTTATAAAGATCCATCATGGCCCGGCCCATTTTTTCCTTGTCATTGCCATATTCTTTTTTTAGTTTCTCTATTTTTGGCTGAAGGTCTTGCAGGGATTTTTGAGACTGGATAGACTTTTTGGAAAGCGGTAAAAAGACCAATCTCACTATTATGGTCAAAAGAATAATGGCTATACCCAGATCATGGGCCGGAACATTGTTATACAAAAAGATCAGTAAGTTAAAAATGGGTTGATAAAAAACAACTTTTAATAATTCCAACATATTGGTTCAAGCTAGATTATAATTTTATTTCAAGGGGTCATACCCCCCTTTATTGAAGGGATTGCATCTCAAAACCCTCCAGGCGGCCTTAAGGCCTCCTCTGAAAATACCGTATTTATGGACGGCTCGAATGGCATACTCGGAACAAGTGGGGTAAAACCGGCAATAACCATGCGGAAAAAAAACTCGAAAAAAACCGTGATCAAAAGAAAGGGTTCGCTGATAGAACCGGAGCATTCGAATCACCATATATCGAGGATAATTTTTCCAAAAACCGAACATAATATTTATTACCCCAAAAATTTTAACTTTTTAAGGTGTTTATAATAAGAATCCTTTAATTGGGAAAAGGTTCTCTCCCGACTCGGGGGCAGGGCTATTACCACTATATCCAGACCAGGCCTCGTCTCTTCCCTATAATCTTTAATGATCTCTCTTAATATTCTCTTGATCCTGTTTCTCTCCACGGCCTTTTTGCTCACCTTATTACTTACTATAACCCCGAATCTGTTATTCTCCAAATTGTTTTTTGCCGCCTTGACCCCGATGAACCTGTCAAAACTGGAAGACCCGTTTTGAAAAACCCGATCGAACTCCCTTTGTTTATTTAAACGATTCTTCTTCTTTAACATAAAGAAATAAAAAATAAACTGTTCCGAAAAGAGAACAGATTATTTTCAGCGGTCTTACTCCGAGGTTGATACTGACAATTCCTTCCTCCCCCTATTTTTTCTTCTTTTCAACACCTCTTGTCCGCTTTTGGTTTGCATTCTGGCCCGAAATCCGTGTTTCTTTTTGGCCCGTCTCTTGTTAGGCTGATAGGTTCTTTTAGGCATAGATCCGTAATTATTTTTTTAATTCTGTAATACATCACCCAAGATAACACTTTTTTTTGAATCAGTCAATTTTGGTCTAAACTCTTGCTAAAAAAAATGTTTTTCTATATAATAAATATTGCTTCATCTTTTATGTAATTATTAATAGTATTTAAATATGTCCAAAGAGCATACCCAAATCAGTCCGGAGGTCATAAAAAAGATAAAAAAAGAATTGGAAGAAAGAAAAAAGCAGATCTTGGATGATCTCAAGGATATTGCGGACAAGCAAGGCGACGATTACAAGGTCAAGATCCCGGAATACGGAGATAAGCCGGATGAGAACGCCCAGGAAATAAGCGATTACTCCACCAATGTGGCCACGGAAACAATATTAAGAAAGAACCTACGGGATATAAACAATGCCCTGGAAAGGATCGAGAGCGGAACTTATGGTATTTGCAAATACTGCGGCAAAACCATAAACGAAAAAAGACTCTTGGCCCGACCGGCCGCCAGCACTTGCGTGGAATGCAAAACCAAGATCCAACAAGCCAAATAAATATGGGTTTTTATACTCGGAACAAAACAGCTATATGGTTCACCGTAGCTGTTTTGTTTTTGGCAGCGGATCGCTTTTTAAAGGCCTTGGCCCAAGCCGGTTTTATGGAAAAACCGCTATACCTGATCGGAAATATCTTTTCCCTAAAAGCGGCCCAGAATCATTATATTGCCTTCTCCCTGCCCTGGTCCGCCGGTTTTTTCTTAAATAGTTTAACCCTGCTAATAATAGTAGGGCTGACTTATTACTTGGTCTATCTATATAAAAAACAAAAGCCCAAGGAAAAAATGGGCTTGGTATTTTTTTTACTATTGGGAGCGACCAGCAATCTGGTGGATAGATTAGAGTGGGGGTATGTGCTCGACTATTTCGATCTTAAATATTTTACTGTTTTTAACCTGGCTGATGTGATGATAGTCCTGGGAGCCGGAGGCCTGATCTGGTGGAATATAAAAAAAGGATCAACTTAATATTATCTGCCTCTTGTGGAGGGATAAATGCTTCAATTCTATTTTTTGACTGGTGGAGGGGAGTGCGTCCTCTGCTTTTTCCGCCCATTCCACCAAGCTTATGGCCCGGGGATCCCGGAAATAATCTTGAGCTCCTATGTCCAATAGATCCTGGTAGTAATTGATGCGATAAGCGTCTATATGGCAAAAAGTTTTGATATGGGGTAGGGCGGCGGCGTAGACCCTCATAATAACAAAAGTGGGGCTGGAAACATTTGCGGTTACCCCCAATCCCCGAGCTAAACCCTGGGCCAAAACCGTTTTTCCGGTTCCTAACTCGCCGGACACGGCTATAACTCCGCCTGTTTGCAGTTCCGCGGCATACTTCCGAGCGAATTCAAAAGTTTCTTGTTCCGAATTGGTTATTATTGTTTGAAGCATTTGGAAATAATTAAAAAACCGTGCTGGAGTTGTTTCTATTTTAGCAATTCAGCACGGAGAGGAAAATATGTGGGCTCGAGTGGATTCGAACCACTGGCCTCTTGGGTGTAAACCAAGCGCTCTAACCAACTGAGCTACGAGCCCCTTCTCATTTAAGATTTCAGGTTTTGGGATTTATGATTTTTAAAAAAATCAAACCTTAAATCATAAATCCCAAAATCTTAAAATGAGAACGGGGTGCCGAAAGAGGGACTTGAACCCTCACCTCCCGAAGGAGACTAGCACCTCATGCTAGCGCGTCTACCAATTCCGCCATTTCGGCCCCTGCTTTTCCGGGATTAACTCAATTTTTTCTCTTTTAACTTCTTTTTGTAACCCTTCTTTAGGAAGTACATCTTGCTTTGTCTGGTCTTGGCTTGCTTCTTAAGCTCAATATCGGTAATAGAAGGTAAATTCAAAGGAAAAACCTTTTCCACGCCGATACCGTTAGCGGTTCTTCTTAAAGTAATACTACCTCCGCTCTCGGAGTTGTGTTTTTTAGCAATAATAATACCCTCAAAGTATTGAATTCTTTCTTTTTCCTCCTTTTTCATATTCAATTCTTTGATCTTTTGGTAAACACGAACGGTCATTCCCGGTTTTAGGTCTTTGGCACTGGGAATGCTTTGGGATTGTTTTTCTTCCTGTTGAGCAACAGCGGAAGAAGATCCTTGTTCCGGAGTTGTTTCTTCCGGGGTTTTTTGAGCTTCTTTATTCTCGGCCATAGTGATTATCTTAAATATTTAAACAATTTAAAAACCGCAAAAAGTGCGGCGACTAAATTTGCCATTGTTTTCTAATACTACAATGAAAAATCCTCTCTGTCAACACCAAAAAGTAAAATCCGAGCTAGAAAAATAAATTTATTCTTTCTGGTGTTTTTTTATTATTTGATAGGCCTGTTCCAAGGCCTGTTCCGGGGTCAGGTCGGTGGTGTCAATGATATGATCATAGTTCTGCTTATTATCCGCATCTATTCCGAAATATTTTTGGTATCTCTTTTTGTCGCTCCGGATTCTTTCGCGATTGCTTTTCAAAACCTGGTCTACACTGTCCGGCTCCTCTCCTTCGTTCCTGTTGTTCTTATCCTGCAATTCCCGGAAGATCCTCCGGGCGCCCTCTCTCTCTTCCACATCAAAATAAAGCTTTAAGGAATGGGGGATAAAATACCAGGAAGTCCGGCCTTCAATAATAAAATCATCCTGTTCCCGGCCCAATTTTTCCTGATATCTATCCACTTCCAGATCGGTGGAAGGATCGGTTTCTCCCAGTTTATTATACTCCGCCAGGGTCATGCCTCTTTCTTGGGCCTTTTGCCTTCTCAAGCCGCCGATATAATACCGGGGCCAACCTAATTTTTCCGCCAATTTTTTGGAAATAGTACTCTTGCCGGCACCCGGAGCACCGCTAATAGAGATGATCATATCTTTTATATTTATTTTTATTAAAGGTAGTCACTGAACTTAACAACCCGTATTATTAAAAATTCTAATCCACAATCTTAAATTTGGCAAACATGGGCTTTATCAAGTATAATAAGAACAAAGCTATTGCTTCCAATAAAGTATTTGATTTTTATATAAATATTATTATGTATTTGGAGAAACTGGAAATACAAGGATTTAAATCCTTTGCCGGGAAGAATAAATTGGTTTTTCCCGGTTTTACTAACGGCGAAAAAAGAGGCATTACCGCAGTGGTCGGTCCCAATGGCTCCGGCAAATCCAATATAGCCGACGCTGTTCGTTGGGCCCTCGGGGAACAAAGCATGAAAACTTTACGGGCCAAAATGGGCGAGGATGTTATTTTTTCCGGAAACAAAAACAAACAAAACCTGGCCGAAGTATCCCTGTTCTTAAACAATGAAGACAAAAGAGTGGATATCCCTTATTCCGAGTTGGTTCTAACCAGGAGGGTTTACCGTAACGGCGAAAATGAATATCTGATCAATAATTCCAAGACCAAATTGGCCGAGGTGCAAATGCTTTTGGCTCGGGCCAATGTGGGACAAAAAACCTATAGCGTTATCGGCCAAGGCATGGTGGAATCCTTTTTAAAGACCACTCCGGCGGAAAGAAAGGATTTTTTTGATGAGGCCACCGGGATCAAGGAATTACAGATCAAAAGAGAAAACTCCTTGAATAAGCTTATCAACAGCCATAAAAATCTGGAACAGGCCAAAATGATAATAACCGAGATCGAGCCGAGATTAAAAAGTCTGACCCGCCAAGTAAACAAACTCCAAAAAAAGGGAGAGTTGGAATCGGAGCTAAAAAAACTGCAGACCCAATACTTCCAAGATCAGTGGCACTATCTCAATGATAAATTCAACCAATTCCAACGGGAATACCGGGACCTGGAGACCCAAAAAAATCAAAAAGAAGAGGAGCTCGCCCAAAAAAATCGGGAATTCAACAATATTCAAGAACAAAAGGGCTTGGGCGAGGAATTCAACCAATGGTCGCAAAGCATCTCCGATCTGCAACAAAAACGCGAGAATTTGATCCGAAAGCTCTCTTCCCTGGAAGCGCAAAAAGAGGTTAACTTGGAACAAGAGGGAAAATTCGACCTCTCCTGGCTGGAATCGCAAAAAAAGGAACTGCAAACCCGGATCGACAAAAAACAAGAGGAATTAAACCAATTCCGGGACAATTTAAAAATAAAACAACAAGAACTGGACGGGGCCCAGGCCAACAAAAAAGAGATCGGCCAAAAAGTGGAAGAATTAAACCAACAGCTCTTTCAGATCATGTCCTCCCCGTCCGCCTCCAAGGATAATTTGGCCGACCAGACCCACAAAAAACTGGATAAACTCAGTTATTTACTAAAAGAAATAGAGATCCAGGACGACATTACCGCCATCAAAAAGAAACTGGCCGCGGCCAAGGAAAGAATAGCTGATATCATCAAATTGATCTCCGGACAAAAAGAGGAGGAAGAAGCCAGCGCCCGCCACCGGGAACAAGAAACCCTAAAAACCAACTTGCAAGAATGGCAAGAAAAACTAAAGCAAGCAGACCGGGAACAAAATCAAAAATGGGTAGAGCTTAACTCCGGCCAAGAAAAAAAGAAAGTCCTGGAAGACGAGATCAAAAAACTGCAAACCGACCTGGGAAACATCGAAGACAAGATACAGAAATATAGCCACAAACAGGACCAAAAACAAACAACTAAAAATTTGGAAGAGGAAAAGAAAAAACTGGACAGGCAGTTGGAGGATATAGACAAGGAGATGAAGCAAGCCCGCCGACAATTCGACAAATTAGCCAGCCAGGAAGAAGAAAGAAAGGCCCAACTAACCCAACTGCAACAAGAAAGTCAGATCCTGCAAAAAGAGATCAGCGAATTGAACACTCGTTTAAATGAACTAAAGATCAATTCCACTAAATACGAAACCAAATTAGAGGACCTGGAAAGCGAAGTCCGGCACAGTTGGGTAGAGGACCTGGAAGAGGTTAAGCAAAACCGACCGCCGGAAAATCTGGACCCCCAAGGAACCGCCAATAAAATAGATAAGATCCAGAGCCAACTGAGCCAGATCGGAGCCATAGACCCGGAAACCGAACAAGAATACTATCAAACCAAAGAAAAATATGACTTCCTAACCGAGCAAATTTCCGACCTTAAAAAGGCCATAAACAGCTTAGAAAGTATTATTAAGGAATTGGACGGAACTATTAAACAAAAATTCGACCGAGAATTCAAAAAAATATCCCAAAAATTCGAACAATACTTTAAAATACTTTTCAACGGCGGGTCAGCCAAAATAATTAAAATCCCTTATGACCGGATTTCAGAGGAAGAGGAGGAAGGGGAAGAAGGAGAAAAGGAAAACAAGCAGGACAGAATCAAACAATTAAGCAAATACACTTCTACCGGGGTAGCCGGGATCGATATCCAGGTCAACCCGCCCGGAAAAAAGATAACCTCCTTGTCCATGCTGTCCGGAGGGGAAAAGGCCTTGACCGCTATTGCCTTGATCTGTGCTATTATTAGCTCCAACCCTTCTCCTTTTGTGGTCCTGGACGAGGTTGACGCCGCCCTGGATGAGGCCAACTCGCAACGGCTGGCTCAAATCCTGGAAGACCTGGCCTATAAAACTCAATTCATCTTGATCACTCATAACCGTTCTTCCATGCACAAGGCCAATGTTCTTTACGGGGCTACTATGGATAATAACGGAGTTAGCAAACTTTTAAGTATAAAACTGGAGGACGCGGCCACGGCAACCAAGAAATAAACGGATCGTTCTCCGATCCCATATTTTTTAAAATTCCCGGACAATGGTCCAACAAAACTCAGCGTCAAAAATCTTTTCGGCTACGGTAGTGGGGCTGGAGGCCCGATTGGTTGAAGTGGAGGCAGACACCAAAGGAGGCGGGGAAATGGGCACTGTCTCCATTGTCGGGCTTCCGGATGCGGCCGTAACCGAGGCCAGGGAAAGGGTTAGAAGCGCTATCAAAAACTCGGATCTTTTCTTTCCCAAATTAAAGATCACTATCAATCTGGCTCCGGCCCATCTAAAAAAACAAGGGGTGGGTTTTGACCTCCCTATTGCCATAAGCATTCTTCTAAATGCCGGGGTGCTAAAAAACGACCGGGACTACAGGTCCTGCTTGTTTGCCGGAGAGCTGGCCCTGAACGGTAATGTCCGCCCGGTAACCGGAATTCTACCTATTGCCATGAAGGCCAAAGAAGAAAACATTCAAACCTTGTTCGTTCCTCGGGAGAACGCCCCGGAAGCCAAGCTCATATCAGAACTGGAAGTGATTCCCGTGACCACCCTCAAGGAGCTGATCTCCCATCTTCAAGGCAAGTACAGGATCGAGCCCCTGGCCTCTCAAAAAATAGACCTCTTTAATTCCTTTTCTAAAACAGATATCTCCTCCATAAAAGGCCAGGAGCACGCTAAAAGGGCCTTGGAAATAGTGGCGGCCGGCGGGCACAATATCCTCATGAGCGGGCCGCCGGGTTCGGGTAAGACCTTTTTGGCCCAAGCTCTGACTTCGATCCTGCCGGATCTGGAATTGGAAGAGGCCCTGGATATAAGTCGGGTTTATAGCGTGGCCGGGGAATTTTTGGAAAGTGAAAAAAGCTTGGTTACTACCAGGCCCTTCCGATCTCCGCACCACACCGCTTCGGCCCCCTCTCTGGTCGGAGGCGGTACTAAACCCGGACCCGGAGAAATATCCCTGGCCCACCAAGGGATCCTGTTTTTGGACGAGCTGCCGGAATTCCCCCGAACTATCCTGGAAAACCTAAGGCAACCCCTGGAAAACGGCGAGATCAATATCAACCGGGCCAGCGGTAATATAAAATTCCCGGCCAATTTTATTTTAGTGGCGGCCATGAACCCTTGCCCGTGCGGCTATTACAACGACCCGGAAAAACAATGCACCTGCAGCGCCAGTCAGATAGCCAATTACCAAAAACGGATTTCCGGCCCTATCCTGGACCGGATCGACCTGCAAATAGAAATTCCTCGACTCAATTTTGATAAACTAAACGCCTCCGGATCCGGATCCGATACCACCCGGATCAGGGATAGAATAAACAAAGCCAGATCCAGGCAGAAAGAGCGCTACAAACACCAAAAATTGAATTACAACTCCGAAGCCGACTCCGAAACCATAAAAAATATTTGCCGCCTTGATCCGGAGTCCCAAAAGCTTTTAAAAAACGCCGTGGATAAATTCTGTCTAAGCCCTCGGGGCTACTTTAAAGTTTTAAAAATAGCTCGAACCATAGCCGACCTAAACCAAGAACAGGAAGTATCCCCGGCCTGTGTGGCCGAAGCTCTCCAATACAGATCCCAATAACAACAAAACATTTTTTATTTATTATTTTTGTGTTATAATTTAAGCAATTATTGTTAAAAACCAATAAATGATGCCAATATGAAAAAAAGATTTTTTATTATTTTTCTATTACTAAGCTTTGTTCTAACCTCCGGCGCCAGCTGCCAATTCCTGGAGGACCCGGCCAAGGATCCCGGCCGGTCCATAACCCTAAAATACTGGCGGGTTTTTGAAGGGCGTGACGCTTTCAATAAGATCATAGATAGATACAACAAGAGACATCCCAATATACATATCAAATACAGAAAACTAAGATACGATAATTACCGAGAAGAACTTCTAAACGCTATGGCCGAAGATAAGGGGCCGGATATTTTTTCCATACACAACACCTGGATGAATGAATATAAAAGTAAAATATCCCCTATGCCGGAAACAGTAACCATAGGCAGATTGGTAACCAAGGGCACTGTTAAAAAAGAAACTGTGTTGGAACAAAGAACTAAGGACACTATGGGCTTAAAAGATCTGGAAAACAAATTTATTGATGTGGTTTACGATGATGTGGTTATGAACAACAATCGGAGGCAAAAAAAGATCTACGGCCTTCCGTTTTCCGTGGACACCCTGGCTCTGTATTACAACAAAGACCTGTTGAATAATGCCGGAATCATTAATCCGCCCCAATACTGGGACAGGGAATTCCAAAAAACAGTTAAAAAATTGACCAAGCAGGATTCCAAGGGAAAGATCATCCAATCCGGGGTGGCCATGGGCGGAGGCGACAATATAGAAAGAGCCACGGACATACTTTCGGTTCTTATGATGCAGAACGGGGCCACTATGATGACGGAGGGCAAGAATGTAACTTTTCACAAATCCTCGGGCGAGGGGTACAACCCCGGTCTGGAGGCCCTGAGATTCTACACCGATTTCGCCAATCCGGCCAAGGAAGTGTATTGCTGGAATGATAGTTTAAATGATTCCTTAAAAATGTTTATGGAAGGCAAAGCAGCCATGATGTTCGGCTACTCCTATCACCTACCCACCATAAAATCCCAGGCGCCAAAACTCAACTTTAATATATCCAAGCTCCCCCAGATAAACAACTCTTCCCGTAAAGTTAATTACGCCAACTATTGGGTAGAGGTGGTCTCGCAAAAAAGTAGTGAAAAAGATGCTGCTTGGGATTTCCTTAGTTTTGCCACCCAAAAAGACCAAGCCAAGACCTATTTGGAAAAAACCAACAAACCCACAGCTCTTAGAAGTTTGATCGAAGAACAAAAAGAAAGCAAGGAAATCGGGGTATTTGCGGAACAATTGTTGACCGCCAAAAGTTGGTATCAAGGTTATGACCCTCTGGTTATGGAAAAAATAATGAAGGAAATGATAGGAGAGGCCAACAAAAATCCCAAAAACCTAGGAACCATAATAGAACGCGGGGCGGAGAGAGTGCAGCAAACCAGTTATAAGTAAGGATCGGCAAACCATTTTTTATATAAAAAACTTTACAAACCAAAAAAGATTATGATAAGAAAATTAAAACAAGGGCTTTTTGTCGCTTTTTTGTTGCTAAACCTCTTTTATTTCCAGGTGACCCGGGTCAAGGCAACTTTTGTCCCCGGGGCCAGCGAAGGATCTACTGATTACGAACAGGGCTCTTATAGCTTAAATGATCTGGCCAGGGTATTCACTATAGCCGCTCAATGGATTCTAGGGATCGTGGGTAGCTTGGCGCTGCTTATGTTTGTTTACGGCGGTTTTTTATTTCTGTTTTCCGGGGGCAACAAAGACAGGGTTGATAAAGGAAGACAAACCTTGGTAAACGCGGTTATAGGAATATTCGTGGTTTTTTTAAGTTATATGATCATCGGCCTGGTCTTTAAATACACCGGTGCCGATGCCAGTGGCACCAGCTGGAGCAAAGTGAATTGGTTTCAGTAATTAATAAATACCATTAAAATATATGGTAGAGTTTTCCAACAACCATATTTCCTCTTCCTATGTTACAGTAGCGGAAAAACTCAAACAAGGGCGTCAAGAAAAGAACTTCAGCTTTAAAAAAATATCCCGAAAGATCAACATCAACCCCTCCTACCTCAAAGCCCTGGAAGAGGAAAACTATGCCAAATTACCGGAAGGGATATACCAAACCAAGATATTGAAGAAATATGCTTCTTTCTTAGAGTTGGATGTGCAAGAATTGGAACAAAAATTCCTCAAGGAAAAAGAGGCCCTGCAACAATCCCAAAAACAGAGTTTATTTTCGGTTAAAAGGATCAAAAGGGGGAATTTTTTGGTCTTTCCCAGAATAGTTAGGAATATTTTTACCGGTATAATAATAATGATCTGTTTTGTTTGTCTGGGAGTTTATTTGAACGGCATCTTCTCCCCGCCCCAACTAAAAATATTCAGCCCCAAACCCAACAGTATAATAACCCAAAAAAAGGACATAACTATCTCCGGAAAAACCAAGCCGGAAACCGAAATATTTATCAACAATAACCCCATACTAAACCAGAAAAACGGTTTTTTTGAGAAAAAAATAGACCTGAAAAAAGGGGTAAATATCATAACCGTGACTGCTCAAAAAAAATACGGCCAAAAGAGAATGATCAAAAAACAGATACTGGTTCAAGAAGATCAAAATCTATAAAACTAAATTTTAAAACAAATCTATGGCTAATAACAAAGGTTCCAACTATCTTTTGGACTCCCGTTTTCTTTTGAATAAGACCCGGATTCAAGAAGGAAACAAAATAGCGGACCTGGGTTGCGGCGCCTCCGGCCACTTTGTGTTCCCCGCCTCCAGGATAGTGGGAAAAAACGGCCAAGTCTACGCAGTGGATGTGTTAAAACACGCCTTGGAAGTGATACAGAAAAAAGCGGACCAGGAAAACTTTAATAACATAAAAGAGGTTTGGAGTAATTTGGAAATATTCAAAGGAACCAAAATAGAGGCGGAAAGCTTGGATGTCGCTTTGTTGATAAACACCCTCTTCCAATCTCCGAACAAAGCGGCTATACTAAGAGAGGCCGTTAGGTTGTTGAAAAAATCGGGACACTTACTGATAGTGGAGTGGGAAAATTCCGATTCTCCCCTGGGGCCTCCGACTGAATCCCGAGTAAAAAAAGAACCCTTAAAATCAGCCGCCCAGAAGCTGGGCCTAAAATTAGAGGAGGAATTCAATGCCGGTAATTATCATTACGGCATGCTATTTACTAAAATGTAATCACAAAAATATGGAAAACCTGTTATCCCTGCACTTTTGGTTTAATATCAGACCACCTCAATTAACACCCCTTTTTCAATACTCCTTAATAACTTTTATTATTCTACTGGCTGCGGGCTGCGGATTCTTTTTCTGGAAAAAAAGAAAAAAGGGCAAAAGCAAAAACTTCTACATCACTGCCTGGAGAAAGCTTTATTATTTCTGCGGCACCAATCTTATACTCGGACTTTTGCTTCTACTGTTCAACTATGAAAAAACACCCTTTTTCTCGGCCCGTTTTTGGTATTTGGTCTGGCTAGCGGAAATGCTTGTTTGGCTTTTCTTTATCTATAAATTCTTAAAAACAGTTCCGGAAAAGATCAAAAAAGCGGAGCAAGAAGAAAACTACAAAAAATATTTGCCCCAATGAGCTCTTCAACCAAAAATATTGGTAATTTTGGTGAAAAAATAGCAAAAAATTTTCTTCTTTCCCGGGGGTATGAAATCCGAGAACAAAACCTGCGCCTGGGACACAAAGAAATAGACCTTATAGCCCAAGACCAAAATTGGGTTATTTTTATAGAAGTAAAAACCAATGCTTGTTATTGGCAGGATCCGGAGTTCGCTCTAAGTTCCAAGCAAATCCGCACCTTAAAAAAAGCTATCAGTTCTTATTGCTTTCACAATCGGATCAACAAAAACCACATCCGCCTGGACCTAATAACAATAACTCTTAACAAGAGTAAAAAAAGAGCTCGACTCAAGCATTATAAGGATATAATCTAAAGGTCATATAAAAGGTATTGACTAAAAAGGGCTCAAGGGATAAAGTTAAAAAACAACTAAAGTCGTAAAACCTTGTTTTCGATCTTAAACTCCTCAGATTTTCCTAAGTATCCAATACTTATTATCCATAATATAAAACTTCGGGAGGGTAAAATTCCTATGTTATTGAAAAAATTTTTAGGAGGAAAATTATCTCTATTGGTTTTGGCTTTGTTAATAGGGTTTTTGCCCTGGGGGTATAAAACCCAGGCCTCTTCACCCCAAATTCAAAAACCCCGTCTTTTGGAAGTGGAAATAACCCGAGAAAAACAACTTCACATCCAGGGCTTGACCGAACTCAACACCAAAATTTTGGTGTATATAGACGATAATTTTAAAAATTATGCTAAAATTAAAGAAGAAATAGGAGATAAGGTCAATTCTTTCTCTTATCTGTCCGGATCTCGACTGGATCCGGGCCGACACAACATCACCGTAGTTTCTCAAGACAAGAATTCTTCTCTTCTCTCTCCTCCGGCAAACTACGAGGTGGCAGTCTATGGACAAACTCCGCAAAAGATGCCTACCTACGATGTTCCTGAACCGATCCTGTTAAGTCCTCAATCTAAAAATTTAACTAATTTTAGGCCAAAAATAACAGGGTTAACCGCCAACCACACCAAAGTTGATCTTTATTTGGATGGCCAACTTTTAGAGAAAACTGGCTTTTTGTCCCATCCTTCCGGAACCGCCGGTTTTGTTTTTATTCCCTCTAAAGATCTTTCTCCGGGAAAACATGAATTATGGGCGGTAGCCATAAATTCCACCGGACAAAGAAGTTCCAGATCCAATTATATCGATTTTAATTTAAGGTCTGTTCAGGGAGATAAAACCTCTTCCCCCCAAGATCCTGAGTCCAAACCGGAATCAAAAGAGAATAGCCCAACCCAGGTCAAATCCCCGCAAATATTAATGCCTGCAAACGGATCCTCTGTTAAACTGGAAGATCTGGTTGTAAAGGCCGAAGTAAACCAAATAGTGGAAAAAATAGATGTTTATATGGACGGATCCTTAAAAGAAAGCTTGATCCCGACCATAAAAAACAATAATATATCGGAAATAAACTATGAACCGGAGGAGTTAGCCCGGGGCTCCCATAACCTGTATTTGGTGTCCAGAAAAAACGGACAAACCAGCTCGGATTCTGCACATATAAGATTTATTGTGCTGGATCCGCAAATAAACAACGCTGTTCGGGAAGAAAATTCTAGCACCACCCCCGAAAACCCGGAAACCGGGACCACAAGCACTTCTTCGGCTCCGGAGGACTCCCTTGAAGACCCCCAAACCCCGACCAGCACTTCTTCTGCCTGGTTTAGCCAAGACACTAAACGTTATCTTATTTTTGGAGGCATTATTATAGCGGTTTTACTGGTAGCGACCTGGAGTAATAGGGATATAATAAAGAAAATGCTAAAAAAATAACCTTTGGGATTCAATAATTAGCAATACAAACCTATTGTTTAATACGAAAGTCCACGGTACCCTGGACTTTCGTATTTTTTTACTTATTTTTATCATCACGAAAGTCCACGGTACCCTGGACTTTCGTGAAATAGCAAAAGTTAAATTTTTATATTTTTATTAAAGCAAAGTCCACGGTACCGTGGACTTTCATTATAATTTTACATTCAAAACAGAACATTTTAAACAATCCTCAAAGTTCGATGTTAAACATCACTCTGTAAAAATATAAACTTCTTACTTGTTCAAATAAAGTGATATTAAAATATGTTATCTTAATTATTAATTTTTACAAAAAACCGCCCCCTGACTTTAATTAAAAACAAAAATAAACTTTCACCCTTGTAAAATTTTGCTCACAACTCACCCTCTCTCTTTTTTTTAAGCAGGGTTTGACGTGAAACCCTAAAAAATTTTTTTAACTTTTTTTCTAATATTAGCTAAATATACTTATTTTAACACCAAATAAAAACCCCGTTTTAACGGGGTTTGAACTGTGGACCCGACCGGATTCGAACCGGTGGCCTCTTGCATGCCATGCAAGCGCTCTAACCAGCTGAGCTACGGGCCCGCATTCTCATTTATGATTTTAGGATTTAAGATTTATAATTGAACTAAAAAATCACAAGATATAAGCAGTGTAACACCTTTTTAGGTTCAAATCAAGGGGGGGATCCAAAGACAAGGGTAATTATATCCATCACATTCAAACTCTGTGAAATTTAAATCTTTACAAACCCTTAAAAATTTATCACGAAAGTCCAGGATACCCTGGACTTTCGCGGCAATTTTGCTTTTTCTGAATCCACGAAAGTCCAGGATACCCTGGACTTTCGTTTACAAAATAAGGAAAGATACGAAAGTCCACAACAGCCTGGACTTTCGTAATAAAACAAAAGTCAAAATAGGATTTTACTTATTTATCAAAATCCACGACACCTTGAACATAAACTCAAATCATAAATCTAAAATCATAAAATCATAAAATGAGAATGTGTCCCCACTATGGCTCGAACATAGATCTAGGGCTTAGGAGGCCCTTGTTTTATCCGGTTAAACTATGGGGACTTTAAAAACGGCGGAAACCGTCTTTATTAAATATATTTTTCCTTTGACAAAATGTCAATACCGATATAAAATTAAATTAAATTGCTCCAGTTTTGGCAAAATAAATATTATTATTTTTAACCAAGCCATATGTTCAACAAACAATCGGATCCACAAAACAAATCTGTTTCCAAAAAAGTGGAAACAATCATCGGGCCGGCTATTAAAGTTAAGGGCAACTTTCACGGCCAAGGCAATACCGTGGTAGAGGGAGAATTAGAGGGGAGTTTAAAGACCGACGCCGATGTCTTTGTCGGGGATAATGCTAAAATTTTAGCTAATATTGAAGCAAAAACAGCCAGATTAGGAGGGCAGATATCCGGAGACATTAAAATCTTGAGTCATCTGGAAATAGTGGCCTCGGCCCATATAACCGGAAATATAGAATGCGAATCCCTGACCGTGGAAAGCGGGGCTGTTATCAATGGTGAATTCAAAATGGCCAAATCAGGCGACTCTAAAAAAGAATCCCGGAATAAAAACGAGGAAGCGGAAGCGGAAAATAAAATGTCCGAAAACCAATAAGTTTTTAGTTTTCTAAAGTATCCTTTTATGTATATTTACATATACGATGCCATTGCCGGCAAAAGAAAATACAATAAGATCTTGGCCAAAATGGAAAAAAAGATCACCGACCTGGGGCTGAACGGTAAAATAGTCAGATTAGAGGGTATAAATAACATAGAAAAGACTATTCAGGATGAGATCAAATACGAGGCCAACACCGTGGTGGCGGTGGGAAGTGACCAAACGGTGCACAAAACCTTGAACGCCGTGATCAAAGAAAGAGATAGAAACCCGCAAAAAGAATTGCCGGTATTAGGAGTGATCCCCTTGGAGGAAAAGAATAATTTAATAGCCAAGGCCCTGGGTTTAAAAACCCCGGATCAGGCCTGTAATGCCTTGCTGTCAAGAAGGATAGAAAAACTGGGTGTGGGAAAGATAAACCAGGATTATTTTTTATCTCAACTGGATGTTATCGGAGACTATAATGAGATCAAAATAGGGGAGGAATATTCCATTGAGATCCAAAAACCTTGCGAAATAAGCATTATCAATCTTCCCTTGTCCTCAAAACTGGCCCGAAAGATCAAAACCAATTTCAAAGATAAGAATCTTAAATTATACATCAACCCCCGCAAAACCCCGCAAAAAAAACAGACTGTAAACCAAAGTATCCTGTCTTTAAAAAGTTTATTTATTACAGACAAAACCCAAAAGATCGTGGTGGATAATTCTATTGAAGTTGAAACAGAGGCCTCTGTTTCCTCTTGTGATAAAAAATTGAATTTTATAGTGGGTAAGGATAGGAATTTTTAATCCTTTTTTATTTTCGAAGCCAATATCACCAATCTCTCTTGGTCGGAAAAAAGAGGATGACAGGTAAACAAAGTCAAGATCGGAGTCGAAGACGGTTTTAAAATAGAAAAGTCGTCTTTTTTTATTATCTTTCTTTCTTTGACCCTATATAAAAACCCCTGCTCCTGCCATAAAACTATCACCTCGTCTCCGGGGCGCAATTTATCCAATAAATAAAAAGTTAGGTTGTTCGGGGGCAGATATTTGAACCTATGGGCCGTTATTATAGTATTGCCTCCCTCGCCGGGAGTAGAGCCGGCAGGAAGCATCCAAGCGCCCTTGTTCAAGCCCTCCGCTTGGTTAGTGGTCCTTATAATGGGCGCATCCACTCCGATCCGGGGGATCACGATCCTGTTGGAATGTTCTGCATCCTGGAATAAAAATTTATTTTCCTTTTTAAAAGAAATGGAATAATCGCTCTCCAATTTTTGCCAGTCCACAGAAGAAGTGGCCACCGGAACAGATCGATAGAGGGTCTTATACTTCAACCACGGATAAACCGGCAGAAAAAGCAAATACAAAAGAACTGCTATGCCGGAACCGGCGAAGAACAGAAAAACAAAAGCAAAGATCCTTTTTTTAAGTAAATAGACCATGTTTATGATCAAAGACTTAATTTCCTAAAGGTTAAAGTTCCGGCGGCCGCTATGATCAACCCTATTAATAAAAGTAAAAATTCCCGCGGACTGAATCCGGCCGGAGCCAACTGCTTATCTCCTTTAACCTCTTTTTTTAACGCCACTTTTACTTCAGTACTGGTACTAATGGTCTCGTGGTTGTCCGAATCCACTATAACCTGGTTAAAGTAAGACCCCGGTTGAACCGACCCGTCAATACTCACTTTATACTCCATCCTCCTTTGCTCCTGCGGAAATAACTCTTCTAAAAACAATAAGTCCTCGGGGGCGTCTCCCCGCTCATACACAAATCCCGGAGGCAAGTCGTCACTAACCTCCACATTCAAGGCCTTGCCGCTGCCCTCGTTGGTCAAAACGACTACATAAGTTATCTCATCTCCCGGATGAACCTGGTTGGAGCTTACGGTCTTACGGACCTTTAACTCCGGAGTGGTGGTGGGAATTATTGGCGTCGGCGGCTCCGGTTCCTCCGGGGTTTCGGGCTCAAATATCCATATAGGCGTGCCGCCGCCGGTTTTTTCCTTTTGACAAGCGCTGCTGCAGCCGTCACCGTTTTTAGTGTTTCCATCATCGCACTCCTCGCCCGATTCCAGGATGCCGTTCCCGCAGACCGGTTCCGACCCGCCATTCCCTCCATTACCGCCATTACCACTCTCCTTTTTGTAATAATAATTAACAAAATCAACCCTCTCCGGGGTGGTGGAACTGACGTTTATCTCTACCTCCGAATCCTCCGGTTCCAATAAAAACCAATATTCCGGAAGGGTTTCTTGTATCAGATATCCCCCAAAGGCCAGATCTTTAAAAACCACACAGTGGCCCCCTGGTTCCGTGTTCAGAGTTGAGGAGGCGGATCCTCCTTGTAAAGTGAATTCCCAAGATATATCCACCAACGGACTCCTATCGTCCGTAGTAGAGGCGGACCTGTCCTGATCCTTGTATTTGCACACCTGTATAGAGCCGGTTTTTTCCTTTTCTTGGTTACCAAAACTATGACATCCGATATTCTGCTCCCATTTAAGCTCCAATTCATATTGGCCCGATTCCGGAAAAGTCTGAACCCAATCACTGGAACTGGCCTCTGAAATAATATAACTTCCTCCGGGTAGGCCGGAAAACCGATAACACCCTCGAAAATCGGTAAGCTGAGACAAGCTGACCCCATTGCCCTCCAGAAATATCTCCCAACCCTCTATATAACTCTCGTCGCCGTCTTTTTGGCCATTTCCATTCTGGTCATTGAATTTACACCCGGAAACAGAGCTATAATCACAAAGCCGGGTGGAGATCTGGAGATAAATATCTTCCAGGTCCTCTTGATCGGGAGCATGGTAATACTCCGCCTGGGTTTTTTCAGCAATAGTCTTTAGCATATCCTCGTTTATCTCTCCGTTATCACCCAAACCAATAGTAAAGATCTTTACCCCCTCACTTCCGGCCTCCTCGGCCTTGGTAATGGCATAGGCCACATCCTGCGGGTCCTCGCCACTGCCGCTACCAAAAGGTTTATTAGCCAACCCGTCGGTTAAAAGAATGGCCGCTTTTATGGATTGAGGATCAGCCCTACTGGAACCGAACTCCTGAGTGGCCAAGGCAATGGCGTCCCCCATGTTGGTGGGGCCAAAAGGTTCTAACTGATTTAAATAATCCTGAGTTTGTCCGTGATCGGAAGATAAAGGTTTTTCCAATTTGGCCAACCATTCTTCATTATCTTTATAGGAAAAATAAACCAGTCCGGATTGATCCTCTTGTTTTAATAATCCCAAAAAAGTGTTTCCGGCCTTTTGGGCGCTGATCATTTTGTTATCTCGGGCTGAAGTATAAACGGACTCCGGGCAAGAGTCGTGGCTTTTTTCTAAGCACCAACTTTTTTCCACTCCGGTTTGTGTATAAACTTGGCAATATTGGGAGTTTTCACCCCATTCCAGCTCCTGCCATTCGCAAGAGCTTTCCCGACCACCGTCCGCCATACTTCCGGACCGGTCCATTATTAAGACCACATCCGCGGTAGAAGTACACAAAGCTCTGTCTGAGGCCTGAACCGGCGCCGCTTTCCGGGACTCGAAAATAAAGAACGCACCCAAAACCAAAACCGATAAGCAAAAAATTGTTTTTATATTTTTAGCATTCATATAATTGATAGCATTAATTAATTATTCCTTTTTCTTATAACCGCAGTAGTTAAGAGCAACAAAGCCAATCCGCCGCCAAAAAAATAAAAACCTTTAAAGGCCTCTCTTTCTTCTTTGTTTAATTCTGGAAGGATCTCAAAAGTAAATTCATCTTGTTTTATTTTTTTCTCATTTAAAAACACGGTTGCTTCGCTTTTATATTTCCCCGGCTTTAATTTTCCGGGGTTATAGGTCACTATTATCTCTTTTTGCTCCAATGGAGATACCGGAGACTCATCTTCCGGATAAGGATAGATGGAATTGTGGATCGTTTTATTATCCCGGCTTATCTTTAATTGAAGATCCGGAAAAAGAACAATGTTTCCGCGATTATAATACCTGGCCTTTAGCTTTAAGGGATTTTCGGCCAATATAATATAGGATTCCGGGGACAGGGACGCGTCCAGCTCGATTATTTCTTGGTCGGTAACGCCAACTCTTACTGCTCGACTGATCTGTTGGGATACACTGGCATAAGTGCTGGTGCCTTTATCTTCTGAACTGATAGGGGTGAATTTGGCTTTTAACTCCCCTTGATAGGTCCCGTTGGGGATATCTTGTGGAATAACAATTTCCACATCAATGTATTCGGTTGTTTGGGGAGATATTTCTATATCGGTCACTACCTCTCCTTGGTAAAAAAAGCTCGTCCAATTCTTAACTTCTCCTACGGCCGCCAATTCAAGCTTGCCCCTCCTGTCACTGTTGTTCAAAACCCGCAATTCCTCTTTAAGGGTCTGGCCTCTCAAAACCTTATCCACCTCAATGGGCTGGGTCATCATTCCCAAAGCCCCGACATTGCTAACCCCCAAGGAAAAGAAACACAATAAACCAAAAGAGTGTATAATTATAGAGATATATTTGTTCATATTTTTAAGTTCCGGGCTTGGCCCGGGGAATGGTTTTCCCCGGGCCAAGGTTCCGGATTATTCACAAGAAGGACAATTATCATAACAATGACGGAAATTGGCGAACTTGGCATCCAGGGTCATGTCTCCGGTGTAGCTGGTATCAGTGGAAGGAAATTTATAAACAAGGATGGAAAAATCCATTTCTTCGGTTTGGGACAGATCCAATATATCCTCCAGCCATCTTTTCTGATAAGGATAAAAGTTCTTCCAGTCTTCCTCGTTGTTTCCCACTCGAGCATCGTATTTTAGATTATAGCTCCCTTCGGTGGTGCCCAAGCCCATATCATCCTGCTCTATTCCCATATACAAACGAGTGTTGCCGGTATTTCTAACTGTCGGTTTGTCCGCGGTTCCGAAATCAACATCTCCGGAGATCCTTTTATGGGTATTCAGCTTCACACTGCCGTAATCCACGGAGTTAAAATCCAACTCATAAGCGGTAAGGGGCAGATATTCGAAGTTATTCACCAAAAGATTGGAGAAAACTCCGGCTTTATCCAAGGCAAAGACTTCTACTTTATAGGTTCCGGCCGGGTCCTCCCAGGTCAGGTCCCTGTCAGCGCAATAAACATAGGCGGTTTCCTTCATTAGCTCCCCGTCGGCATCACAGATCTCATTGTAGTCGTATTCGCCATCGCCATAAAAGGTGGGCAGATCATTGTTGTTGTTTCTTACGGAGTCGCAGAACAAGTTATAACCGTCGGTCTTGGAAAGTTTGACCAACCGGCTCTCATCACCATATTGTTCCCCGCAACCGCTTAATCCATAGTCCGGCAAGGAGTCGGTTCCGCCGTTGATCTGGTCCGGATTACTTGAGTCTTCCGGGTGAAAGGCCTTGTCCATAGGATAATAGATATCGGCATACACATTATCTATGTCCGAAACTCCGTCCGGATCGGTCACTATGGCGCAAACAGAGTAGGTAGTAGTAGTTCCCCAAACTCCGGGAGCATTGAATTGCGCCCCGGCGGAATCACTGTCATCCGTCCCGGACAACTCGGAATAAGGGCCGTTCATCTCCCACTTGGCTTTAACAATAGGAGCGGCCCCGCCGCCGTCACCGGAACGAGTTAAGTTGGTATCCAAAGTACTTCCCTGTACGGACATGGCCGCGGCCGGAAGAAAGAGCATGGAAACCAAGGAAATTATGGACAACCAATAAATTGGCTTTTTCATATTTTTTAAATCCACCTGTTGATTCCGATTTTATTATTATCATCCCTCCTGAGTGATAATAAAGGAATAAACCAGGTAAATATATTAGTTGATTAACAAGGAGCGTTTTTATTATTTCTTTCCCGGGCTCCGGATAACACTCCGGGGTAAAACCCGAGTCGACCTTGAAAAAAAGAAATAAAAAACGCCTCCAAAAGATGTTCCCTGTAAGGACTATCTTTTGGAGGCGTTAGCGCGGCGCCTCGAAGAATAAAACAATAATTACGCGCCGCTTTTAAATTGGAATTGGGGTAGTTATAATTCATAAGATCAAACTTATGATCAAAGATCGGATGTTGACCAACAAAACAAGGATCTATTTTGTTTATTTATTGGCCCACAACCGATTCGCTACCCGGAAGTATCATGTAAAGGTTCTTCCTAAGACAAATTTAATATTAGCACGAATTTTTTTTCTGTCAATATTAAAAAAGATCATCGCCCTTTAAGGACAACGATCTTTAAGATTGGGGTGGGCGGGGCCGACGAGACTCGAACTCGCGACCTCCTGCGTGACAGGCAGGCGCTCTAACCAACTGAGCTACGGCCCCAAAAATATTGATAAATATTGTCTAAAAATAAAAGAGCAACCGCTATCTAAAAAAATCCTTTTGCTCAAAACTAAAAGTTATAATAACAAAAAGAAAAACACCAGTCAACTACTAAAACTTTATTGTTACAAAATATATATTTTTTTAACTCCAATTCTTAAAAAGTTTTCCACTGATTATCAACAAGTTATAAACAGTTTTCGGGTTTTCACTTTTTGACTTTACTTGATATAATGATTTTACTAATATAAAATTACTCTAAATAAAAAAGTTTAAATTAAAATTTCATATCTTGTTAGGAGATAATTTTTTTAAATAATTCAATTAAATTTTGCTTCTATGGATAAAAACCAAATTTGGCAAGCGGTGTTGGGTGAAATAGAGCTCAATTTATCCAAAGCCAATTTCACCACCTGGTTTAAAAACACTTTTATTTCCGAACTCGAGGACGACCATATAACCATCTGTGTGCCCAACACTTTTACCAAAACCTGGTTGGAGAAAAAATACCATGATGCTATCAAGCAAGCCCTGGAAAATGTAACCAATCAAAAAGTAAACAATATAATTTACAAAGTCCAAACCAAAAAAGAGGAAAAACCATCTTCTTCTATAAAATCATCTGCCATTAAAGAAGGTGCCCGGGCCAATACTAAGAACTCATCAAACAAAACACCCAAGGACTCCGGCGCTTCTTCTATTTCTGTTAATTCTTCCTCTAACAGGTTCGGACTCAACCCTAAATACACTTTTGAAAATTTTGTGGTGGGCAAGGGCAATGAACTGGCTCACGCCGCAGCCAAGGCGGTTACCGCCAATGTGGGTAAGGCCTATAATCCCCTGTTTATATACGGAGGGGTGGGTTTAGGTAAAACCCATCTCCTGCAGGCGGTGGGTAATGAAATAGCCAGGAACACTAATAAGATCCTTTACATTACCAGTGAAAAATTTACCAACCACTATGTTCAATCCGTACACGGGGGTAAGGCCAAAGAGTTTAAAGACCACTACCGCAATGTAGATCTTTTATTAGTGGATGATGTTCAGTTTATGGCCGGCAAAGATGGAACCCAAGAAGAATTTTTTCATACCTTTAATGAATTGCAGCAATCGGATAAACAAATAATCCTAACCTCGGATAAGCCACCCAAGTCCATACCGGCCCTGGAAAAAAGGTTGTTATCCAGATTTGAATCTGGTATGGTAGCTGACGTTTCCCAACCCGATATTGAAACCAAAATAGCTATATTGGAAGAAAAGGCCCGGGAAAAAAGCTATAACCTGGAAAGAGATATATTGGAATTTATAGCCGGTAATATTAAAAATAATATTCGGGAATTAGAAGGAGCTTTAAATAAAATTATAGCTTTTCATGAATTCAACAATTCCACCCCCACTTTAAAAACGACCAAAAATATATTGAATGACCTTTTAACCAATCTGCAAACCCAAACCATCACCGCTAAACATATTTTAGAAGCGGTGTGTAAGTTTTATAGTATTAATTTAAAAGAGTTAAAAGGTAAAGGACGTAGAAAGGAATTGGTTTGGCCCAGACAAATAGCTATTTATTTAATGAAAAAAGAAGTGGATGCCTCTTACCCCACTATTGGTTATGAATTAGGAGGCCGAGACCACACCACTGCCATGCATGCTTATAATAAGATTCAAGAAGAAATAGGTGAAAGGGAGAACGAAAAAATTAAACAAGAAATAGAATCCATAAAACAAATACTTAACGAAGAGTGTGTATAAACAGTGGACAACCCTAATAAAATCTGTGGTTATTCCTGTTGATATTCTGAAGATTGAGTTTAACAAAATGTGAACAACCACCCCCTTCTCTTAGGTCGCTGTGGATATCCCCGGACTTATCAACAAAATCTTCAAAAAAATCCACCGGTAAATCCACAAGATAAAAAACAAACAAACACCCCGCAAAAACAAAGCTTAAAACCAAATAATCACTTCATTAAAACAGATCTCCACACCCCTTATTATTCCTATTTTTTATATATATTTAATTAATTAAATAAATTAAAAGTATTCAATCTATGAAATTTGTCAGCTTAAAAGAAAATTTAAAACAAGGATTGTTCGTGGTCAGTCATGTAGCCGGCAAAAATGTTAATTTACCCATACTGAACAATGTTTTAATAAAAACAGAGGATAAAAATATAAAATTAATAACCACCGACCTGGAAATAGGAGTAGTAAATACAGTTAGAGGAAAGGTGGAGCAGGAAGGGTCCTTTACTGTTAACTCCCGGATGATATCCGACTATGTAAACCTACTCCCTAATAAAAAAATAGAAATAGAGAAACAAGAAGAAAGTTTAAAATTGAATTGCGACAACTATAACACCAAAATAAAAGGACAAACAGCCGAGGATTTCCCCTTGATTCCGACCGTGGAAAAGAAGAACCGGATTGATGTTAATATTAATGATCTTAAAAAATCCTTGAATCAAGTGGGGTTTGCCGTGGCCAGTGGTGATTCCCGGGTGGAATTATCCGGAGTTTTGTTCTCTTTTGAGAAAAATAAATTAACCCTGGCCGCTACTGATAGTTATCGTTTGGCGGAAAAACAAATAGACATAAAAACAGAAACCCAAGAAGAAATAGAAGGAAAAAAAATAATAGTCCCCTCTAAAACTATTCAAGAGTTATTAAGAATATTGTCCGGATTAAAGGAAAACGGAGAGATCCAGGGGGATAAACAGGAAATAAATTTTTATATTTCGGATAACCAGATCCTTTTTACCACTGAATCCACAGAATTAGTTTCTCGGCTAATAGAGGGGCAATACCCGGATTACAAGCAGATTATTCCGGAAAACACTAAAACTTCAACCGTGGTTAATAGATCAGAGCTTATCAGAGCGGTTAAAACCTCCTCTCTTTTTTCCAAGAACGGCGTTAATGATATCAACCTGGATTTTCCCGAAGGTAAGGACCAGATGGTGGTATCTTCCACTTCCGGGCAAACCGGAGAGAATATAGTGGAAATAGAGGCCAAAAATTCCGGTAAAGACAATGGTATTATTGTTAATTACCAATACCTTTTGGACGGATTAAAGACTATAGAGGAAGAGGAAGTTAAAATAGAGGTTATGGACAATAATACCCCTTGTATAGTCCGTCCGGTTCAAAATCCTCAATACCTCTATATAATAATGCCTATTAAGCAATAAGAAGAAAAGATCATTGCTTATTTACATTTATGGTAAGGGGTTGGCTGGTTTTTATATCCCCTTCCCAAGTGTGAACCTTGAGAACAATTTCATAAGTTCCGGTTTGCTTTGGCCTATCCCAATCAAAGTTCAGATTGTTGTTTCTTATAGAGTACCAGGAGTTCAGTTTTTGTTGTGGTGAAGAAGTGGCGGAAACCAAGGTAGTTATCATCTCCGCCTTGGATATTTTTTTTAGGGGGTTGATATTAACCTCTAAATTTATCGGAAAATCAACCCGGTTGACTATAACCCCATTACTGGGGGATAACCAGGATATGTCCATGTTTTGATCACTAACGGAGTTATCCTTTAGTTTTAAATTGATGATAATATTTTTTCGAGTACAATTCCCCACATCATCACAAATTTCAACCCCTAATTCATGATAACCATTACTTAAAAAATCAATATCATACTCCAGGTCAAAAGGATAGGAATCGATCTGTTCCAATAATTGTCCGTTTATATAATAAACGGCCTTATCCACACCTCGCGGCGCCGAGGTTTTTATTTTAACTTCCAATTCCTCGTCTTGTAATGTCTCTTTGTTGTTCGGGGACAATATTTCCAGATCAGGTCGGAGTGCCGGTTGGTGAACATTGTCATATTTAGTGGGTATGGATACGGAAGTGGATCCGGTTTTGTATTCCTCGCTCTCCTGGGCATATCTTTGCACTGCTTTTTCCCAGTTTTTAAATTGAGGGTCTTGAGATGGATTTTTAGGTTTGTCCCCTAAGGGGTTTTCCTTATTCACATAATAAAGGATGCTGTGGGGCTGGGTTTTATAACTAACTTCTTTAATATATTCTTCCGGAGTATGTTCAGTGGCCAAAAGACCCGAGGCCTTATCTATTTTTACCGTTTTTTCGAAATCCAAATTCCCGTCTATGGCCGGTTTTCCGGTTTTAATATCTCCCAATTCCCTAAAAGTCTCCACCGGCGTATCTCCCAATACTGTTTGCATGTATTTATTCCAAATAGGAGCGGCCACATTACCACCGGAAGCCCCGCGTTTCATTTTGGAATTGTCGTTATTACCCACCCAAACACCGGTTACCAAAGACGGGGTATAACCTATAGTCCAAGCATCTCGATAACTATTAGTGGTTCCGGTTTTGGCGGCTACCGGCCTGTTTTCCAGGGTTAACCAGTTATCCAGACCGTAAGTATAGGCCCGGGCCTGGTTGTCCGATAGGATGCTGTTTATCATTCTGGCGACTCCTGATTTTAATACTCTTCTTTCCCGTTTTTGGTATTCCTCGATCACCTCTCCTTGGGAATTTTCTATTTTTAAAACCGGAGAGATAGGATGAACAACCCCTTCTCTGGCAAAAGCGCTGTAGGCATTGGTGTGTTCCAAGAGCTTCACCTCTCCTCCACCCAGAACTAAGGACAACCCAAAACGACTTCGATCGGAAAAAGTGGAGTAGCCCAATTGCTGAGTTAGTTCAAAAACATTATCCATGCCGGCCAAATAAAGGGATTTTACCGCCGGAATATTCAGGGATCCGGCCAAGGCCTTTCTGATAGATATAAGCCCGTGTTCTTTTAAGTCGTAATTTTTGGGTTCATAGGGGTCTGAATTATTGGAAAAATTGGTAACCACATCAAATAATTTGGTCTGCGGAGTAAATCCCTTATTGAACAAAGAAGAATAAACTATCGGTTTCATAGAGGATCCGGGTTGTCTTTTAGCGGTCGTAACATTAAAAGCCCCCTCTATATTATCACTAAAATAATCCCGGGACCCTACCATAGCCAGGATTTGACCGGTTTTGGGGTCCAAGGAAACCAGACCGGCGTTGGTGGCTTGGTATTTTTCTTCATTTGTTTCCATCCTGTCTTGAACCGCTTGCTCCGCCAGTTTTTGTTTGTACATATCCAAGGAGGTGTGGATCTTTAAACCTCCTTGTTCCAGCATTTTTTGGCCGTATTTTTGAGCTAAAATACTCTTGATATACATCACAAAATGCGGAGCTTTAATATTACTACTCGGTTCTTTGAAATCCAGTTCCTGGTTTTGGGCTTCTTTCTTTTCCTTTTCCGAGATATACCCCTGCTCTTCCATTAGTTTTAGGATATAATCCTTTCTTTGTAGTAATAGATCTTTGTGGGGCCCATAAGGAGAGTAATAACTGGGCGCCTTGGGTAGGGAGGCCAAGGTAGCCGCTTCAGCCAAGGAAATGTCCTCTACTTTTTTACCGAAATAGTGTTGGCTGGCCGCTTCTATTCCGTAAGCTGTTCCTCCGTAAGGTATCTCATTAAGGTACATTTGCAAAATTTCATCTTTGGAGTATTTTTGCTCTATTTGATAAGCCAGGATCAATTCTTTTATTTTTCGAGTAAAAGTTTTTTCCGGGGTTAAGACCGCGTTTTTGACTAATTGTTGGGTAATAGTGGAAGCTCCGGCCATTTTGCCGTATACTATATCGGTAATAGCGGTTCGGAAAATAGCCCATAAACTGAACCCGGAGTGTTTGTAAAAATTTTTGTCCTCCATGGCTATAGTGGCGTGTTCGGCGTAATTCGGGATTTCCTCTAGGGTTTTTAAGGTCCTTTGTTGTTGGCCGTGGATCTCATACAAGAGGGTTTCTCCGGTGCGGTCAAAGATCTTGGTGCTTTGGGCTACGTCCCGGTCCATTAATTGGTTAGGGTCGGGCAGGTCCCGAGACATCCAAGCTACCACTCCCAGGCCGGATAATATAAAAACAATACCGGCCACTACTAGAAATAACAGGGTTTTTTTGCTGAAAAACAACCTTTTCCAAAAAGGTTTGTTGTTTTTGTTGGGGTTTCGGGACGGGGTTCTGGAGGATGTATTTTGTCTATCTTTCCAGGATTGTTGATATTTGTTTTGGGATAATTGAGGTATGGGCATAATTGAAAATAAATTCTAAAAGTCGAAATATTAGGAGCGGTAGAATTTGGCCGCCTCTTCCGGCGGGATGGAATTTATAACCAGGCCGGAACCCAACTCTACCCCGGCCCAAACACTTTCCCGGGGCTGGATCTTAATATAGAAGTGCTGGTTGGGGTCGGAAATAACATTATGAAGAAAAAAATTGTAAGAAGCATCAATGGAATCCAGTTTTTCCAGTATTTTCTTTAATATTCGGGCCAAGGATTTGTTTTCCTTTTTGTTCAATTGAGTAATATTATCCAAGTGCCTTCGGGGGAAGATCCAGGCCTCGTAATGGTATTGGCTGGCATAAGGGGCGAACGCCGCGATATAATTATCTTCATATATTTTTCTATCCCTTTGCATTTCTTGTTTGATTATATCGCAGTAAGGGCAGCTTTGGTTCTCTATTTGGTATTCTTGTTTTAACCTGGCTTCCTCGGTCAGGTCGTCCGGAGTGATACTGGTGGCAAATACCTGGGAGTGAGAATGGGTTATAGAGGCCCCGGCTTTGGCCCCTTGATTTTTAAAGCATAAAATATAGTTGAGTTTTTTGTTTTGAGCCAATTTTCGGGTTCTTTGGGCATACATTTCCAGGAGTTTTTCTATATTTTTTTGGCTTAAGTGGGCCAATTCCTTGGTGTGATCCGGTGTGTCTATTATTACTTCCTGGGTGCCGTAAGCTTTTTTGTTGTCCAGAGTTACGGCCGGATAGATGTTTTTTATACTTAATACTTGCCATTGCCGGGAATTGACCTTGTTTATTCTATCCAGAATATTTTTTTTGTCAATATTCTCCGGACAAAAGGGGCAGTTCGGATCTTTTTCAATAAAGGTTTTTTCCTTGACATCCCGGGGCCGGGCGGCTCGTCCCGGAGTGATAATAACATACTCATTAAGTAGGTAAGATTTTCTTATTTCCGATTTTTGAGAGGGCATAAGCTGATTATTTTAATGTAATTACTAAAATTATAGCAGAATCCGCCTTTTATTTGAAGCTTTCCGGAAAAATGATATAATATATATTAAGTTTATAATTAATTCAAGTTTTTATGAACATGTGGATTCCCTTACTTATTATTTTTGTGGCCGTGGTAGTGGCTTTAGTAGTAAAAGCAAAACTGGAATAATTAAGTAATATTTTTTTGGACTGAACAAAAACTCCCTTGATTCGGTCAAGGGAGTTTTTGTTGTTTTTACCTTTAACTTTTTAGTTTTTGTGAGGGGGTTTAGAAAAAGGTTTTTTCCCCGAGTTGTTTCTATTATTATTGAATTTGTTGTTGGGTGTGCCCTCCCCTTTTTTGTCCTTCCAGAGGTGTTGATTTTCTTCCAAGTCTTTCATGGTCAGATTGAGCCGACCCATATCATCTATTTCTTTAACCTTAACTTTAACCTCGTCTCCTTCACCTAAGAAGTCCTTGGGGCTGGATACATGATAAGGCGCCATTTCACTAACATGTACCAACCCTTCCCGTCCGGGCAAAACCTCTACAAAGGCGCCAAAGTCCATTAATCTGGTAACAGTTCCGGTAAATTTTTCCCCGGCTTCAAATTCATGGGTTAATTCTTCTATCCATTTGACCGCTTCTTGGCAGGATTGTTTGTCGTTACCGCAAACAATTACGGTTCCATCCTTTTCTATATCAATGGAAACATCTTTTTCTTCAATGATCTTATTGATTATCTTCCCTCCGGCTCCGACCACATCCCGGATCTTGTCCGGATTGATCTTGATCTTTAAGACCAAGGGGGCGTAGGGAGAAAGCTCCGGATTGGGTTGAGAGATGGCCTGATTCATTGTTTCCAGGACTTGGTTTAAGGCCTCTCTTCCTTGTTTTAAAGCGGTTTTTATGATCTCTTCGGTCAAACCGTTGGTCTTAGTGTCCAGCTGGATGGCGGTCAGGCCGTCCTTGGTTCCGGTGATCTTAAAGTCCATACCACCCTCTCCGTCTTCCAGGTCCTGTAAGTCGGTAATAACTTGCCACTTACTCATATCCTTATTAGAGGCCAAACCCATAGCTATACCGCCGACCTGTTTTTTGATGGGTACACCGGCGTCCATTAGGGCTAAAC
Source organism: uncultured Gammaproteobacteria bacterium (assembly GCA_964585585.1). Taxonomy (GTDB): domain Bacteria; phylum Patescibacteriota; class Patescibacteriia; order Patescibacteriales; family JAGXOH01; genus CAZNAQ01. The sequence continues at coordinate 4,923 of CAZPEL010000002.1, read as the reverse complement.
TGGAAGCGCAAGTGGCTCCCATGGATGAAGATCCGTTGGAGCTTAGGGTTTCACTTACCACTCTAATAGTGTAAGGAAAATCTTCTTTCTCCGGAATTAAGGGGCGAAGGGCTTTTTCCGCCAAGGATCCGTGGCCAATATCTCTTCGGCTGGGGCCGAATATCGGTTTGGTTTCTCCCACGGAATAAGGCGGGAAGTTATAGTGGTGCATAAAGCCCTTACTTCCCATACCCTCAATGGTTTCACTGTATTGCTCCAATCCGGGGGACCCCAGGGTAACAATGGACATGATCTGGGTTTCCCCCCGAGAGAATAAGCCGGCTCCGTGATTTCGGGGCAAAATTCCCACTTCTGCCGACAAAGACCTTATTTCTTTTATGTCCCGGCCGTCCACTCTTTTTTGGTTTTCCAATATTTGCTTGCTTACTTCGGCCTCCACCGCCTTTTCTACTGTTTTTTTCAAGGCATATTTTCTTTTTTCTCGACCCACTCCGTTCTCATATAAATAATAGTCCAGCTTTTGTTTAAGAGCTTCCACCGCCGCCTTTCTCTCTCCTTTGGTGTGGTATTGTTGGTCAAACAAAATGGAATGAGTGTTTTCGGATAACCATTGGTTGGCCATATCCACTAATTTTTGCTTTTCTTGCTCCTCTTGCTCTTCTTCTCCGTTTTTTAGAACTTCGGTTTTATGATTCTTTTCTTTCGCCGGAACTTCTTGTTGTAGTTGCTTGATCAGATCAATAGCCGGTTGCATTTTCTTTTGTCCCTGGATTATGGCCTCATACATTTTGTCTTCTTTTATTTCCCGGCCTCCGGATTCGATCATAATGGTTTTTTGCTCGGTCCCGGCCACAATTAGATCCAGGCCACTTTCTTCCAGTTGTTGATAAGTGGGGTTAAAGACCAGTTCTTCCTGGACTAAGCCCGCTCTTATACCTCCGATCGGACCTTTCCAGTCCACACCGGAAATAGACAAGGCGGCTGAAGCCGCGATCAGGGCTACAATGTCATGTGGGTTTTTCTTGTCCACCGATAAAGAGGTTATTAGTATTTGAACCTCATTTCGAGATTCTTCATTGAACAAGGGTCGGATGGATCGATCGATCATCCGGCTGGTCAGAACCGACTCGTCGCTCGGTCTCCCTTCTCTTTTGATCCACCGGGATCCTTTGATCATTCCGGCGGCGTAAAGTCTTTCTTCAAAGCCCACCATTAAGGGAAAGAAGTCCACATCTTTCTCCTCCTTGGATTCTACCACCGTGGCCATAACTACGGTTTCGCCGTATTGCACGGTAACCGCGGCATCCGCTTGTTGGGCCAGTTTGCCGGTTTTAATGGTTAGTTGCTCTCCCAACCATTCGGTTTGAAAAGTTTTTTCTTGTGCCATAAATTTTTAGCAAGCTTGACCAATAAACTGAAGAACTATGAGTATTCATAGTGCTCTTTGTTTATTGGCCAAGATTATAATTAATTGTTAAATTGCTATATTGTTAAATTGCTATATTGTTACAACGAAAACAATCGAACAATTTAGCAATTGAACAATATAAACAATATGTGTGGGGCAATAATGATTGCATTATCTGTAAGAAAAAACAACCAAAACCCCAAATTTATTCCTTATTTGATCAAATATTTCCTGTTTTCGCTTAGGTCTATAAAATCATCCGCTTCTTCTATTAATTTGGAAGAAGCGGTTTTTTTAAAGGCCAAAATTTCCACTAAACATCCCTTGGAATTTTGTAGGTAGTTCACTAAGGGGACATAATCCCCGTCTCCTGTTACCAAAATTATAGTATCCATTTTTTCCGCTAAATTAATAGCATCCACCGTAATACCGACATCCCAATCCGCCTTTTTGGCACCACCGGTGAATATTTGCAGATCCTTCATTTTGATCTCAAAACCCTGTTGATTTAAGGCCTCAAAAAAAGGGGCTTCTTCCTCGGTTTCCGTTTTAATAGCGTAGGCCTTGGCTCGAATGAGCTTTCTTCCGGCCGTGGCCGTTTTTAAGATCTCTTTAAAGTTGACTTTTCGATTGTAGAGGTTTTTAGCCGAGTGATACATATTGGCCACATCCACTAAAACCGCCACTCTCTGTTCTCTGTGTTTTTGCATATTTATACTTAAATCCCCTTGTTGGGTTAAAACAAGGGGATTTTTTATTTAAGATTCTTGTTTTTCTTTTGATCCGGACTCTGTCTCCTCGCCTTCGCTCTCATCTTCGTCCTCATCCGAGGTGATCTGGTGCTTTTTATCAAGCATTTCCTCTAATTGTTTCTTTTCTTCTTCCTCTTCTTCTATTTTTTTGGCTATTTTTAAATTTAACTTTTTAGCTAAATCCTTAAAAGCATCTTCGTCCTCTTTTTTTAGGTAGCGTAACAACCCCTTTCTCTCCCCTATTTTTTTCAGTAAACCTCGTCGGGAAGAGTTGTCTTTTTTATGAACTTTAAGATGTTCTGTTAGTTGTTTGATCTCTTCCGTAAGAATAGCGATCTGCACTTGAGGGGAGCCAGTGTCATTCTCATGGGTTTTAAACTTTTTAATAAGTTTGTCTTTGACTTCTTTTTCTAACATAGGTGGCCTGTAACCGAGTTAAGCAGCTCACGGGCTCCTTAACCAAGTAAAGGTTATTTATTTTTTTTGGGGAATGTTCAAGTTTAATATCTTGATACAAACCTTTTTACTTTGTTTAAAATAACACAGAAATTTAAAAAAATCAAGAGGAGAGTTTTACCTCTCCTCTTTTTAAGGGGGCCGGGGGTGTTTTGAGAAAGCTTTATTTTTCTTGCCAGTATTGTTTGGCCTGCTCCAGTTCTTTTTCCCTGTCTATTAATACCTGCGGACTGTATTTTTCCTGATTGGCCATTTTTTCCAGCCATTCTTCGGCTTTTTTAATACCCCTTCTTCCCTCTTGGGTTATAACCCTTTTAAAACTGGCGGAGTCAGTGATCTCGATATCGGAATCCGGGTCGTTTTTGAACTGCGGCTCTTGTTTTTCTTGGGAACAAGCTTCCCCGAAAACCTTTTCGAATTTTTTGATCCTGCCTTCCTGGGCAAAGGGGTCCCGGGTCTGTTCTATGATCCTGATAGCGCCTTCTTTGTTTTTTTGTTCGCAATAAATGTCCAATAGGGTCCGTTGTTGGTCCATTAACCATTTTTCATTACCTTGATACCGTTCATCCTCGTTAAAGACGGCGTTCATCCATTCTTCCGCTTCTTCCGGTCTTTGTTCCGCTTGATTTTTAAAATCCGCAGTGCTTTTAAAGAGCTTTAATTTTTCTTGGGCTTCCATATTCTCCTCCTTGTTTTGGGCTTTGGGTTGGGGGCTATTTGGTTCTTCAAAGTTCATATCAATATAATTAATTATTGTTTTTGAGTCAAGTCAGGCCTGCCTAATAACCTCTAAAACCTCATCCCTTTTTGCCTCCATAGTTTTTTTATCCCTGGCTTCCAAGTTCAATCTAACCTTTTCTTCAGTATTGGAACCGCGAACATTAAACCAAAAATTCGGATATTCCACGGTAATCCCGTCCAACTTATTTATTTCTCCGTCCGAATATTTTTCCTCCAAGGCCTCAAAAACCCTTTCCTTATCCTCTACTTCCGAATTTATCTCTCCGGAATGGTAATATTTTTGCAAAGGTTGAATATATTCAGCTACTGTCTTTCCACTTCGGGAAAATTCTTCCAGCAGTTTTCCGGTTATTATTACCGGGGCCTCAAAGCACCCTATTTCCATATTTAAAAAGAAATGTCCGGAAGATTCCCCGGCAAAATAAGCATCCTCTTGCAGGACCTGCTCCTTTATTAAAGAATGCCCCACTTTGGTAACCACCGGCACGCCGCCATTTTCCCGGATCATATCCTCGGTTATTTTGCCCGGCCGGATATCATAGCAAATTTTGCTTCCGGGACGCTCTTTTAGAAATATTTTAGCCAATATTCCACGAATTATTGACTGGTCCACCGCTTCTCCCTGATTATCTACGAAAAAGACCCTATCTCCGTCACCGTCCACGGCTATACCTAAATCGGCCTGTTCCTGTTTAACCTTTTGTTTTAGGTCCTCTAAGTTTTCCGGTTTTAGGGGGTCGGCTTCATGGGCCGGAAAATTGCCGTCCAGTTTGAAGTTCATTTCTATAAGTTCGCAGTTTAAGTTATCGAACATAGCTTTCAGGAATTGGGCTCCCATGCCGTTGGCCGGGTCAGCTACTATTTTTAAGGGTTTTATAGTTTCGGTGTTAAAAAATTGGAAGTCGTGTTTTAGTTGTTCCGTTAATATGTCGTCCTTGGTTTCCAGATTGCCCGGTTTTTCCGCCGGGGATAGGTTGCCTTCCTCCATTTTTTCTTTAATAACCTTGATCCCGGTATCAAAACTCACTGGCTTGGCCTTGTCCCGGGTTATTTTAAAACCGTTCCATTCCGCCGGATTATGGGAGGCGGAGACCATTATTCCGCCATCCAGGCCGAGATGACCCACGGCAAAGTAAAAACTTGGAGTGGATACAGTGCCCACATCCACCACATCCAGCCCGCCTTCGGTCAAGCCCCGGATTACGGCTTTTTTGAGCTCCGGGGTGGAGATTCTCATATCCCCGCCCACCACTATTTTAAGATCATTTTTTTCGGTTTCTTGTTTTCTTAGTTCGGCAAAGGCCAGGCCTAATTGATAAGCGGTGTCTTCATTCAGGTCTTGGCGGTAGATCCCCCTAATGTCATAGGCCTTGAAAATTTTGGGATTAAGCATAGAATGTTTTTAAATATTAGCTTTATTATGGTTAAGAATCCTTGTTTTTACCGGGATTTTATGGTTCAATTTAATTGAACTTTGTTAGTTATGTTAAATAGTCAAACGCACCATTGGATAAATCAACAGAATTCCAAGCTAAGATGAAATTTTTGCTCCGCGCCCTATTTTTT
>CAZPEL010000001.1:0-46849 GCA_964585585.1 uncultured Gammaproteobacteria bacterium | reverse complement strand
TCCAGGAATTTATCCTCGCCCAGATCCTTGATCAAGGCGTTCAAGGTGCGGCCGTGCCGGCCCAAATACCTCCTGATGCCCAAAGCGTCCCGGATCACTATAATAGCCAAAATAAAACTGATAGCAAAAAAGGAGGAGTTCCAACCCTCATTCAGGCCCACGGTCACAGCCAGGGATACCACTAAAGCGCTATGGCCGGAAGGCATACCGGAATAAGAGATCAAATTCTTTAAACTAAAATTCTGCTGGTTGGTCTTAATCAGAAATTTTATTCCCTGGGCCGCTATACCGGCCAGAATAGGGGAAAGGAGTATTGGGGTCATAAATTTATCCTAAATTAATTAAATATCCAGATTCTCCACCTTTTTGGCATGGGTCTGGATAAAATGCTTTCTGGGGGCCACTTCGCCGCCCATAAGCATATCAAAGGTCTTGTCGGCCTGGGCCGCGTCTTCTACTGTAACTTTATTAATGATCCTACCTTCGGGGTCCATAGTGGTCTCCCATAACTGCTTGGGATTCATCTCTCCCAGACCTTTATATCTTTGGATCTTAATATTGCCTTTTACTTTTTCCTTGACCTCGACCTCTCCCTCTTGCTCACCCTCTTCTTCCACTTCCACAACTTCGCCTCCCATTTCTTTGACTATTTTAAGCTTTTCCTCCTCGCTGTAGGCATATTTGAGATCATTGCCTTTCTTGAGCTGATATAGGGGCGGTTGAGCAATATATAAGTGGCCATTAGCGATCAAAGGATAAAAATGGCGGAAGAACAAAGTAAGCAACAGGGTTCGGATATGAGCTCCGTCCACATCGGCATCGGTCATAATTATGATCCGGTGGTATCTTAATTTTTCAATATCGAATTGATCATTAATATTGGTCCCCAAAGCTATGACCAAGCTCTTGATCTCATTATTATTAAGCATCTTGTCCACTCGGGCCCGTTCCACATTCAGGATCTTGCCCCGCAGGGGTAAAATGGCCTGAAATCGTCTATCCCGGCCTTGTTTAGCCGAACCTCCGGCTGAATCTCCCTCTACTATATACAGTTCACACTCTTCCGGTTTACGACTGGAGCAATCAGCTAATTTTCCGGGTAAAGTCAAACCTTCCAATGCCCCTTTTCTTAAAATAGAAGCTCGAGCGCTTTTGGCCGCTTTTCTGGCCTGGGCGGACAGGACGCACTTACTGATTATGGCTTCCGCTTCCTTGGGGTGTTCTTCCAGGAAAATGGCAAAACTCTCTCCGAACACTTGTTCCACATAGGTTTTTATCTCGGCATTACCCAATTTGGACTTGGTCTGCCCCTCAAATTGGGGGTCGGTCAATTTAACACTGATAATAGCGGTCAAACCCTCCCGGACATCATCACCGGTCAAATTATCATCCTTTTCTTTAAGCAATCCGTGATTTCGGGCATAAGTATTCAGGGTCCGGGTTAAAGCGGTCTTGAATCCGGACAAATGAGCTCCTCCTTCGGAAGTGTGGATATTATTGGCAAAGGGAAGTACGGTCTCATTGAACTCATCATTGTATTGTAAAGCTATTTCAATATTGGTCTCCTCGATCTCTTTTTCCACATAAAAACAAGTATCGTGCTTAACACTCCTGCCCTGATTCAAGGACCGAATATAGGATTTGATACCGCCCTCAAAGTAAAATTTGTATTCCTTGTCCCGTCTGTCCTTTCTCTGATCATAGACCTTTATAACAATACCCTTGGTTAAATAAGCTTGCTGCCTCAGATGATCCAAGACTTTTCCCCAATTGAATTCGGTTTCGGAAAAAATAGAGGCGTCCGGCTTAAAAGTAATGGCTGTTCCGGTCTTTTTAGTATTTCCGGTTGATTTTAACTTTCCTTGCGGGGTACCGAATTTATATTCCTGGGTCCAAAGTTTTCCTTCCCGGTAAACCTCGGCTTTCAAATATTCACTCAAAGCGTTAACCACAGAAATTCCGACCCCGTGCAAACCTCCGGAAACTTTATATCCGCCACCGTCCCCGAACTTACCCCCGGCATGCAACTTGGTCAAAACCGTTTCCAGGGCGGAAACCCCGGTGGATTTGTGAGTGGTTACCGGAATACCCCGACCATCATCGGTTACCCGAACCATTCCGTCCGGTAAAAGGGTTATAGTTATCTCCTCGGCATAACCGGCCATAGCCTCGTCAATACCATTGTCCACGACCTCCCAAACCAAATGATGCAATCCGGTTCCGGAGGTGGAACCGATATACATGCCCGGTCTTTTCCTGACCGGCTCCAATCCTTCCAGAACCGTAATAGCGCTGGCTCCGTAATCTCCTTGGGAATTCTTGTTTGCGGATGTTTTTTTGTCTTTTTTGTTGCTCATATAATATTATTATTTTTTGTCTTTTTATTAGTAATTACGATCTTTTAAACTCTGTTCTATTCCTTTAAAAAACAAAAAGCATTTTAGGATATGCCTCTTTCTATACCTCTCTGTATTGTTTTTATTTTATCATAAAATCCCGCATAAAGCAATTGTTTTTTGGAGTTGTTTTTTAGTAAAAAAAATGTTAAAATAAAAAAACTTAAACTAAATCCTTACTCATGGCCTCTTCAAATTCTTCCGAGAAGAAAAAAACTCAAGAAAAAGACAAAAAAGACAAAAAAGTGGATATTTCCCAATACCAAGACCCCACAGGTGGCTTAACCATTAAGAAATTACAGCGCAGTCTGTGGCTTTTTGAACACAAGAGCCACCTTAAACAGGCTATCATTATAATACTTTTTATCATTTGTCTCTCCACTTGGGGCTACACTCTTTATTACGCCACTATGTATTTGGCGGTGGGAATGGAAAGGGATGCCCAAAACATGCAAGCTTTGACCACCAACCTATTGCCCGGCCATGAATACACCCTGAAAATAGCGCCCAAACCCCTGAAAACCTCCAGGGTCAGGACTTTTAAGAACCAAGATGCCCTTGACATTTTTACCGAAGTCAGAAACCCCAGCCCCTGGCATTACGCCTACTTTGATTATTGCTTCAGTAGTCAAGAAAAGAAATTAAAATGCGAACGGGACTTTATTCACCCCAATGACTCCAAATACATATTCAACCTGAACCAAAAACTGGATTCCAGCCATTCTCATATAAAATTCACTATTAAAAATACTGAGTGGCACAAAATAGACAGACATGAAGTACCCCAATGGCAAAAATATAGAGACAATAGATTAAATATCAAATTCCAAGATATAAACTTTACTCCGGCCCGAACCAGCAACCTGAGCGAAAAAATAGAAGTGGCCACACTTGCCTTCACGGCCTTTAATGATACTTCCTATAACTATTATGAAGCTCCTTTAAAGATCTTTTTATACAAAGGTAATAGGATCATAGCCGTGAACAAATATACCTTGACAAATTTCCTTTCTCAAGAAAAAGTGCCCGTGGAGATGTCCTGGCCCAATTTGAACCAGACCGTGAGTGAAGTGGAGATAGTTCCGGATCTGAACATCTTTAACAAAGACAATTATTTTGCCCCCAGGAGATAATTTGGAAAAACCATTATGTTCAAAAAATTATTTTTATATCTCAAATATTTTGATTGGACCCTTTTTTCCTCAGTTCTCTTGTTGGCTTGTTTGGGTCTGATCGAGATCTATAGCATAGCCCTGGGACGAGAGGCCGCTGACCTGATCAATTTTAAAAAACAAATAATATTCATAATTCTGGGAATAATTATTGTTTTTGCTTTTGCCTTTATAGATTTTAAATTCTTCCAGGTTTACGCCAATTATCTTTACCTCCTGGGAGCGGCTCTTTTAATATTGGTTCTTTTTTTTGGAACCACCGTCAAAGGAACCACCGGCTGGTTCGATCTGGGATACTTCAATTTTCAACCGGTGGAAATGGTCAAGATCATCCTAATAATATTCTTGGCCAAATTCTTTTCCTCCAAAAAAATGGATAAGGATAATTGGAAATATTTTATCTGGTCCGGAGGGCTTAGTTTTTTGCTGTTCTTTTTGGTTGTTTTACAACCGGATTTCGGCTCTGCCATGCTTTTGGGCGGTATTTGGCTGATAATGGCCTTGATGGCCGGATTTAAGAAAAAATACTTCCTGATAGTTTTGGTTGTAGCCCTCTTGGCTTCGGGCGGAATGTGGAAATTTTATTTTCAGGATTACCAGAAAGAAAGAATACTCACCTTCCTAAATCCTTCGCAAAGCTCTTTGGATCAAGGATATAATGTTTCCCAGGCCATAATAGCGGTGGGAGCCGGGGGTTTAACCGGAAGCGGAGTGGGCTTTGGATCCCAATCCCAATTAAAATTCCTGCCCGAAGTGCAAAATGATTTTATATTCGCGGTTATTGCCGAAGAATTGGGTTTTACCGGGGTGTTCCTCTTGTTGTTGTTCTTTGGCGTTTTCTTTTATAAATGCCTGCACAACCTGAAAAGGGTCAATAATGATTTTGGTATTTTTCTGGTATTGGGGGCCATGGGGTTGATTTTTATTCAAATGTTTATTAATATTGGTATGAATATGGGTATTTTACCCGTGGTAGGCATTCCTTTGCCTTTTGTTAGTTATGGCGGGAGTGCTTTGTTGACCACCTTTGTTTTGGTGGGCATTATAGAAAATATTATTATTAAATCGAAAATTAATTATTAGTCCCGCACCTTTTTGAGATCCAAAAAGCTACGGGATTACCATAACTTATGGGAGAAGAATTCAATTTACAGGCCTTTTACAGAAAAGGCGAAGAAGAAACACCGAAGCAAACCAGACGGGAAGGATTTATTCCGGTGGTTTTGTATGGTCCTTCACTGGATAAAAGTTTATCCTTAAAAGTAAGAAAGGGTGAATTCGAAAAGATCTATAATCAGGCCGGAGAATCCAGTTTGATCAATCTGCAAACCGAAGAAGAAAAACCCGGAAAGATCCTGATCAAGGATATCCAAAAAAATCCGATCCAGGGGGAGGTAACCCATGCCGATTTTTATCAAGTTAAAATGGATGAAAAGATCTACACCGAAATACCTTTGCGGTTTGTCGGAGAAGCCAGAACCGTTAAAGAAGAGGGTGGTTATCTTACCAAAAACCTGGATTCAGTAGAGGTGGAATGTTTGCCCGCTGACCTGGTCCACGAGATAGAAGTGGATATATCCGGGCTGCAAACCTTTGACGACGACATCAAAGTGGGCGACATCCAGGTCCCCAAAGGTATTGAAATAAGCACCGACCCGGAAGAAGTAGTGGTCACCACTACGCCCCCCAAGGAAGAAGAGGAAGAGGAAGCTGAAGCTGAAGCCGAGGGCGAGGGCGAGGAAGCTGCTGAAGAAACTCCGGAACAAACCGAAGAAGAAACCGAACAATAATGCTTTTATCACCATCTTTTAATAAATGGCTTTAAACTCCTTTATAGCCAATAAAAAATTCTTTTGGAAAACCTGCGCTTGGGTGTCGGGGGTTGTTTTGGGAATTGTTCTGGTGGGAATAATACTTTGTTTATCCCTGACCCCGAGCTCATCTCCGATAAAACCAAAATTAAAGCATGCTTACAATGATCTGGTAAAACCGGAACAAGCCGGACCTGATTGTCCTGATTGTGTCCGAAGGTTGATCGACGGCCGACTGGTCCCGCCTCATAACTCCAATCCTTATCCGGTGGCGGTAATGATAGATAACCATGTCCAAGCCAGGCCCTCATCCGGCTTGAGCCGGGCCAACTTGGTCTATGAAACCGAAGTAGAGGGTGGTATCACCAGATATTTGGCCATATTCGCCGGAGATCAAGACATAGACAAGGTCGGGCCCGTAAGAAGCGCCCGGCCTTATTTTTTGGATTGGGCCCAAGGGCTTTCCGCTCTTTTTGTTCATTGCGGCGGCAGCCCGGCCGCTTTGGCCCGGCTGGCCGCCGGAAATACAAAAAATCTTAACGAATTCTATAATTCCCAATATTTCGAGCGAGGCCAAAACAGGACCGCTCCGCACAACATCTTCACTTCTTCCGCCGACCTGAAGAAATATCTGAAAAAACAAGGCCTAAGGCAAGGCAAATACATAAGTTGGGACTTCAAATCTCCGGCTTCTTTGGAAAAAAGGGGAGAGGGGCAAATAATAAAAATACCCTTTGACAAAGGGTATCAAGTGGAGTGGAGGTATAATAAAGAATCCAATCTCTATACCAGATATTTAAACAATCGGGTCCACTCTGAGGGCGATCAAGATATTAAAGCCGCCAATATAATCATTCACTTCACTTCTATGGAGGTTGTTGATGATAAATTAAGACTACGGCTGGATACGACCGGAGAGGGGAATGGTTTTATCTGCCAAGATGGCGCCTGTTCTCCGATCGAATGGAGAAAAACCACCACCGCCTCCAGAACTAAATACTATCACCGGGATCAAGAGATAAAATTAAATCCGGGGACCACCTGGATCGAGATTTTAAGAAATTCCTTTAAAAATAAAATTAAAAAATAGTTATCCTGGCCACCCGATCCTGGCCGGAAAGATCGGTTTTGATCTCTAATTTGGCCCGAGGCAGGATCGAGGCCACCATTTCCTTTAATAAGGGCACTTGCTCCGGATTGATCTCCACTATCACCAAAAAAGACGATTCTATCTTTTTGATCTGCTCCAGAAGTCTCCTATAACAACGCAAACCATTTTCCGAGGCCTTCAAGGCCTTTTGGGGTTCTTTTTGGATAGTGGGGGAATGACGATAATCCTTTTCTGTTAAATAAGGTAGGTTGGCCGCCACTACATTGAAATCCCGAAAGGCCATTTTGTATTTATCCGGATTTTTCAAGATCGTTTTTAAGAGATCGGAATGGATCAATTCCACTTTTTTCTCGGCTCGATGTTGGGTGCAATTCTTTTGAGCCATTTTCAAAGCTCTTTTGCTTATATCAATGGCATAAACCTTTTGGAGGTTATTTTGTTTCTCCAAAATTTTAGCTAAAGCTATGCCTATACAACCGCTACCGGTTCCGATATCCCAAATATTAAAATTCCTTTCTCCGGGAACAGAGGCCAAAACCTCCCTGACCAAAATCTCGGTCTCCGGTCGAGGCACTAAAACATTTTTGTTCACTACAAACCTCATTCCGTAAAAATCCTTATAACCGACGATATAGGCCAAGGGTTCGCCCCGACGCCTTCTTTTTAATAATTGCAAAAACTCTTTTACCTCTTCCGGAGCCACCGGCTCTCGAGGGTAGGTATGGATGAATTCACGGGATTTTAACAAGGCGTGGGCAAGCAAAACTTCGGAATCCAACTCCGGAGTGGAAATACCCTGAAAAGAAAGACTGCTCTTGCCTTTCTGCAATAATTGCCTGATAGTAGACATATTTTTAAAATTATTGATTCAAGTCCTTGGCCGCTTGCTGTAGGGAAGAAATCATATCTTCTATTTCTCCGTTGAGAATTGATTCCAAATTGTTCCAGGACTTTTTGATCCTATGGTCGGTCAATCTGTCCTGAGGAAAATTGTAGGTCCGGATCTTTTCACTTCGGTCACCGGTTCCCACTTGGGCTCTGCGGGCCTGCTCCTCGGATTCCTTTTCTTCTTCCTGGATCTTGGCCAATAACCTGGCCCGCAATATCTGCATAGCCCGTTCTTTGTTCTGTTGTTGGGATTTCTCGTCCTGGCACTGGGCTATTATGCCGGTGGGTTCGTGAGTGATCCGAACCGCTGAGTTGCTGGTATTCACGCTCTGGCCGCCGGGTCCGGAGGCGGAATAAGTATCTATTCTCAGATCACCGTCCTTGATCTCAACATCCACTTCCTCGGCCTCGGGCATAACAGCCACAGTTGTGGCTGAAGTGTGTATCCGACCGCTTTTCTCCGTTTCCGGAACTCTTTGCACTCGATGAGCTCCACCCTCGAATTTCAAATTCTTATAAGCGTTCTCTCCCTTGATCATAAAAATGATCTCTTTGTAACCGCCGATATCAGCCCGGTTAGAGTCCAGTATCTCCAATTTCCAGCCCATTTTTTCCGCATACCGGGAATACATCCGAAACAGATCTCCGGCGAAAAGAGCGGATTCATCTCCGCCGGTTCCGGCCCGGATCTCCATGATCACATTTTTTTTATCATTAGGGTCATCCGGATGAAGCTCTTCTTCTATTTGTTCCTGTAATTCCTCTTGTTTTTGTTTTAAAGAAGGGAGTTCCTCTTGGGCCATGTTTTTTATATCCTCTTCGGCTTCTTCTTGTAAGATCTTTTCATTCTCTTCAATACTGGACCGGATCTGCTCTAATTGGGATATCATATCCATTAATTTCTTGTAGTAAGCATGCTCCTTGGATACCTGAGATAACTTATCCACATCATTGCCGATATCCGGCCGAGATAATTCTTGCTCCAACTCCTGAAATTTTTGTTTTATGTCCTCGTACATATTATGGTTTCGATATTAAAAAACGACTGCCTTCGGATCCATGCCCTCCATGATCAAACAGCCGTTTATAAAAACTGGTTATTTCTTATTTTTAGCTTCCTTTTCCCGCCTTTTTTCCGCTTGAGCCTGTCTCTTAGCCCTTTTGCCCTTCTTGGTCTTGGATACTTCTTCCTGGGCCTTCATTTTGGCTTGGAATTTTTCCACTCTTTGGGTGGAATCGACCAATTTCTGCTTACCGGTATAAAAAGGATGGCAATTGGCACAGATCTCCACTTTCAATTCTTCTTTAGTGGAACCGGTGGTAAAACTATTGCCGCAGACGCAAGTAACCTTAACATTTTCGTGATATTGGGGATGAATATCCTTTTTCATAGCGATCAACTTTTACTTTTTAATTATAGAAAAATACTAACATAATATTCCAAATTAATCAAGGGCTGGTAATAAAAAGAGGGGGGATACCCCGGAATTCAACTTTTAGGCGGCGCGTTCCGGTTTTATTGCTTTTAAGCTTTGAATAATGATATACTGAACATACTTAAAGTTGCGCTAAAAAATTATGCCGGTAAAGATCAATAATATAGCCAAGAATACTTCCTACCTAACCTCCGCCCTGGTCCTGCAGAAGATAATTTCCTTTACCTATTTCACCTTACTGGCCAGGAACTTGGGGCCGGAGAATCTGGGGAAGTATTATTTTGCCATTTCCTTTACCACGGTCTTTGCCATTTTTATAGACCTGGGGCTGATCAATGTCCTGATGCGGGAAGTGGCCAAGACCAAGGACAAGGCCCAGCAATTGTTGGGAACAGTGGTGGCCATCAAAATACCTCTGGCCCTGGCCACGATCGGAGCGGCTATTGCCATTATCCATTTATTGGATTATCCTCCCTTGACCACTCACTTGGTTTATTTGTCCTGTATCTGTATGGTCTTGGATTCCTTTACCACCACTTTTTTTGCCGTGGTAAGGGGTTTTCATAATCTGATCTTTGAAAGTATGGGCGCAGTGGCCTTTCAAATAATCGTCCTGATTCTGGGCTTAACCGCGATCTATAACGGACTGAACCTGCTTTGGGTTATGGGAGCCATGGTCACGGCCAGTGTGTTTCACTTTTTATTTTCTTCTCTGGTCATCTGGAAAAAACTGCGTCTGGTCATAAAGCCGATCTACAACAAAGAATTGATCTCTTCTTTGGCCAAGCTGGCGGTTCCTTTTGGTTTATTCGCCTTGTTTCAAAGATTTTATATGCACTTGGACACGGTGCTTTTGTCCATTCTGTCCGGAGACAAGCAAGTAGGATACTACCAAATAGCCTTTAAAATAGTTTTTGCCCTCCAATTTTTACCCCTGGCCTTTGTGGCCTCCCTGTATCCGGCCATGAGTTATTACTGGCTTCACAACCGAAAACAATTGGCCATATCCTTTGAAAGGGCTATAAATTACTTAATGATAATATCCATACCTATAAGCGCTGGAGTGATAGTGCTGGCCGATAAGATAATAATGATCTTTAAGGCCGATTATACCGCCGCGATTCTGCCCATGCAGATAATAATCTTGGCCCTGCTCTTTATTTTTATAAATTTCCCCATTGGCTCCCTGCTCAACGCCTGTGACCGGCAAAAATTCAATACCCTTAATATGGGGATAGTGGCGGCTCTGAGTATAGGAATGAACCTAATTTTGATACCTCATTTTCAGGCCCTGGGGGCCAGTATAACCGTTTTGGTGACCAACTTTCTTATGACCCTGCTCGGCTTTTACTGGGTGGAAAAAACCCTTGATTATAACCGCAAAAGGATCCTGATCACCTTGGCCAAGGTGCTACTGGCAGTAGCGGCCATGGGGCTACTGGTGTTTTATTTAAAAAGCCGGCTCAATGTATTTGTTATAGTTCCTTTAGGAGCTGTTTTCTATTTTGCCGTTCTTTTCTTGATAGGAGGGTTTTCCAAACAAGATATTATAAGTATTTACAACTCCTTTTTTAAAAAAGGAACATCCAGCTGATATGAAGACCTTGCTTTTTACCTTGGAGTATCCGCCCCAGAAAGGGGGAGTGTCCAACTATTATCACAACCTGGTCCAAAACTGGCCCGACTCCCGGATCGGGGTTTTAACTGTTCCCGGCGCTTGGAATAACACCAAAGAAGAAAAAATAACCAGAAAAAAACTTTTATCCTCTTGGCTAAGGCCGCGCTGGTTGCCCGGTTTCTGGCATCTGGCCCAAAGGATTCGAAAATCAAAATATACCCATATCCTGGTCGGCCAGATCTTGCCTTTAGGGATAGTGAGTTATTATTTGTCTTTTCTGATGAAATTCCGATATGCGGTCATTATCCACGGCATGGATTGGACCTGGGCCTTAAAAAAGAAGAGAAAAAGGAATATGGCCCGGAAAATATTAAACCGGGCCGACAAGATAATCTGCGGCAACACTTATGTGGCCTCTTTAATAAAGAAAGAACTCGGAGTTCAACAGAGTTTAAAAATAAAAGTGGTCAACCCCGGACTATCCCCGGTAGAACCAAGCCAAAATAAAAATATCCAAAAAAAATTCCCAGATCATTATGACCCGGAGAAAGATATTCTTTTGTTAACTCTGGGCAGGTTGGTCAAAAGAAAGGGGGTGGACAAGGTCTTGGAGGCCTTGCCCCAAGTATGGGCGGAAAAGGGTAATATCAAATATTTCGTGGCCGGAAGCGGACCAGAGGAGGAATATTTGCTCCAAAAAAAACAGAAGTTGGGTGCCGACCAAGAAAAGGTCTTCTTTTGGGGGGATGTAGAGGAGGAAGAAAAATGGCACTTACTGCAACTCTGTGATATATTCATAATGCCGGCCCGGGAGGTCCAAGGAGACTTTGAGGGCTTTGGTATAGTTTACCTGGAGGCCAACGCCATGGCCAAGCCGGTCATAGCCGGACATAGCGGCGGCGTCGGAGATGCTGTCCGTCATGAAGTGAACGGTCTAATGGTCGATCCGGAAAACACCCGGGAAATCCGAGAAGCCATCTTAAAATTGGCCCGAAATTCAAAATTGCGTTACAATTTGGGACAAAAGGGGAAACACCGAGTAAAACAAGAATTTTCCTGGCCCCAAAAGATCCGCAAGATAAATTATTTCTTAAATTATTGATATGATATCCGTTATTATTCCCGTTTACAATCAAGGAGACAAGCTAAAACAAGCCCTGCAAAGTCTTGAGAACCAAACCTGCCAAGACCTGGAGTTGATCATAATCAACGACGGCTCCACTGATGACACCCAAAAAATAATAGAAGATTATATCCCTCCTATGAAGGAAAAAGGGATGCGGATCCGGGTTTTTATCCACAAAACCAACAAAGGGGCGCCGGCGGCCAGAAACCAGGGCTATCGAGCCGCTTCCGGGGAATATTTGTTCTTCTGTGATGCCGACGCCATCCTAAAACCCCATGCTCTGGAAAAAATGCTTAACACTTTGGAGCAAACCCCGGACGCCAGCTATGTTTATCCTTCATTTAAGTGGGGGGGGAAAGTATTCCGAGTCGGCCCCTTTGACAAGGAAAAACTAAAACAAGGCCCCTATATTCATACCATGGGGTTGATCCGAAAAGAGGATTTCCCGGAATCCGGCTGGGATGAAGATATCACTAAGCTCCAAGATTGGGATTTATGGTTAACCATGTTGGAACAAGAAAAAATAGGTTATTGGATAGATGAAATCCTTTTTACCATTCAACCCGGGGGGACTATGAGCTCTTGGGTGCCTTCTTTTGCCTACAAACTTTTGCCCTTCCTGCCTTCGGTTAAAAAATATAACCAAGCTGTGGAAAAAATAAAACAAAAACACAACTTGGAAGAAAAAAAATGATAATAAGAATGCATCGTGGGATAACAATGTTTCTTCTGGCCGGCTTACTGGTCTCGGGGTGTCAAAACGGTAAATCAAACCAGGCCACCTCAAGCCTGGAAATAAATAATCAAAAATTTTCCCTGGAATTGGCCCAAACATCCCAAGAGAAGTATCAAGGCCTTAGCAACCGGGAGCATCTTTGCTCAAGCTGCGGCATGCTGTTTGTTTACGAACAAGCTCAAAACCGAACTTTTGTAATGCGGGGCATGAACTTTCCCCTGGATATAGTATGGATAAAAGATCAAAAAATTGTTAAGATAGATAGAAACCTAGCTCCGGAAGCAAAAGAACCGTGGACAAAATATTCCAGCGGACAGCCGGTGGACCTGGTCCTGGAATTAAACGGAAACTCTTGCCAAAAATACAATATCCAAGTCGGAGATAAAATTGACCTGAATATTCCCCAATGAAAAATATCCTAAGCTCCAATTTCAAATTCATTTTTTTAGGCCTTCTTATAGTGGAGGGTTTTTCTTTCTTGGCGAATTATTTTTCCTTTTTGGGAGAAATATTTTTTGTTCTGGCCGTAGCGGCAGTGCTTTTCCTGAGCATTAAGGATCTCAAATACGGCCTATGGCTTGCTTTGGCCGAACTTTTTATAGGTTCCCAGGGCTATCTGTTCTCTTTTGATATCGGTGGCGCTTCTATCTCTATCAGAATGGCCATCTGGGTCATTCTGATAGCTGTTTGGGCCGGAAAATTTCTGGATAAAACCATAAAAAAACACCAAGAAGAAAAAAGAATACTTCCTTTAAAAATATTAAAATCCTCTTATTTTTCTTTATTCCTTATATTGGCCCTGTTCATAATCTGGGGAGGTCTTAATGGGTTTATAAGCGGTAACTCTACGGCTAATATTCTATTTGACATCAATGGCTGGCTCTATCTGGCCCTGATCATACCTTTATATGAAGTATCTTGGAAACAAAAAGACTTTTTAAGGCCTTTGTTTGAAATATTCCTGGCCTGTGTTCTGTGGTTGGCGCTCAAGTCCTTTTTTTTGGTCTTTGTTTTCTCTCACAATATTTATAATTGGATGGATGTTCTGTATGACTGGGTTAGAAACACCGGAATAGGTGAAGTAACGGAAATGAGTGACGGCTTTACCCGGGTCTTTTTTCAATCCCATATCTTTTTGGTCATTGCCTTTTTTGTTACTATATTTCTGGCCAATAAGATCTATGACTCCATCATCAAAAAACCCACTCCCAAAGAAAAGAAACAAATACTGCTATATATTGTCGCTTTAATACCGCTGGCGACCGTGATAATACTTAGTTTTTCCCGAAGCTTTTGGGCCGGTTGTCTTTTGGGTCTCCTATTCTCCTTGGTGATGATATTAAAAAAATACGGCTGGAAACGACTGGGATGGAATATTTCGGCCTTATTCCTTGTGGGCGTTTTGAGTTTGGCTCTGATAATAATAGTGGTTAAATTTCCCGGGGTGGGGAGTACCAGAAATTTCAATGCGGCCGATACCATAAAAAATCGAGCTCGCTCCGTAAGTGGAGAAGCAGCGGTATCCTCCAGATGGAATCTCTTGCCGGAATTATGGTCAGAAATAAAAGAAGCTCCGATCCTGGGGCGGGGGTTTGGAACCACGGTAACCTACAGATCCAATGATCCCCGAATACTGGAAAGCACGGCTGATGGTAAATATACTACCTACGCCTTTGAATGGGGTTGGTTAGGAATCTGGTTAAAACTGGGCTTTTTCGGTCTTTTTTGCTATATTTTCCTTATAGGAAAGATCATTCTGGACGGGTTGACCAATAAAGACCTATTTCGATCCGCCCTAATAAACGGAGTGATCGTGAGTTTAGCGGTTATAGCAGTGATAAATTTTTTTACCCCTTACCTGAATCATCCACTGGGTCTGGGCGCCCTGATGCTGGCCTCGATCATTATGGATAAAAAACGACAAGAAATAAACACTTGACCTCAAGCTCAAAATACTTTATAAATATTGCACCCATATTAAGTTTAAGGTATATTTTATATTAATGTTTTAAAATTAATGTTTTAAAAAAATTATGAGTGAAGAACAAATCATTTCCCCGGAAGGTTATAAAAAATTACAGGACGAATTAGACCATTTGGTCAATGTCAAAAGAAAAGAGATCGCGAGCAGGATCGAAAAAGCCAAAGAACTGGGCGACTTAAGCGAGAATGCCGAATATCACGAAGCCAAGGACGCCCAGGCCTTCAACGAGGGAAGAATCGCGGAAATAAACAACCTTTTAAAAAATGTCCGGGTGGTAGAGAACAACAACTCCAAAAACAAGGTTTCTATGGGTTCTACTGTTACCATAACCGATGGTAAAAAGGAAAAAACCTATTCTATTGTCAGTTTTAATGAGGTGGATCCGGCCCAAGGCAAAATATCCAATGAATCTCCCATAGGTACAGCCCTCCTGGATAAGAAAAAAGGGGACGACATAACCATAAGTACCCCTAAAGGAAAAAAAGAATACAAAATAAAAGAGATCAAATAATTACCTAAATATCGCCCCAAAAGGGCGATATTTAGTTTTGACAATCCCCCAGCAATCCAGTAAAATAAAAACATCTAAGAAATAACCCATCTTATATGAGTCAGGAACATAAAGACGCGGATACCACCGGGGAGCGTCAGGACCGCCTTAGAAAATTGGAGGAATTGAAAAAAGCCGATATCGATCCCTACCCCTCCCAAACGAAAAGAACTCATTTATCCCAAGAGATCTTAAATAATTTTCAAGATTTGGAGAAAAAAGAGAAAACCGTGACCCTGGCCGGCCGACTCAGGAGTAAAAGAAGCCACGGTAATCTTAGTTTTGCCCAATTACAGGACGACCAGGGCCAGATCCAACTGGCTTTCTCCAAAAAAAACATTGGGGCTGATAGCTACAAAACCTTGAGTAAAATGGTGGACATGGGCGATTTTGTCCAAGTTTCCGGCAACTGCTTTGTCACCCACAAAGGAGAAAAAAGCATAATGGTCTCGGAATGGAAACTTTTGGCCAAAGCCGTTCGTCCCTTGCCGGAAAAATGGCACGGACTCAAAGATGAAGAGGAAAAATTGCGAAAAAGATACCTGGACATACTGATAAACCCCGAGATCAAGGATATGATCAAAAAAAGAGGAGAATTCTGGAAGGCGGTCCGGGATTTTATGGTAGACAAGGGCTTTCTGGAAGTGGAAACCCCGGTACTGGAAGTCACCACCGGAGGAGCGGACGCTCAGCCCTTTATCACCCACCACAACGCTATGGACCTGGATGTTTACCTAAGGATATCCATGGGGGAACTGTGGCAAAAAAGGTTAATGGTAGCCGGCCTGGAAAAAACCTTTGAGATCGGCCGACAATTCCGGAATGAAGGCATGGATGCCGAACACTTGCAAGACTACACCCAAATGGAATTCTACTGGGCTTATGCCGACTATGAAGACGGCATAAAATTGGTGGAAGAGCTTTTTAAACATGTGGCCCAAGAAACCTTCGGCACCCTGAAATTCAATATCCGGGGATTTGAAGTGGATCTGGGGAAAAAATGGGAGCGTTATGACTACCAAGAGACAGTTAAGAACCATACCGGGATCGACATCTTAAACACCAATGAAAAGGAAATAAAAGACAAATTGAATGAGTTGGGAGTGGAATACGACGAGAAGGGATTCAATATCACCCGGGCCATTGACAATCTTTGGAAATATTGCCGGAAACAAATAGCCGGCCCCGGATTTTTAGTGGGAGTACCCAAAGTGGTGTCGCCCCTGGCTAAAGAAGATCCGGAAAGACCTCAACTGACCCAACGTTTCCAACCCATAATAGCCGGAAGTGAATTGGGTAATGGCTATACCGAATTGAATGATCCGGTGGACCAGGCGCAGCGCTTCGCCCAGCAACAAAAGTTACGGGAAGAAGGAGATGAGGAAGCCCAAATGTATGACCATGATTTTGTGGAGGCGCTGGAGTATGGCATGCCTCCGACCTGCGGTTTTGGTATGAGCGAAAGGGTCTTTTCCTTCCTGATGAATATAAGCGGCAGGGAGGCCCAGATCTTTCCTTTAATGAAGCCCAAAGAGGATAAATAAAATTCCATGCACCAAAGTGTCGGGATAATTATAAAAAATCAAAAAGGGGAGATACTGATGCTTGACCGCAAGAACTACCCTTACGGCTGGGCTTGTCCGTCCGGACACATAGACCAAGGCGAAGGGCCGGAACGAGCCGCTCAACGGGAAGTAGAAGAGGAGACCGGTCTCCAAACCCAAGAGATCCATAAACTGATCCAAGAATTCGTGGATTGGAACGAATGCGCCCAAGGAGTAAAAGGCCATTACTGGCATGTTTACGAGGCCAAATCCTGGATAGGGAAAGTAAAGACCGAGGATAAAGAGGCCAAGACCATTGCCTGGATCCCGCCGGAAAAGCTCAAAGACCTGGAACTGGAACCGGTCTGGAAACATTGGTTTCAAAAACTAAATCTTATTTCATGACCAAAATAAAATTCCAAATCAAATACTCCAAATTTTCCTCCCCGAAACGGGGTAAATTTTACTTCTTCTAAATTCAAACATCTAAATTCTAAATTCTAATAAAAACTATATGCTGGATATAAAATACATTCGCGACAACGCGGAGCAGATCAAGGAGGCGGCCCAAAACAAAGGGATAGATGTTGATATTGATCGACTATTGCAATTGGATGAAGAAAAAAGAAACTTACAGGGACAGCTGGACGAATTGAGGTCGCAAAGAAAAAAGACCGCCCAAAGCGGACAGGGGGAAAAACCTTCAGAGGAACAGATCCAGAAAGGCAAGGAACTGAAACAAAAAATACAGGAATTGGAAGAAGAATACAAAAACATCGAACAAGAAAGGGAATCTTTAATGGTCAAAGTTCCGGTTATTCCCTCAAAAGATACTCCGATAGGAAAAGATGATAGTGAAAATGTGGAAGTGAAAAGGCACGGAGAACCAACTGAATTTAACTTTAAACCCAAGGACCATATCCAACTGGGGCGAGACCTGGACCTTCTGGACCTGGACAGGGGAGTGAAAGTGGCCGGCTACAGGGGGTATTATCTGAAAAATGAAGCTGTAATACTCCAAATGGGCTTGATGATGCATGCTTTGTCCAAATTAATGGCCAAGGGCTTTGTCCCTATTATTCCGCCCACTTTGGTCAAATCCTTTCCCTTATTCGGTAGCGGATTCTTCTCCGGCCGGGAATACGACTCTAATGTAGATGAGATCTATAAAATAGCCAATGACGAAGTTCTCTCGGACGGATCCGTAAAAAAAGAGGATAAATTCTTGATCGGGACAGCCGAGCCCTCCTTGTTGGCTTATTATGCCGATGAGGTTCTGGAAGAAAAAGATCTACCTGTAAAATTCTGCGGTTTTTCTCCTTGTTATCGAAGCGAGATCGGCAGTTACGGCAAGGATACCAAGGGGATCTATCGGATCCATGAATTTATGAAAGTGGAACAAGTGATCCTGGCCCCGGCTGATATTGAAGTTGCGGAAAAATACCACCAAGAAATAATGGAGGTGTCCACTGAGTTGCATCAAGATCTGGGCCTGCCTTACCGGTGGCTGCAAATTTGCACCGGGGATATGGGAACTCAAAAATACAAAATGTTCGACATAGAGGCCTGGATGCCCAGCCGGGGCGGCTATGGAGAAACCGGATCGGCCTCTAATTGTACGGACTGGCAAGCCAGGAGATTGAATGTTAAATACCAAAACGAACAAAAAGAGAAAAAATATGTTTATATGTTGAACAACACAGCCATAGCCAGCCCCAGAATTCTCATCTCCATTTTGGAAAACTACCAAAAAAAAGACGGCAGTATAGAAATACCGGAAATATTAAGAAAATATTTCCCCGGAAACCAGGAGGTTATTTCACCCCAAAAATAACAGGAGGGAAAAATGAAAATTTCCGACATTTTTGTAGGTATCTTCGGAAGCATTGTTGTTCATGTCTTTTTTTTCTTGTTAATGCTCGGCGAAGCCCTTAATTACATGGAATACCTGTTCCAGGTGTTCATTGCCCCCGTTTTCTAAACCCTCAGAGCCCTTCTTTACTTAAAAATCTTTAAAGAAGGGCTCTAAGATCATTAATTACCACTATGAAATACCCCCAAATAGCCCTGGTTTTACGGAGGGGTTTCCCGAGAGAGGGAGGTGTCTAAAAGTATGTTCAATCGGACCAAGGATATTAAATTATCCATAATCAAACAAATAGAATTAGAGGCATCCAAATATCCGGATGCCATTTCTCTGGCCCAGGGAATCCCGGATTTTGACACTCCGGAGTTCATCAAAAGAAGGGTGGAAAAAGCCCTAAAAAGGGGGGTGGTGGCCAAATATTCCCTTTCTCCGGGATTGCCGGAATTAAGAGAACTTATAGAGGAGTCCCTGGAAAAGGAGGATATGTATTATGATTGGGAAAAAGAAATTTTGGTCACAGCCGGTTCTATTGAAGGTATCACCGCCACTATAATGGCCATTACCGACCCCGGAGATGAAGTTATAATACCGGAACCCACTTATACCAGTTATCGGGAAGTAATAAACCTGGCCGGCTGCAAGCCGGTGTTTGTTCCTCTCCGGGAAGACCGGGGCTGGGCTTTGGAAATAGAAAAATACAAACAGGCCATTACCCCTAAAACCAAGGCCATTTTTTACTGCAACCCCAATAATCCCACCGGTACCATATACACCAAGGAACAACTGCTGGAGTTAGCCGATTTGGCCGAACAAAATGATCTTTTCCTCATATCCGACGAGGTTTATAAGGACTTTATCTACGACCAAAAGGAATTCTTTTCCTTGGCCCAAGTCCCGGAATTAAGGCAAAGATTGATCCGGATATTCTCTTTTTCCAAGGCCTTTGCCATGACCGGTTGGAGAATAGCTTACCTGCATAGCGACGAAAGGAATGTTCAGGAAATAATCAAAGTCCACGACAGTCTGGTCACCTGCGCTCCGGTTATATCCCAATACGGGGCCATGGGAGCCCTGGAGATAGGTGAGGAAAATATTGCCAAATTCAGCCACAAATACAAACAAAGAAGGGATCTGATCTGCCATAGACTGCAGCGGTTGAAAGAGGCATTTGACTTCGTGACTCCGGACAGCGCCTATTATATTTTTCCAAAAATATCACTAAAATTAGCTAAAAAGTTAGAAGATGGCCACGGCCCCTTGCTAACAGAGCAGGGGAGACCGGATTCGTGGCGTTTTGCTTTTTGGCTCCTGCGAAAGGCCCAGGTGGCCGTGGTTCCGGGAGTGGCCTTTGGTCCCAATGGCGAGGGTCATATACGGATGAGTTTTGGCCGCCAAGAAAATGACATTGATCAGGCCTTTGATAGAATGGAAAAATTTTTAAAATAATATTACATTATGAAATCTTTTTTCAAGATCTTTCTTAAATATTATCTAAAACTGATCACCAAATTAGTCATTCAGATCCATCGCCCCTTAGTGATCGGAGTGGCCGGAAGCACTAATAAAAATTTTGTTAAAAAAGAGGTCAAGGCCCGGCTACAGGAATTAGGGGTATCGGCCAGAGCCAACCCCAAAAACTTCAACACCGAGATCGGTTTGCCCTTGGCCATTCTTTACCTGGAAAGCGGATACAATGAATACAGGAAGTGGCTGCCTATCATCTTAAAAGCCCCTTTAAGAATTTTTCAAAAAGATTTTCCCGAATACTTGATCTTGGGCCTGGGCACCTCGGACGAGGGCGATATGGAATACTTACTATCCATGATCAAGCCGCAAATAAGCATAATAACCGACATAACCCAAAGATACAAAGAGGGCTTTGCCGATATGGACGAATTGGTCCGGGAATACGAAATATTGGCCCGAAAAACTCGGAAGAACGGCACCCTGATCCTTAATGCCGATAATTACCGAGTCAAAAAGATCGGGGAAAACAAACCCCAAAAAGTTATATATTATGGCCAAGACCAAGAAGCCCAAGCCCGAATAACCGACGCGGAAAAGATCCGTACCGGACAGATCCTAAAACTCGATCTTCAAGGCGAGATCAAGGAATATCAAATACCCAAATTCGGGCAACACCATATCTATGCCTTTGTGATCGGTTTAATAATAAAAAAGGTATTAGAAGATAAACATGGGAAACAAAAGGATAAAGGATTACCACAAACATAAACAGGACATCAAAAATCCTTTTATAAAGAAAAAAAAGAAAAAACGCCATATCAACTGGAAAAAGCTGTTTTTAGTCCTGTTGTTAATAGCCCTGATCTGCGGAGTAGGGTGGTGGTTGTTTTTTTCCGGATTCTGGAATATAGACAAAATAGAGGTAAAAGGGGCCTCGCGAACCCCGGAGGAAAATATCAGAAAAAAAGCTTGGCAACAAAGCAAAACTCCGGAACTGGTAGTTTTGTCCCAAAGAAATTTATTTCTTTTCCACAAAGACAAATTAATAGGGGACCTGAAAAATAAATACCACTTCCCGGAGGTCAAAATAAACAAAAAGATCCCCAACAAACTGATCATTAAGGTCCGAGAAAGCCAATGTGCCTATATATTGCAAGAACGGGACAAATATTATGAAATAGATGGGCAAAATTATATCATCAGGGCGCAAAAAGACATCAAGGACCGAAAAGTGCCTTTGATAAAAAATATTGGCGACAACAACAAGATCTCCGGAGATAGGTCTTATGTTAAAAGGGACTATATTTCCTATATCACCGAACTCTACCAGTCCTTAGAACAAAAGGACTCGGAAATAAAAATAAAGAATTTTATTCTGGACAATCAGATCCCTGATATGGAAGAAGTGGATAAAAATACCATAAAAATGCAGATCCAACAGGGCCCTATGATCTATCTGAATATGGAAGCTGAACCGACCCAACAGATAAAAAAACTTTTGCTATTGAAAAGAAACGAATTAAAGGACGATTTTTTGAACAAAGAATATATAATTTTAAAATACGGGGATAGAATATTTTATAAATAAATCAAGGACATATGGAAAAATTATTTAAAACGGTTTTTTTCTTGGCAGTCATAATTTTTTGCTTAGTGGTCATAGGATTCTTCTTATTGATCTTAAAAATAATTCTTTTATTCGTGCCGGAGATCAATATCATGGGACTTCATATCGCGCCTTATTAAAATAACGGGGAAGGGTTTGACAGGCCCCGATTCCGGTGTTATTATGATAATACGTTAATTAACCTACATAACATGAAGTAATATATAATAACTAAACTCCCTATCTTTTATGGAAAAAAACAAACCTATAATCGAATATAGACAAAAATATTTAGACTATCTGGAAATAGAACAAGGTTTATCCAGCACTTCTCAAAAAAATTATCATCGTTTTTTAAATAAATTTTTTGATTGGCTAAAAAACAACAACCTCTCTCACTTAAAACCAAATGAACTGAATACCGATATTGTATCAAAATATAGACTTTTCTTAGCCAGACATGTAGACCCTAGAACTCGAAAAACTCTAAAAAAAACCACTCAAAATCTATATCTTATAGCTCTGAGATCATTATTGAGCTTTTTTTTGGAAAAGAACATCACTTCCCTCCCCCCTGACAAGATCAAATTGGCCAAAGATAAATCAGATTCAGAAGTAAAATTCCTAACATTAGAGCAATTAGAAAAACTTCTAAATGCTCCCAATCTAAATAAAATAACCGGCCTAAGAGATAAAGCTATATTAGAGACCCTCTTCTCTACTGGCTTAAGAGTGGCGGAATTAGTTAACCTCAACCGGGATCAACTCAAAATAAAAAAAGATACTCAAGACCTGGAAATTTCTATTATAGGAAAAGGAGAAAAAATTAGAACTGTATATTTTTCCGAGCGAGCCGTAGACTCTCTCAGAAGATATCTGAATAAACGCAAAGATATGGACGAAGCTTTATTTATAAATTATTGGCGCCCAGCTCAGAGATCAAATCAATCAAGACGACTAACTGTTAAAAGTATTGATGATATAATAAAAAAATATGTGAAAATAGCCGGTTTGCCCACTATAATCACTCCGCATTCCATTAGACATTCTTTTGCCACAGATCTGTTGTCTCAGGGGGCGGATCTAAGATTGGTCCAAGAATTTCTGGGACATAAAAATATTTCCACCACTCAAATATATACGCATGTAACCAGCAAGCGTCTCCGGGATGCTCATAAAAAATTACACAGTGGCAGAAAAACAAACAAAAAAAATCTATGACCTGGAAAAAAGTGGAAAAAAATATACTCGAAACAACAAACTTTTTGAAAAACAACATTGAACTATCTCCCTACACTCAAAATGACCCCATTAAATGCAATAATTGTTTGTTCAGAATGATATCCATATTAATAGTATCGGGGAAAATAAACACGACTAAAATAAACTACGAACAAAACAAAATATGGAATTTTAAAAAATATAAACATGGCCCTGAAAAAAATAGCACAAAGCCCCATGGTGCAATATGGCACAATAACATGATGAACATGATCAAAAACTATTTTGAGCACCATTGTTTAAATGTCTACTCGGAGCCGAATTTGCATTATGGACAAGCTGATTTATACGTAAAAGAAATTAGTACCTATATAGAAGTTGGTTCTATTAATTTATATAAACTTTATTTGAATTTTTCTTTTATGAGTGAGTGCAAAATACTTATAGTTCCTTCTGATTTTTACTCTGTAGAATTTAAAATGTAGTTATGTCTATAATAAAGGATTACTCAAACTACCTAAAAGAAAAGAAATATTCCAAATCAGCACTGGAAACATATCCTATTTCCTTGACAAAATTTTTAAATTTTTTAAACGAAAATAAAATAA
Organism: uncultured Gammaproteobacteria bacterium; assembly: GCA_964585585.1. Classification (GTDB taxonomy): domain Bacteria; phylum Patescibacteriota; class Patescibacteriia; order Patescibacteriales; family JAGXOH01; genus CAZNAQ01. The sequence continues at coordinate 23,708 of CAZPEL010000001.1, read as the reverse complement.
ATTTAAATAATCTTGATAACAAAACCCTTATTAACTACAAAGATCATTTAAAAACAAAATATTCCCCCCAAACAGTTAATGTTAAATTAGCTGCGATAAAAAGTTTTATAAAGTTTCTCAATCAACAGGAGAATTTAAATATAAAATATAATAACTTAAAAGCTGTAAAAACTAGCAACAAGAAAAATATTAAAGAAATAAAAAATATTGATAAATTATTTTCTTATATAGACAACATTGCAAAAGACAAAAAAACCAAAAATAGAGATAAGTTACTTTTAAAAATAATATATTACACGGGTGCGCGAACAAAAGATATAACCAGTATAAAATTAAAGAACATAAAGGGAAATTCCATAATTATTAGGGATAAACAGGTTGCAACACCACAAAAACTTCTAATGGAAATAAAAAGCTACTCCTCTTTGATAAAGGCAGATTCAGAAAGCTACCTTTTTTGCAGCTTTAGTCCGGCCTTCAACAATCAAAAAAAACCACCTTTAACTGAAAAAGCGGTAGAAGAAATCTTTAATAAATATAAAATCTCAATAAACAAAAATTTAACAATCCGAGATTTAAGAAATTCTTTTATTTTAAAACAAAAAACTAACATTCCTGATATCCACTCCCCCGCTTTATGGCAAGAAATCGATTCCAAAACAGATTATCTAAATATCAAAAATAGTTTTTTAAGGTAAATTTGGTAAAGGATCAATGGGAATGCCGTCCTTTCTGAGTTCAAAATGAAGGTGTGGTCCGGTGGTCAAATAACCGGCCCCGGAAGTTCCCGGCATACCGCCACTCAAAGCTATATTCTGCCCTTGGACCACATAATCCTCTTCACTGACCAGGGGCTTGGATACATGGCCATACACAGTGGCCATACCATCTCCGTGAATAATCATTATATAAGCATATTTGGAGCTATTGCGGTTGTATTTGACCCTGGCTATATAGCCGGAAGCGGCCGCTTTTATGGGCGTTCCTTGGGAGGCCCGAATATCTATAGCCGGATGTTCAAAAAGATATCTAAAGGGATAATCCGGATCATGAAACCCCACGGTCACATAATGATTGGGAACCGGCCAAATAAAGCCATTGTCGTTTAAGGATAATTCCTCTTTGGGCTTATCCTTTAGCTTTTCCCGGACCTTCTTTTCCAAAGAAGCTATCTCTCTGGATGTTTGCTGTCTCTCTTCTTCGGCCTGTCTCAATAATTGCTGATACCTATCCTCGGAACTATCCGTTTTTTGAAGCAAGAATTTCTTACTTTCCTGATTTTCTTCCAGCTCCTCTTTTTTGTTTTGCAATTCTTTTTTAAGTCGAGCCAATTTCTTATTCTTTTCTTCCAAATTCTCCTTCTTTACCTTCAGATCCTTCCTGTCTTGTTTTAACTCCTTTACCCCTATTTCTATTTCCTCATTTATATCCTGCAAATATTTCAATTTATTTATAAATTCAGCAAAGGATTCATTCAACAAAAGTATCTCCAGGGTATCCGCCTGATTTTGCTTGTATATCAGATTGATTATCTTGGCTATATGGTCTTTTTCCTTTTGGATCTTTTTCTTTTTCTCCCGAATTTCAAAATCAGCTTTCCTTATCTCCAAATTAACCTTGTTGATCTGATTCTCCGTGTCCCTGATCTCTAACTCAGTCTTAGCCAAACGATTCTCCAATAGATCCAATTGATTCCTTAAGCTTGCCTTTTGGTTTTGCAATCTGTCTATTTTTTGAGAATATTTCTCCCTCTGTTCCTTCATTTCCTCTATTTCTTCCTTTTTAGCTTGGATCTGCTCATTCAAATAATCCACTTCCCTATTGGAAGAATTGCTACCATAACTGGACTTGGCCATTCCAAAAACCAGGACGAACATCAATATACCCAACAATACCCTAGTTCTTTTTGAATTCATATGATAAAAATCTTTAATTTAAACTTTGTTTTTATTATAGCATTTTTTCCATATTGACACAATACAAGCTATTTGCTATCATAATCCCTATAAATAAAATATAAGTAAATAAAACGCTTTTCCCTTAAAGTTCTTAAATAAGAATTTTAAGGGATTTATATAGCTTATGGCACACAAGAAAGCGGGTGGATCTACGGCTAATGTTAGGGATTCGGCCGGAAAACGCCTCGGAGTGAAATTATTTGAAGGCCAGCTGGCCAAAGCCGGAGCGATAATCATCAGGCAAAGAGGCACTAAATTCCATCCCGGAAAAAATGTGAGCAAAGGTAAAGATGATACCCTTTTCGCTCTCAAACAAGGTATAGTCAAATTCACTGACAAAAAATTGAAAAAATTCAACAATCAACTCAAAAATACCAAAATAGTTGATGTTATCCCTCAAGAAGAGAAAAAATAATAAAAAACAGCCCCGAACACAAAGGGCTGTTTTTTATGGTTTTTATATTATTTTATTCAAGATCTCAATCCCCTTTTTCAAAGTTTCCGGATCAACCGCCAAAGAGATGCGAAAATAGCCGCTTTTCCGGGAAAACACTTCTCCGGGAATCACCAAAACTTGGTATCGGATCAAATCCTGGACCAAGTCCTTCTTTCCCTCTGGGTATTTGACAAAGGCATAATAACCTCCCTCCGGGATTCGGAATTGATATTCCGATTTAAGCCGGGAAACCAAAAGATCCCGATTACTCTTATAAACATTTACGCAATGAGATAGATCTATCTCCCCTTCTAACTCCAGAGCTCTCTGGGTGGGAGCGGGGGCGCAAACAAAAGTATATTGTTGCAATTTGTTCATGGCCTCTATTATCTCCGCCGGCGCATGGACATATCCCACTCTCCAACCGGTTATCAAATGACTCTTGGAAAAACCGTTCCAAGTAATGGTCTTGTCATAAATACTGCCTATACTAAAGAATCTATTATCAAAATCAAACTTCTCATAAACCTCGTCCGCCAGGACCCACACCCCTTTCTGCTCGGCCACCTCGGCCACTTTTTCCAGTTCCGACCGGGAATAAACCATTCCTGTGGGGTTATTGGGTGTATTCAGGATAACCGCCTTGGTCCGGGAGTTTATCAGCTTTTTTAATTTATCCGGATCCGGATGAAAGTCGGGGTAAGTATCCCAGAAAACCGTCTCAGCGCCTAAAAAATCAAGCAACTGCTTATATAGAACAAAATAAGGGTCTGGTAGAACCACCTCATCTCCCGGGTCCACGATCGAAGCCAAACTCAAAAAAATGGCGCCACTCACCCCGCTGGTCACCATTACCTCTTCCATGGAGGCCGATATGCCGTTCCTGTTCTGTAATTTAGAAACTATCTGCTCCCTTAGGCCCTGCAAACCCTTGGTGGAAGTATAACGATTGAAATCCTCTTGACCGGCTCGACACAGGGACTCTTTTAAACTCTCCGGGGTATAAAAATGGGGTTGGCCAATGGAAAGATCTACCATATCCCCTTGGTTTTGGGCGGCCATCTCAAAAACTTTGCGAATACCGGATTCCTCCATTTTTTGTATTCTTTTTGATAACATATTTACTTTTGTTTTTTGTAACTCTCCCGAAACAACAACTTATAAACATTCTTTATAAAATCCGGATTTAATTTGGTTTTTCGAACCTGCTTCTGTATCAGCTCTTTCTCCCGATTCGGATCCACCTTGGCTCTACCTTCTTCATTTTTTATCCGACCTATATTCCGACAATGTTTCATTCTTGTTTCCAAAAGCTCAAAGATCCTTTCGTCTATTTCACTTATCATATTCCGATTAAAATCCAATTCCCCCTGAGAGTCCGACCGGATTATCTTTTCTTCTATCTGCCAACAAGCCCGCCAAAATTTTTTTCTTATTTTTTTGGCGTAAGGATTAAAGTTATTCATGTCATAAAAAAGCTGCCAATTGTCCTGATTGGTATGGGGTAATATCTTTAACATATCAGCATACCCCGGTGTATAAATTTTTTGTTCAGTTATACCGGCCCGGGTCAAAGAGCGCCCCAGAAAATGAACAAAACTCAAAGTTTTAGCGTTTTGATAATCATGATCCTTGGGGGTGGTAACGATAACATTCAGACCCAGATCGGATCTTAGGAATTTTATTATTCTGTTTTGCCCATCCTCCTCTATTCGCAAAGGACACAAAACTATCTGTTTATCCCGTATCTCCCAATATTTTTTCTTGGGATCAAACTTGGCAGTAGTGGGTCCGAACATGGGATGGGTTCCCATGATCTCCACATGCTTAGGCGCATATTTCTTTAACCACTGGCAGGGATATTCTTTAACCGAGGCCACATCCAACAATAAAGCCCCTCGTTTCAGATTAGGAGCTACTCTCTTGACCAAAGCCCTGGTCACGGAAATAGGAGTGGAAATTATCACTATATCGCAATCATATATCTCCGGCCACCCCACCAACTCCACTCCTGCGTCCTTGGCTTTTTGGGATATATCCAGGTCTTTGGCGTGATTATAAACTTGAACCTGGAAATTTTCGTTCAAAACCGCGGCCATAAGAAGGCCAAAATTACCCAGGCCTATGATGCCGATCTTGGTTTGGTTTTTACTCTTGGGCATAATTAGAAGCTGTTATAAAAGTAGTAAAATTGAATTTCAAATCCTGTATCCCCTCCTCTAATAATTCCAATTCATACAATTCCGCGCAGATCCGCGGTGAGATAACCGCCGAATCCGGGGGCAACACCCCTTGACTAAGGTCGCGAGCGGCTCCGGCCGTGTCCGAATATTCCTTCAATTCGGTTTCCGGCCATCGACGTTTTAGATACATTCGGCACTGTTTTAAGGCCTGCGGATGGGAAACTATTTGCCTTATTTGTTGAGCATTAACCCCGGGCCCAACTAAAAGATTCATTTTGATATCGATCTCGAATATCTTGTCGATCTGAAATTTATACTTGCTCATGGCTTGAACCGCTTCGTAAACTATGCCGCCATTGGAATTTTCTATGGGGAAAATGCCCCTGTCTATATCTTTTTTGCTCAAGGACTCCAAAACATTGGAAACATTCTCCAAGTAGGAAAGGTCAAAATCCTCTATTTTCTCTTCCTGGCAATAATATTGGGCCGCTTCCTCTGAAAAACTACCCCTATTACCGGAAACACCTATTTTTATGGTCATAGATATTTAGCTTAAATTATTTACCTCTCTCTTTATTCTACCCTTATCTACAAAGAATTTCAAATATTGACGGATCAGAAGAAAATTGATATAAATTTATTATTGAATTTTTACCGCAATTGCTCTTTAGAACAAAAAAAATAGTCAAAGGAGAGAAAAAATGGTAGAGAAAAAAAAGAACAGTCCTTTTTATGATCTGGTTTACCGTTTTCCTGCCCTCCGAAATATTGAGGGGGCCGAAGAGGTAATAGATTCCATTATTCCGGATCACAAGATCAAGCTACCCCTAAAAACCAGGTCTCTCTGGACAGAAATCTTTCAAGATGAATTTTTAAGCACCGGTTTTATCCGGTTTGTAACCCTATTGGTCAAATGGCACTCATTACAACTAGATCGTGCTGTAACCCTGGAGGAAATGAACGCCAAATTTAAGCAAGCCGGCTGTCCCACATTGAGACACTTTTTAAAACACAGTAAAGTCACTAAAAATCTGGAATACCCCTACCGCTTTCTTCTGGCCCAGGCAGATATTATTCTGCCTAAGTCCTACCCCCTGCACAAAAAAAACCGAATTTGCGCCTAAATTCTCTCCTTCCCCCGGGGGCCTCTATGAGGCCTCCTTTTTTTATGCTGAACACAATAAAAGGGCTTATTTTGCAATAAGCCCTTTGAGATTAAAAAAATTCTACAAAAGCTCTGCGGCCAAATTGGCCAATTCGCTTCTCTCCCCCCTTTCCATGTTCACATGGGCAAAAATATTTTGGTCCTTAAAGCTCTCGATGATGTGGCTGACTCCGTTGGATCGACTGTCCAGATAAGGATGGTCTATCTGATGAATATCTCCGGTAAAGACCACTTTAGTGTTCTGGCCGGCTCGGGTGGCAATGGTTTTAATGTCATGCCGGGTCAAATTCTGGGCTTCATCCACAATAAAGAGGATCTTGTTCAAACTTCTGCCGCGGATATAAGAAAGGGGCGACATCACTATCTTACCCTTGGCCTTCATGTCCTGTATATCCAAGGGCTTGCCATTACCATTGATCTTGTTGCCGGCTAACTCCTGGATCAGGGCCAAATTATCCTCTATGGGCTGCATATAAGGATCCATTTTCTCCTGAATGTCTCCGGGCAGGTAGCCCATATCCCGATTACTCAAGGGAACATTGGGTCTGGCCACAAAGATCTGGCGATAATTGCTCTTAACTTCCATGGCCGCAGCCAAACTCAACAAAGTTTTACCCGTACCCGGCTTGCCGGTCAAAGTAACCAAAGAGATACCCGGATCCACCAAAGCGTTCATAGCAAAGGCCTGTTCGGCGTTTTGGGGGTCAATATAGGTGTAAATATCCTTTTTCACCCTACTAACAACATCCCGACCGGCCACGTATCGAGCTAACGCCGATTTTTTGCCGTTCCTTAAGACCAAAAATTCATTGGCCATCCATTCTTCTTTATGAAACAGGTCCAATCCTATCTCATAGGGTTTTCGGTAAAGCAAATCTATAACCTCCGCGGGCACGCCTTCTTCGTATCGGACCCCCCGATAAAGGTTGTCCACATTCTTGATCTGGTCTGAGGTTAAATTCTCCGCTTTTAAACCCACGGCCCTGGCCTTCATCTTCAAATTGGTATCCTTGGATATAAGGACAACTTCCTTGCCCGGATTGTCTTTCTGGAGATAAAGGGCGGTATTAAGGATCCGATGATCGACTTTGGAACTGGGAAAATTATCCTTGATCACTTGTTGGGTCTGTTGCTCCAAGACCACTTTAAGTTTTCCTTTTCCCGGGCCTATATCTATACCGCCGTCAAAGAGCTTATTGTCGCTTATCTCATCCAGGGAACGCAAAAAATCTCTGGCATTATAATTGATGGTATCGCTGCCGGACTTAAAGCTGTCCAGCTCCTCTAATACGGACACCGGAATGACCACATCATGCTCATCAAAACTTTCTACGCAATTACCCTCATTTAGGATAACATTGGTATCCAAAACAAACATCTTAGGCATGGGAGACCTCCTTTCTAAAATATCTACCCATTAATCGAAAAATTCGGTTTTAAAGAGCTTTACCTCCTTTCTTGAATTGCTGTTTATGATTTACACTTAAACCAAAAAATATCAAAAACAGGAGCCGGCCTTCATTATTTCCAAAGTGGTGGGCGTAGCTCCGTTCTTTATTTCCTCCACTCGATCCTCTCCCAATTTATCCTCAAAACATTTTTCCGCTTCCGGAGATATCTCCTGGGGCAAACTCCCCACATCCACGCCGGCCTCTTGTAACTGCTGTTCCTGGTCCGCATTCAACAAGGGATGTTTGTCCGTGTCCGAAGTTTGGCTGTTTTGGGAATCCTGACTCGAATTTTGGCTCCCGACTGAATTCAAGGCCCCGGATATCAAACAAGCTTGAATGTTAAGGGGGTTGGCCTTCCAAATATATAAACCCAAACCACCCAAAACCAGGATCACGGTCAAAATAAAAGTGATAAAAACAGTAAGTAGAGTTTTGCCTCGGGATCCTTTTTTGTTTTCCTCGGGCATAAAATTATTTTTATTTATTATTACGAAGCTTCAAGCAAGTTTTAACAAACTCCACGAACAAAGGATGGGGTCTTAAAGGTCTGGAGATATACTCGGGATGGAACTGGGTTCCGACAAAGAAGGGGTGATCGCTTATCTCGATGGCCTCTACTATTTTACCGTCCGGGGAGGTCCCGGCTATCTTCAAACCCTTTTTCTCCAACTCTTCCCGATAATCATTATTGAACTCATATCTATGCCTGTGCCTTTCCGAAACGGTCCAATCCTTGGTTTTTTTGTGATAAGCCCGGGCCAAACGAGTTCCTGGAACCAATTTACAGGGCCAACCGCCCAGTCTGATAGTTCCGCCGTACTGGCCATTAGCTATCACATCCGCCTGGTCCGGCATTATGTGTATAACCGAATGAGGAGTGTCCGGATCCACTTCCGCGGAGTTGGCGTTCTGGAACCCGCAGACATTGCGAGCGAACTCGATCACGGCCATCTGCATGCCGTAACAAAGTCCGAAATAAGGTATCTTTTTCTCCCGGCAATATTTGATGGTAGCTATCTTACCCTCGGATCCCCGGGAACCCCAACCCTGGGGAACAATGATTCCGTCATATTTTTTTAAATTCTTCTTTTTATTCTCTATATCCTCGGAATTGATCCAATGCAACTTCGGTTTGCACTTATTATCGGTACAAGCATGTTTTATGGCCTCTATCACGGAAATATAAGAATCGGATAAACAAAAATCTCCGGTAGAAAAATACTTCCCCACAATCCCTATATCCACCTCCTTTTTGGCGCTTCTGCTGGCTTCGACCATTTTCTTCCACTCCTCCAGGTCTCTTTTCTTTCTTTTGAGGTTGAATTTTTCCAATATCCTATCCCCCAATCTATCCTTTTCAAAATTAAGGGGTATCTCGTAAATGGAATCTATGTCCGGGGCCGAGACCACGTCCTCCTTATCTATATTACAATTAACGGCTATTTTCTTCCTTCTGGGGTCATCCACTTCCTCCTCACTCCGGGCGATAACAAAATTGGGTTGGATTCCGGAGGAATTCAGGGTTCTGATAGCGTGTTGAGTGGGCTTGGTCTTCATCTCGCCCACCTTTTGGGGTATGGGAAGGTAACTCACCATGACAAACAAAACATTGTCCGGATTATAAAGTTTCATCATTCTGGCCGCCTCCAGGAATAAAACATTCTGATATTCGCCCACTGTGCCACCGATCTCTATTATCATTATTTCCGACTCCGTTTTTTCCACTGCCTTGTGTATCCTGTCCCGGATCTCTATGGGAATATGAGGAACCACTTCCACGCATTTACCGCCGTAATCCAAGTTTCTTTCTTTTTGGATCACGCTCTGATAAACTCGGCCGGTGGTCATATAATTCTCTCGAAATATATTTTTGTTCAGGAATCTTTCGTAATTACCGATGTCCTGGTCAGTTTCATCCCCATCCTCGGTTACAAAGACCTCTCCGTGTTCCACCGGATTCATAGTTCCGGCATCAACATTGATATAAGGATCGATCTTAATAGCGCTAACACCGTATCCCCTGCCCTCCAAAATGGCGCCAATAGAAGCGCAAGTAACTCCCTTTCCAACACCGGACATAACTCCTCCCACCACAAAAATATACTTGGTGTGGTCTTTCTGAAAATGTTTTTTGTCTGCCATAATTAATCCCCATGCCCAAAATGCACAATATCAAAACCGAGATCCTTTTCTATTATTCTGCATTTTGACTTTATTTATTTTGTTTTGTTGTCTCCTCAGTGGTGGTACCGGTCTGGTCTTTATCCAGGTTTAGCTCTTCGCCCTGGATCATTTTTTCCAATATCTCTATGGCCGTATCCATTTGCGGCGTCTTGTTATTGTTGTAATCCTCTAAACTCAATTCCACTTTCTTCTCCGGGGTTACTCCTTGTTCACTAATAGTTTCTCCGTCCGGAGTAAGCCATTCAGCCACAGTCACTTTCAGGGAAGATCCCTCTTTTAAGGGAACTAAACTTTGCACTGACCCCTTGCCAAAGGTCTGCTCTCCCACCACTACGGCCTCCTCGTAATCCTGTAGGGCTCCGGCCACGATCTCGGATGCGGAAGCGCTACCCCGATTCACTAAAACCACAGTCGGGTAATCCTTTAACTCGGCTTTTCCTCTGGCCTCGTATTCCTTTTTCTTTTCCTCGCTGAATTTCTCTATCACTACCGGCCCGTCTTCCACCCAAGCACTGGCCACTTCTACGGCGGTATCCAGATATCCGCCGGGATTGTTCCTCAGGTCCAGAATGATCCCTTGAGCTCCTCTTTCGTGGGCCTCCTCTATCGCCTTGTTGAATAGACGCAGAGTATCATTATTGAAATCCTTAACCTCGATAACAAATATACCGTTATTCTTTAGCTCCGTCTCCACGCTTTTTACCTCGATCACTCCTCGGGTTATGGTTACATCTCGGGGCTCTTCCATATCTTCGTTAAACACGGTCAAAACCACGTCAGTTCCTTCTTCTCCCCGGATGCGGCTAACGGCCTCATCCAAACTCATACTCTCAGTAGAACTTCCATTGACCTCCAGGATCTTGTCTCCGGCCTTAAGCCCCGCCCTGTCCGCCGGAGTGCCGTCCAAGGGGGCTACTACTGTTAATATATCCTTTTTCATGCTTACCTCGGCTCCTATGCCCTCGAATTGACCGGACATACTTTTCTGGAAATTCTGGGACTCTTGAGGGTCCAAAAAGGTGGTATGAGGGTCGTCCAGGGCATTTACCATCCCCTCCAGGGATCCATAGAAAAGCTTCTTATCGCTGATATTGTCTCCTTCCACATACTCATCCTTTAAAGTATTCCAAACATCCCAATAAAGATCAAAATTAATGTTCTGCTCCAACGCCCCTTTTTCCGGTTCGGAATACTTACCCAGGATCTTGCCGGCATACATGGCCTCACTTTTGGCCAGATCCTCCATTACTTCCATTTTTCCCGGCAAATACAAACCGGCTCCGAAACTGACCAATATCAATATCAAAACCAAAACCACCATGGAAATTCTGGCAAATAAATTCGAATTTTTTTGTCTGATCATATAATAATTATCTTAAAATTTTTTTATTTTTCATATCCCTAATATCCACAATTCTCGATGGCTGTCCGGACAAAGGGCCGGCGTCAACTACCATGTCTATGGACGAATTATCTCTAATAAAATCGGCTTTATCCGGATCCCGGGCCACTCCCTGGCCGCTTATATTCAAGCTGGTGGAAGTGATAGGAGCACCCACTCTTTTTATCATTCTAATAAGAAATTCATTTTTAGGCAAACGAACCACCAAACCCTCCGGGGAGTGCTGGACTAAATTCCCCCGGGAAGACAATAAAAAAGAAACCGCTCCGGGCCAATGTTCTTGGATATGATCCCTTTGTTCCTTGCTTATTCGGAAATAATCTTGAGCCATATCCAGATCACTGACCAAAACTAAAAGCGGCTTGTCCCCGCTCCTTTGTTTGATGGTATAGATCCTTTCTATCGGCTCCGGCTTTGTGGCCAGACATCCGATTCCGTAAACCGTATCGGTCGGATAGACCACTACACCGCCGTGAATAAAACATCGGGCTACCTTTTCTATGTCTTCTTTTTTATATTGAAAATCGGGTATTTTTATTATCTTCATTTATAAAAACCTTATAAATAACTCTCTAAAGCCCGGGAAAAGAAGGGCACCAATATCTTGATCAGCTTGACCAGATAAGGTACTACCACGGACTGGCTCACCCCCCAGGGCAGCCAAGTATTTAAGGACAGGTATTCCACCGCCAAATAAACGAATATCCCCAAAAGCAAAGCTCCCTCCAAAAAGCCCAAAGCGGCGCCCCCCAGTCGATTCAAAAGCTTGAAAAAAGGAATAATGGAAAAAATATTAAAAACTTTGTCCAAAATGACAAAGACCAAACCCACCACTCGATTGGCCACAACAAAAACCACCAAAAAACAGATTATTTTCCCCAAGTTCTCCAAACCACCAAACCAAGAGCCGATAAGATTGAAGAGGTCCAAATAAAAAAGGGCGGCCGCCCAAGCGCCGGCCACCATCCCCAGCAGGGAACCCAAAGTCCTTATCAGGCCGAAAAATAATCCGTAAAAAACGAATCCGGCCCAAATCAATATTAACGCCAGATCAATAACAGGCATAATTTAAAATATTACCAATAAATAAATTAATTACTCCCCTTTTAATGCCCCAGGGTGCATCTTAATCTCATTTCCTGTTTTTGCTTGCTCCGTAAACTCCTAAAAGTATGGCGGTTGCATTTCTTGGTCTCAATAAGCTCGGCCATCCAGCTTCCGGCCAACAAGTGGGGTATGATCACGAAATCCGCTCCTTCTTCGTATAAAATATTCAGGAATTTAACATGAGATAAATTGCCTATAAAAACAGCTTTTTGGTTTATGTTCCTTAATTGGCGCACTAAGATCACTTGATCGTCGAATTCGGGCAGGGTGGATATGACCATCTTGGTTTTTTGGGAAAAAACTTCAGTCAAGAAATCCACATCCGAAGCGTCACCGAAATAATAGGGTATATCCCTTTTCTTTAATTTTTCAATGGCCACCGGATCAAAATCAACCACAGCAAAGGAATGTCCGGTCTTTTGGAGGGAATCACAGATCTTCCAGCCCAAACGGTGATAACCAAAGACCAAAACCTCATACCCGGAATCATCCTTTTCCTTGACCGAAACCATCCGGTCCCGACCGGCCAACTTAACAAACCAGGGCTCGATCCGGGAAAATATTTGCCGGTTGTAGGGTATCAAATAAGAAGATAAAAAGATAGTGATCAGAGCGGCTAAAGTGAATAAGGATATCTCTTGATTGCCCACCAAACCCATACCTTGGGACACAAACAAAAAGACAAAACCGAACTCACTTACCTGAGCGGCGGTCAGACCGGATAAAAAGCTGTTCTTCCTGGTGAATCTCATCAATCTAAAAACCGTATAAAGGATCAGGGGGTTGCCGACTAAAATAAAGGCCGAAATGGCCAAACCGGGCCAGAACACCTCCTGGATATGGCCCAAACTCATTTCACTGCCCAAAATAACAAAGAAAAGAACAATAAAGAAATCCCGCAAGGGCCTGACTCTACTTCCTATCTCCAGTTGGTAGGGGGAGGCGGCCAGGGATAATCCGGCTACAATAGCCCCGACCTCTAAGGAAAGCCCTAACCACTCGGCTAGGCCGGAGATCGTAAAACACCAAGCCAAGGCAAATATCAAAAGGAATTCCTCGGATTCAGCCACTTTATTCAAAACTATGGGCAAAAGCATCCTGGTCACCACATACACCCCGGCCAAGAAGAACAAACTTTTTAGGATCAAAAGAACCAAGGAAACGGCAAAAGCGTCCCCAAAACGCAAAGCCGGCAAAAGTATCATTATCACCACGGCCACTACATCTTGGACCAACATCAAGCCGACCGTATATCTGCCGTAAACACTCCTAATGTCGCCTTTATCGGACAGAAGTTTGGTTATTATAATGGTACTGGAAAAAGTAATGGATATGGCCAGAAACAAGGACGACCATACGGAAAAACCAAAAGCCCAAAGTATTAAAAATCCCAAGGAAGAAGTGAATATCACCTGGGATACTCCGGTCACGACCGCTACTTTGCCGATCTTTCTCAAATAACTGATATTCAAATTCAAGCCCACCAAAAACAACAATAAAACTACCCCGAATTCGGCAAATATATCAAAAAATTCCTGCTTTGTATTTATTAAATTCAAAAAAAGAGGACCGCAAATGATCCCGGTAAAAAGATAGGAGATGATCAGGGGCTGTCGTAAAAGTCTGACCACAAAAGCAACCCCGATAGCTATGCTCAATATAATGCTTATGTTAACAAAAACAGATCCCATAGACCCGGGTAAATGATTAAAAATATCTTATATTTTTATTATAACATAAAACAGCCACCCCAACCACCATAATACCGATCCGGATCACCTGGGAATTATTTAAGCCGGTAACCCCCATTCCTGAAACAACAAGACCACCCTGTCTCCTACTTACCTCGGATCGAGCTTATCCACATCCACTGTTACCAAATTATCAAAATTCTTGAACCACTACTTTTCCAGTTGATAAAGCTTTTTCAAATATTGAATAAAAGAACTTCTACTTCCGGTTATAATTTTTGGCCAAAGTGATTTTACCCACGGCCATTCCACCCTGAAGCGAGATTACTTTTTTCTTCTTGGATATACTGTACAAATTTTTTATACAAATAAAATTATCTTTCCAAACGGATTTTGCCCGAGCGCATCTTCTCTTTTATTTCCGGATCGCTCCAGTCTAAAAAACGGACGAAAAATTTGTTTTCCTTCTCCTCGGCCGGAATTGGTAAAACCCGACTTGATTCCGACACCAAAGGATGCAGATCCAAGATCATTTCTTCGTCCTGGATGCTTATGGCCACGGCCAAACCCTCTTGGGTGGCCCGGGAGAAATATTGATCAAAAACAAAATTACCCAAGGAATAAAAGATCGGGCTGTTTTTATATATCTCCATACCTTGCACCACATGAGGGTGGTGGCCGATAACAACATCCACGCCATTATCCACTAATAAATGAGCAAAATTTCTTTGGACTCGATTGAATTCATGCTCGTATTCCACTCCCCAATGAACCTGGGCCACCACCAGGTCGCTGGAAGAAGCGTTCGAAACCAGATCCGCCACCTTGTCCCGGTCCAAGCTACTATAAACCATACTCAAACCCAAAAAAGTTATTTCCCGTCCCCGGACATCTTTTGTCCTTAAACTGCAATCATCCACTCGACCGTCCCGGCAACCAACAAAATCAAGCCCCAATTCCGAAAGATTGTCCCTGGTTTCCCTAATACCTTTTTCACCCTGATCAGCCAAATGGTTGTTGGCGATATTAAAAAAATTAAAACCGTAACCACCGACTTTCTTTATTAACTTGGGGGCAAAGGCAAAATCATAGGAATTACGGGGTGGATAATGACGGCCGGACCGGGTAACCGCCCCTTCCAAATTAGCTCCGATTATATCCTTGCCCCGGAACAATTCATTCCCGGAAGTAGCTATACCGCCAAAGATATGATCCAAGCCCCGATCTTTTATTTTGGCTCCCACATTGCGGTCCAACATCATGTCTCCGAAAAACAAAAACTCCAGACAGGGATCTTTTTGGCTGTTTTTATTCTCTTTTGGTTTCTCCTCGTCTTTTTTATCCGCAGCGATCGGTGGTTCACTCCGGGACTCATCTTTCGAGGAAAATTTCACCTCCATTTTTCCGCCCCGCCTTACCCCCTCTTTGGAGTCCGGTTTACTGCTGTAATAAAAAACTGTCGCGGTCACTTGTAAAAACACCAGTAGGACCACGATCGGTATCCAAAATTTGTCTTTAATTATTCTCATTGGAGATCGTTTTACTCTACTAACATCTTATAACTTCGATGGCGGTATGTAAATAAAATCAAATCCCAAACCGGGAGTAAATCGAGCTCCGACTGCGTCTTATTTAATGAGGGTAACTAGATTATTTGTAATCTAAATATTAAAGGGGTAGAAGGTCCCTGGTTATCCGGGGTAGGTAACCTGAGATCCGTTCTACACCCGAAAACCCTCGGAATTTAAAAGTATTTCTCTGTTCCACTGCTTTTCTTGTAAAATCATATAGGAAAAGCAGGGGCAAGAAAAGCAGTTAAAGGTCGAAACAGAGAAAACTTTTAATTGCTAATAAACTTAAAAGGAATTAAACATATGTCCAAAATAAAAACCAAGATCATAGCGATATTTGCTGTTGTGGCCTTAGCTGTGGGTATGGTAGCTTTACCGACCTCGGCCGCCCAAGCCAGTATACTGGACGGAAATAACAGTGACCTGGGTGACCTGTTTGTGCTGGACCAATTATTCGGTAACGGGGACGGTGTCTTCAATGGCAATGGAAACAACCTGGGAGACTTGTTTATACTAAACGAACTTTTCGGTGACGGTGACGGTGGAATCTTTAACGGAGACGGCAACGACCTGGGTGACCTGTTTGTGCTGGACCAATTGTTCGGCGATAGCAACGGCATCTTTAACGGTAATGGCAACAGAAATCTGGGCGACCTGTTCATACTAAATGAACTTTTCGGTGACGGTGACGGCCTAATGGGCGGAGGAGGCAATGACCTGGGCGACCTGTTCATACTGGATGAGCTTTTTAACCAGAACGGCGGCGTCTTTAGTAGCAGCGGCCAAGAGGTTAGCGTACAGTCCGGCGACACTTTGTCGGCCATAGCCCTGGAAACTCTGGGAGATGCCAACCGCTATCCGGAAATAGCCCAAGCCAATAATATCGCTGATGCCAATTTGATCTATCCGGGACAAGTATTGACCATCCCGAGCAACGGCACTGATGCCAAAAACTTGGGTGATCTTATCATCCTGGATAAACTGTTCAACTAATAAACCTTAAGAAAGTTTAAATATGTTGCAACAAAGGCTAAAAGGGAGGTGAAAGCTTACCCCGAAAGGGCTGGGCTTCACCTCCCTTGATATATAAGGCAACTATTTATTGGCCTTTACTACCCGGGACGGAGTAATAACGGTTACCGAAATATTCCTCTTTTTTAATTCCTGGATCAAACCCTCCTTGTGTCCGGCCCCGAATTGAATGATACCCGCATTCTCCTTGCTCTGCTTTATGACCCGAAGAAAATTCTCGGCCGTATCCACATTCCTCTGTTCGATCACCCAGTCCTCCATTTGCCTCTCGGTTTCAGCCATCAGCTCCTGTAATTCCTGAGGGGACCTGGAGAGATAAGGATTGTCACTTCTACTGGGCAGATCCTTTTCCTCTTGATCACCATTCCCGGACTTAAAATTATTGATCTTTTCATAAACTCGGTTCAAATTTATAATGGCCTCTTCCGCTTCTTTACTACCTAAAAAAGAACACAATCTTCGAGCCAATTTCAATTCCTGCTCCATACCGGAAGCGCCCCGGGAACTCTGGGCCTCTAACAAGGATTTCAGGGAAAAGGATTGACCCAGTTCCGCGCTTTTCTTCCGGGAAAGCATCTCCAGAATCCCGGAAGAACCTCCGTTCCTATTCTGGGCATCCTGAAGATAAACATACTTCCTGACTATTTGAGCCGACTTCTGTCGGGTCTCTCGATTCTCCGCTCCATACAGTCTAAGGTCATCATCCTTTTCTTGGGCCTTTAAAACATAAGGAGCTCCCTCCAGGATAATAGCTCGGTCCATCCGGTCCAAAAATTCTTTCCCACTCTGTGCCAAGCTATCCATTATTCCCAAACTACTACTCTCCGCTCCTTTTAACTTATCCAAAGCCGAAGCAAATTTGTTCCGCAGTTCTATTTCCCGGGAAACCTCATTCATTTTTTCCTGAGCCCCTTGTCCGTAAACAATTCCTTCATTCATTATAATATCCACCCCCTTCTTATTATGAAGAGTGGAAACGATATCCAGGATCTGCTCCTGGGTTTGCCGGGCCGCATCATTGATCTTATCCCCGGAATCACTGCCGGGGTGCTGGTGCTTTTGCAGAACCAAAATAGCTTGACCCGCCGGATCGGAAACCGAATGTTCCTCGACCCGCCCCACACAATCACGTTTTTCGATCGAGGCCAATTCAATCGGATCAAGGTTACTCCTATCCCCGCTCCGCTCAAATACGCTTTCTTGTTTATCCAGGGGCATGATCCCGGCCAGCTCCCGGTCCGGATCGCCGGAAAAAACCAAGGGAGTAAAGACGGCAAAGAGCGAAATAATTAGAAAGAACAAGAACAAATAAGCAAACTTAGAGAAACTAAGTTCGGGATTTGGTTTCTTGGAAGTCATAGTTGCATTTTTATGGATTATATGTTACTGTTTAATCCGATCACAAGAGGATCGAAGTCATAATAAAGCTTTGCTTACCACCCTGACAAGGATTTAAAAAACACCTGGAGATCGACCCGCAGGAACAAAGTTGAAACCGAGTGTACCCCCAAACCCCAAGCTTGTCAAGTCGGACCCAAAAATACTTAAAATTAGCCAAATAATAAAGGTCAAGACCAAATAAAACCAATCTTAGCCAAAGCTGTTTCACAACCCAATCCCCACTCCAAAACTTTATTTTCAAACCTTGGGAAAAACTCAAGTTATTCATAAAGCTGGAGGCCAAAAAACAATAATAATTTTAAAAAATATCGGTGACTACGCACTTAAGTGGGGATCCTATGAAGAACAATATCGAACAAAAACAAAACTACTTATGCGCCGCGTACGATCAATACGCCGATCAAATTTATCGTTATTGTTTATTGCGAATTCGGTCGCCGGAGCAGGCGGAGGACATCCTTCAGGAGACCTTTATAAAAGTTTGGAAATACTTACTCCGAGATAAAGAAATACAAGACATCAGGTCTTTTCTATTTCGGGTTTCTCGAAATCTGCTTATAGACCATTACAGAAAACGGGCCACCAAGAACAAAAGAGAAGAGCCCCTGGAAGAGGCCTGGCAAAAAAAACAGAACCTAAAACACCTGTCAGTGGATCAAGAAACAATAAACGAAACCCAAGAAGACATCAAGGATGTATACCAAACCATTTCCTTATTGCCGAATAAGTACCAAGATGTTATAATTTTTAGATACCTGGAAGAAATGCCTCCCAAGGAAATAGCTAAAGTCCTTAATACCACGCCCAAGAATGTATCAGCCACTATAGACCGGGCCAAAAGGAGGATCAAAAAAATAAGGAATAAGCAGTAAAACAAAAAATGCTGAATTTTCTAAAAACATTAAAAAAAGTAGGGCAAAACAGATCCCTCCTACCCAGGCACCGTAAAAGAAAAGTTAAGGAAAATATAGTTAAGGTTATGAAAGAAGATCAAAAAGATGATCCGCAAGCAAAAAACAATAATAATGGATCCGAACAATGATTTTTTGATTGTTTAATTGTTTTAAATACAAAAGCCGCTTCCAAACAGCGGCTTTTTTTAACCCTCTTCCGCTTTAAAACCCTGCTACTTATTGGCTTGTTCCGCTTCCATTATGTTTTGTTCTATCATCTCCCGCAATTGCTCTTGCTGTCTTAACCTGGTTTCCACTTCCTCTTGGCTGGAGCTGGTGGCGCTTTGTTCTCCCATTTCCCTCTCGAGAGAGCTCGACTCCATCTGGGAGGAGGTGCACCACGGAGAAAGCATCATTCCCCCCATTAGAACCGGACAGCCGCCCATGATAGTGGCCGGATGTATATCATATTCCTCCATTACCCCATATAGATCCCCTTGCAGATTTATAAAATCCTGCCGGCTCATACTGCCCCGGCCCATTAACTCTCCCGGATTCATGCCGTTGTTGACCATCATGTCAAATCGGCTTCCCTGAACCTGCATAAATCTATCCCGACTAACCCCCTCCATTTGATCTTGGCCCATTTGGGCCTCCACTTGATACTGTGACATAAAAAGAACCGTTAAAGTGACCACCACGGCCATGCCCGCCAGCAGATATAAAGCATAAGAAAAGATTTTTACTCCTTTATTGTTCATAGCTTTGATCTTAATAATTAAATACCCTATTAATTAAGACGGAGGAAGTGTTCATTTTCCTCTCAATAAAAAACCGCCGATCCGAAGACCGGCGGTTTTAAAAAAGAAAAAATTCTTTTACTTCAACCAAAAACTTTTAAAAGTGGCACTATAAATGGAACCCAGGGCAAGCAATATCAACAAGAAACAAGCCAACCATCCCACAACAGGCAAGGCCGAGATCAAACTCATGAGTACCACCCCTACAACCACCACCTTCCAGTCCAAGGGATAATTATCCTTTTTACCTATCTTCCGCAACAGCCAACTGCCCAAAATAATGGCAGCGACTACCAGGGAAAGTAAGAAAACAAAAATATGCGCCAACAGTAACAAGACCGCCAACCAACTACCGATAACAGTGAATATCAACAGTAAAAAAACTATCGGAACCAGGATCAGGGCGGCCAAACCCAGGCCCAAATTCTTCCAATAGTGTCCGGTCCCCTCCTTCAAGAAGGTGCGGGTAGATTTTTTGAATAAATAAACCAAGATCAATCCAACCACTATCATCATCAACATCTTCATTAAATTACCCCAACTAAAGAAATCATCAAACCCGCTTAAGAAACCGGGTAACATAGTTCTGGCGACCTCTTTTTTCTGGAAGTCAACCTCGCCTTCAATAGTAGCTCCTTCCGCTATATCGGCCTCTTGAGGCGATTTATAACGTAAATCGCCGCCGATCCGGGCCCGATCGGTTAATCGAAGATTTTCATCGGCCCGAACCTGAACTTCTCCGGACACCGGCCCGTTCAAAACCACTTGCCCGCCGGCCACTTTCAGGTCGCCCCGGACATCAGAATCTATCTGGACCACTCCTCCGGCTACCCAAACATCACCGTCAACACTGGCAGAATCGCTTAGGGTTATATTCCCTGCGGCCACCAAAATATCCCGGGCTACTTTACCATCGACCACCACATTGCCTCCAGCCGCTCTGATACTTCCGCCCACATCGCCCTGGACGGTAACAGTTCCGCCGCCGATCCAGAGATCGTCCTGAATATTTTTTTTGACAAGCACTGTATTACCGGCCCCGACCAGATCGTCGTTCACCGATCCGTTGATCGAGATCATATTGCCGGCTACATACAAATTGCTCAGCTCCTCCCCTTCACTTACGGTTACATTCCCGCTCTGGCTATCTCCGATCCGGAAATCAGCGGCGCTGACCGGAAAAGCCAAAAAAGCGAACAGGGTGATCATTACCAAAAGAACCAATGATCTTTTGCCTTTTTTCATAACTTTAAAATTAAAAATTATATTTTTTTAAATAATCTTTGATCATCTCTATATCCCGATGATCCTTGGGGCGGCTCAATTTGTTCTTCCATCGGATCAGATCCTTCAAATTCATGAACCGATACCCCTCGATCGCATCAGCTTTTTCTATGGCCTCCTCCGCTTTGTCCACATAGGATTTTCGGGCTGGAAATATTTCTATGTCCCCGCCTTCTAAAACTATCTTGTCCTTATATTCACTCTCGTGGCGATATCTCTTTTTCAATTCGGCAAACAATTCATCATAGACAATAACATCCAGATCCCTCCCCTCTCTTATCCCTCTAATGGCCAAGGGTCCGCTGCCAAAAATAACATACTGGTCCCGCGGCAGATCCAGCTTATTGAATTTTTCCAAAAGTTTTCTTATTTTGTTACTCATTTTCCAGGATCTCTTTATATATGGCTATATCTTCAGCGGTAAAAGCAACCAAGATCACTTTTTCCACAGCGGAGGCCTCCCGGTCCAAAAAATCCTTGATCGTCCTTACGGCCACTCGAAAAGCTTTTCTTTTGGGATAAGCAAAAGCTCCGGTTGACAGGCCGGGGAAAGCAATACTTTTCAGTCCGTATCTTTCGGCCAATTTCAAGCTTTCCTTGTAACAGGAAGCCAATAACTCTTCTTCCCGACCGTCCTCCCGGCCGTAAACCGGCCCCACGGTATGGATAACATAAGAAGCGGGCAAGTCATAACCCTGGGTTATTTTGGCCTCTCCGGTCCGGCAACCGCCCAATTTCCTGCATTCTTCTTTCAACTCGGGGCCGGCGGCTCGATGAATAGCTCCGTCAACTCCGCCTCCGCCCAAAAGGGATCTGTTGGCGGCATTAACCACCGCGTCCGCTTTTACTTGGGTGATATCGCCCTGATATAAAAATATCTTGCTCATAAAATAAATTTAAAACAGAAATAAGCCAATAAGCCCAACAAAAAGGGATAAACTAGAAATAAAAACAGAACCGAACCCGGACTCAAACCTCCCAGGGCCTCGGCCAAACCTTTTTGAGGCACTAACTGAAATAGGTCATACCAAGTGGGGATACTGAAATAATAAGCTATCGCGTTTACAACAATGGCTCCGGCCAAGATGACCGCCCCGGACAAATAAATTTTTCCCCAAATCAAAAAATTCATAAAATATTTTAAACAATTCTATTAAAAATTATATCACACTTTCCCGGTTTCTCAATATTAAAAAGCGCGCCGGCTGGGACGCGCTTTTAAAATTTAAGATCAGTCCGATTCCGGATCCAGGGCATAATTGTAAGCATCATTCATCTCCGGTTTTTGCAGACTGACTAAAGGGCGGGTAATTTCTCCGTTGTGCTTATAGGGGCAATCATCGGAACAAATAAAATTCTCCCAATCTTTTCTACAAGCAAGCTGAATACAAGATCCGATAAAGGGGCAATTCTGTTTTTTCTCCTTTTCCACTAAGTCTATCAAGGTATCAAGATCCTCAACCTGGCAGACCAGATTATACCCCTCTTTCTCATATTCGCTTTTCAGTCTGATACTTTTCCTTGTTATTGGAATAACTGCCTTATCCTCATCAATCCTGTGTACTTCACCTCTTAAAAAATACTCTTCCTCTCCGGTAAATCTCATTTTCTCCCTCCTTTTTTTGGTTTAAAGAGCTTTTATCCCAAATTTTTATTTATCCTTGATGATTCTGTACATCCATAGATACAAACCGGAACTCCAAGCAAAAGAAGAAGCACTCCGCCAATACCAGCCCTTGTAAGGGACGCCGTCCGGACCGTAGATCTCATAGACCTTTTTGTATTCCTTGATCTTTTCCGAGATCCGCTCCAATATCTCTTGGGCCTTCTGCTTGTAACCGTTCTTATGCAGGGCCACGGCGTAAATACAGCCCAGCCACAGCCAACTGGTGGAATTATTCTGGTAACCCGGGGCTCCGACCACCCGCATGATCAACTTCACTCGCCAAACCGGATAGGAAGGATGGTTGGTCTTCATTGGCAACTTGGCCAATTCATATTTCTCTATATAATCTATTATCTTTTGATTTTGCTCCGAACTGGAAACATCAAACAGCATAGCCAGGACATTGCCATCGGTAGAAAAATAATCAAACTTCCTCTTTCTGTAGATCCAATCGATATAATACCGGCCGTTCCAATATTCCTGATTTATTTTCTCTTTAATGGTTCCGCTTTTTTGGGCAAACCTTTGTTGGAATTTTGATCTGCCCAACATCTTCCCCATCTTACTAATATCGTCCAGAGCTTCGGTATATAAAATATTGGTATAAAGAACCTTGCCCTTCTTGATTATGATATCGGCCCAATTGGCGAATAGCCCCTCGTCCAGCAAGGTGCTCTTTTCGTACTTTTCCAGCCAGCCCACAGCGCTTAACAAGGGGTTTAAATTTTGATGCAAAAATTCCTTATCTCCAGACTCCTTGAGATATTTATAAAAAGTAATGATAAAAAGGATGTTGGCATCCAGGGCCGGATAGATATACACCCCGGTGTACCTGGGCTTTAGTTTCTTTCTTTTTATTTTAAGACCCAAATATTTCAAGGGCACGATAAACCTATCTATTCTTCTGGGTATGTGCCCGTTTTCTTTCTGATGGTCAATAAATAATTGTAAATTCTCCCTGACCTTGTCATACCTTCCGAGTTCCAAAAGACCCCAACAAGCATAAAAAGAATCCCGGGCCCAAAAATCACTGAAATGGTCCACACTGGCCATTATTCCCCTTTCCCGGAAACAGGCCTCTAAATTTTTTCGGGCGATCTGCCAAGCTGTCTTCATAAGATCGTCGACTTTAAAAACTTACTTTAAATTTTAGGAGAAAAGAAAAAAGAGGACAACAAGTTTTAGTTTAAAACAATCCCCCTAAAGCCAAAGGCCTTAGGGGGGGGTAGGGTTAGGAGGTCAACAAGTGGCCGAACTTGGATCGATTCAACATTCGGAAGAGATCTATCGGAAAATAAAAAATAGTGGCCTCATCTAAGTGGGTAAACTCCGGGGCCGTAAAATCTCTTCCTTTTAAATTCGAATTCCTTCTTATGGAATTCTTGATCCTTTGGGTCTTTTTCATGGTATAAAGATTAAAGGCCATCTCCAGGATGATCCTAAGAAAGAATTTGTACTCTTCGTCATTCAGGTGCACTATCTTG